>CAYPWW010000047.1:11072-19547 GCA_964414555.1 uncultured Algimonas sp.
CCAGAAATCGGCGAGACGATGCTAGAGCTAAAAATCGAAGCCGCCTTGGCCCAGATCGAACGCGAAGAGATCGCCGCGACCCGTCAGGCGAAACGCGCAGACGATTGACAAGGACGGCGCTGGCGCGTCATCTGTACCCATGTTGAGATTTCTTGCTGCCGCATTTCTAACCCTCTCGCTCTCTGCCTGTGCAGAAGCGCAAGAGTCGAATGTGCCGCCGATCCTTGTGGATCAGTTCGGCTATCTCCCGAACCTGAATAAGATCGCCGTCATTAAAGACCCGCAGATCGGCTTTGATGCCGGGCGGAATTTCACACCGAGTGGGCGCTATGCTGTCATTGATCGCGCGACGGGGCAGGTTGCGCATCAAGGCACGCCAAAAGCTTGGCGCGGCGGTGCGACAGATAAAAACTCCGGCGATAGGGTCTGGCACTATGATTTTTCATCGGTGACAAAACCGGGCCGCTATGTCGTGCGCGATTTAGATCGTGGCGTGGATAGCTATGGGTTTGAGATTTCGCCGAACGTCTACACGCCCCTCCTTAAGACAGCGTTCAAGACGCTCTATCTCCAGCGGGCAGGGTTTGAGAAGCGCGCACCTTTTGCGCCAGCGGGATTTGCGGACAAGGCCTCGCATCTCGGCCCCGGGCAGGACCCGCAATCGCGCCTGTTCTCGCAGCCTGACAATGCCGCGACGGAACGCGATCTGCGCGGCGGGTGGTATGACGCGGGCGATTACAATAAATATACCAGCTGGACCGCGAATTACGTGACGTGGTTGCTGGCGGCCTATCTCGAAAATCCAGCCGTCTGGACCGATGATTTCGGCATTCCGGAATCGGGCAATGGCGTGCCGGATATTCTGGATGAGGTCCGCTGGGGCTTGGCGTGGTTAGAGCGGATGCAGAACCGCGACGGGGCGATGCTCTCTGTCCAAGGTCTCAGCGAAGCCTCCCCGCCGTCCAAAGCGACGGGCCCAAGCCTCTACGGCCCGCCCAACACGTCCGCGACGGTTACATCGGCAGGTGCATTTGCCATGGCCGCCAAAGTCTATGGCACGAGACCTGAGTTTGCCGGGGACGCGGCGCGATATGCCAAACGCGCGCGTGCGGCGTGGCAATGGGCATCGAAGAATCCGTCCGTGAAATTCTACAATAATGACGAACGCAGCAATTCGCTCCAACTCGCGGCTGGTCAGCAAGAGGTCGAGCCAGACCGCCTCGCCAAAAAATGGCTTATCGCGGCGATCCATATGGATGCGATGAAGCCCAACGCGGCCCTCGCGCGGGAGATCCAAGCGCTTTATGACGAGGTGAAGCCCATGGACGCGGCGACGCCCAATGGCTTTGAAGGCTATCTAGCGTTTGAGATGCTCTATCATGCGCGCCAGCCCAAGACGTCCAAAGCTTTCGCCAAACGCATCCGCCGGGACTATGAGGCGAACCTGCTCAACGGCTATAATGCTTGGCCAAGTGTGGTGGATCGCGAAGATCCTTACGGTGCCTATGTTGACGGCTATTGGTGGGGCAGTAATTCCACGAAATCCCGACGTGGCTCTGTCTTCACGCAAGCGGTTCATGCGGATCTCGGCGACCGTCCCGCACGCGATTATATGAATGCGGGTGCGGGGTATCTGCATTATCTTCACGGTGTGAACCCGTTGGGCAAGTCCTATCTGTCCAATATGGGCGGGCAGGGCGCGGAGAACTCTGTCTCGCAATTTTATCATATCTGGTATGCGGATAAGACCGATTGGGACGAGGTCGGTGTGTCAAAATATGGCCCCGCGCCCGGTTTCCTCGTCGGCGGTCCCAATGACAGCTATGAACGCGATGCGTGCTGCGCCACGGGCTGTGGTGGCTATGGCGCGCGCATGTGCAAAATCCCCGTCAAACGCCCGCCATCAGGGCAGCCACCCGCAAAATCCTACACGGACTTTAACGAAGGCTGGCCTCTGAACAGTTGGTCCGTGACGGAGAACTCGAATTCCTATCAGATCGCCTATCTGCGCCTCTTGTCGAAATATGCGAGATAGATACCATATAAAGGTTTCTTTATATCTGATATAGCGCTAAGCGGCGCACATGGAGTCGTACGCCTCAGCCCTGAAAACGCTCGGTCATGTGGATCGTCTGCGCATCCTTGCGCTGCTGTCGCAAGGTGAGCTGACGGTCAGCGAGCTGGTGCAAATCCTCGACCTCTCGCAACCGCGCGTGACGCAATATATAAAGACGATGGAAGCGGCGGGCATATTGGAGCGCTTAAAAGAGGGCAGTTGGGTCTTCTCACGCCTGCGTCGGAATAACGCTGGCCTATCCGCCGTTGTGGCCAGCGTGCTGTCGGCGCTGCCCAAAGATGATCCTGTCCTGCAAGCCGATCAGGGACGATTGGATGATGTACGGGCAGAGCGCTCGAAACAGGCGGAGGCCTTCTTCACCGATGTTGCGAATGATCGCGGGCAGCTGGGCCATGAATACCTCCCGCAAGCCGATATAGAGGCCGCGATGTTGGCGCTGCTGCCAGTGCAGGATTTCGACTATATGATCGATCTCGGCACGGGCACGGGGCGGATGCTGGAAGTCTTTGCACCGCATATTGCGCGCGGGGCAGGCGTCGACGCGAGTGTCGATATGCTGAAGGTCGCGCGGCACAAACTGGCCGACGATGCGTTCGCCCATATTTCTGTGCAGCAAGCCGACCTCAACGATACGCCGCTGGCTGATGGTCGTGCAGATCTCGTGACCCTGCATCAGGTTTTGCACTTCCTCGATGATCCGGTTCTGGCAATCCGTGAAGCTGCCCGGTTGCTTGTGTCCGGCGGGCATCTCCTCGTCACGGATTTCGCGCCGCATCGGCTGGATATCTACCGCGAAGAATATGCGCATCGCCGCCTCGGATTTGCCGATGCCGAAATTGAGAGTGCTTTCGCCGATTGCGGCTTTGCCCCCGTGGACAGCCGCGCCATCGCCGCCCCGAATGATACAACACCCACTATCAAAATCTGGTATGCTGTGAAGTCTGCCGTCGCTCGCCCTGCGCAGAAAGCCTGAAGAGACCCCCATGAACGCTCGTCTGCCAAAACGTGATCCCAATGCCCCCGTCGGCGCGATTGCCCGCACCTCTGCCGCGTCACCCGATCTGAAAGTTAGTTTCGAGTTTTTCCCGCCGAAGAACCAAAAGATGGAAGACCGTCTGTGGAGCGCGATTGAAAAGCTGGAACCGCTACAACCGAATTTTGTCTCGGTCACCTACGGCGCGGGTGGTTCAACGCGTGAACGTACGCATCGCACGGTGGAGCGTATGGTGCGGGAGACGAATTTCGCTCCGGCCGCGCATCTGACCTGTGTGGATGCGACGCGCGAAGAAATTGACGCTGTCGCCCAAGCCTATTGGGATGCGGGTGTTCGCCATGTCGTTGCCCTGCGCGGGGACCCGTCTGACGGGATTGGCGAGGCCTATACACCGCACCCAGATGGGTATGCCTATGCAACAGACCTCACCGAGGGCCTCAAGCGTATCGGCGATTTCGAAGTGTCCGTCTCGGCCTATCCAGAGCGTCATCCCGAGAGTACGGATTGGAATACGGAGATCGACAATCTGAAACGTAAAGTCGACGCGGGCGCAGATCGCGCAATTACGCAGTTTTTCTTCTCGCCGGATGTATTCTGGCGTTTCCAAGACCGGGTGCTGGACGCGGGGATAGATATCCCCATTGTGCCAGGATTGATGCTCCAGCCGAATTTTAAGGGTCTAAAGCGCATGTCTAAAATGTGCGGCGTGTCTGTGCCGGATTGGTATGCGAACCTGTTCGATGGCCTCGACGAAGATCCCGTCACGCGCGATATGCTAACAGCGACGCTGGCCGCGGAGCTGACGGCAGAACTGCATGATCGTGGTGTGGATCACTTCCATCTCTACACGCTCAACCGTGCAGAGATCGCGACATCGGTCAGCCGCGTGCTTGGCCTGCACCACCGTGGAAAGGTCGCTGCATAATGAAAAATCCAAGAAATCTACTTATTTTCGGCTTACTCGGTTTTATCGCAGGGCTTGTTATCAGCTTTGGCTTCGGGCGGTTTCAAAAGGTGTCGGACGAAACAGATGCGATCCGCGCCGTTCTCAGCGCACAGCAAGATGCATGGAACGCAGGCGATATTCCGGCTTTCATGCAAGGCTATGCGAAGACCGATGATCTGCGCTTTGCGTCCGGCGGGCGTATTCAAACGGGCTGGCAGACGACGCTAGACGGGTATCTAGCACGTTATCCTGATCGTGCTACGATGGGCCAGTTGCAATTCGATATTTTAGAAGTCGAGCAGATCGACGCGGATGACGCGCTGGGTTTCGGGCGTTGGACGCTAAATCGGGCCGAAGATGCACCGACGGGGCTGTTTACGCTGCATTTCCAGAAATCAGGCGGTGATTGGAAAGTTTTGTCGGATCACACGAGTTCAGCTGACTAGCGGGTTTCGCTGGCTGACAAACGTCTTGCACATCTGCGATTCTGCCATTAGGTAGCCCCCAACCACGCGGCCCTTCGTTTCGAGAGGTCGCTTTTTATATGTAGATGGAGGCCCCGATGGCTGTCCCTAAGTCCAAGATTTCCAATTCCCGCCGTGGCATGCGCCGCGCCCATGATAGCCTGTCGGCCGTCAACTATGTCGAAGATAAAGACAGCGGTGAGCTGCGTCGCCAGCACCACATCGACCTGAAAACAGGCATGTATAAAGGCCGTCAGGTCCTGACCCCTAAAGACTAAACCGACATTTCTAGGAGCCATCCCATGGTAGAAATCGAAACCGTTTTCGCCAGGGAAATCCTGGACAGTCGTGGCAATCCGACTCTCGAAGTAGACGTCACCCTCAGTGACGGTGCTTTTGGTCGTGCGGCAGTACCATCTGGCGCATCCACGGGTGCGCATGAAGCTGTCGAGCTCCGCGATGGCGATAAGAGCCGTTACATCGGCAAAGGCGTGCGCAAAGCCGTCCTCAACGTAAATACTGAAATTGCTGACGAGATCGAAGGTCTCGATGCCGAGAACCAGCGCGGGATCGACGCGATCCTGATTGCGTTGGACGGGACAGAGAATAAAGGCCGCTTGGGCGCGAATGCCATGCTAGGCGTCTCACTTGCCCTCGCCAAAGCTGTGGCAGATAGCCAGCAAATCCCACTTTACCGCTATGTCGGCGGAACCCACGCCCATGTCCTGCCCGTGCCGATGATGAACATCATCAATGGCGGTGAACATGCCGATAACCCCATCGATGTGCAGGAATTCATGGTCATGCCCGTCGGCGCGGAGAGTTTTTCAGAGGCGCTACGCTGTGGTGCGGAAATCTTCCACGCGCTGAAAGCCAAGTTGAAAGCCGATGGCCACAATACGAATGTTGGGGACGAGGGCGGTTTTGCGCCAAACCTCGACGGGTCCAAGCACGCGCTGGATTATATCATGTCCGCGATCACGGCTGCTGGCTACACGCCCGGCAAAGACGTCTTCCTCGCGATGGATGTGGCTTCGACCGAATTTTACAAAAACGGCAAATATGAGCTGAAAGGCGAGGGCAAGTCTCTTACCTCTGCGCAGTTCGTCGATTATCTCGAAGATCTCGTCGATAACTATCCGATCATTTCGATCGAAGACGGCATGGATGAAGATGATTGGGATGGATGGGTCGAACTGAACGCCCGCATCGGGGGCAAGTGCCAGCTGGTTGGGGATGATCTGTTCGTCACGAACCCTAAACGTCTCAAAACCGGCATCGAAAAGGGCGCCGCCAACTCTATCCTCGTCAAGGTCAACCAGATCGGCACATTGTCCGAGACGCTCGATGCCGTGGATATGGCGCATCGCGCAGGCTTCACCGCCGTCATGAGCCACCGTTCCGGTGAAACCTCTGACACGACGATCGCTGACCTCGCCGTTGCGACGAATTGCGGACAGATCAAGACGGGTTCGCTCGCGCGCTCTGACCGACTCGCCAAGTATAATCAGCTACTGCGGATTGAAGAACAGCTTGGTGAGATGGCGGTCTATGCGGGTCGTAACGTGATGCCAAAGGGGCGTGGTTAGTCCTAAAGCTTCCGCGTTCAACTTTGCCGAACGGTGCCTTTCTTAACACCGCACTAACCATAGCGCGCCTAAACAGCGCGTGTGACAAAGCTCCCGCATATCAACCTGCGCCGTCGCGCCCCTGCGATTGGTTTGCTGTGCCTTTATGCCTATCTCGCGTTCCACGCATTTTCCGGCTCGCAAGGCCTATTGTCTTGGATGAGCTATTCCGATGAGGCTGCACGCCTTGAGGTCAGATTATCCGACGCCCGCGCCCAGCGTGAGGCCTTAGAGGCGGATGTTGACGCGCTCTCGGCCGACACGCTCGATCTTGATGCGCTAGAGATCACAGCGCGGCGAAAACTCTTCATTTCGGATACGAAAGAGATAACGATTTATCTTGACCCGCAGGGCACACGCTAAGACAACGAGCCTGCGTAACCGCGCAACTATTTCGTATATGAAGTAAGGTTCTGTCGATGGCCAAAACTGCCTCCAAAAAGACTGCGTCTAAGAAGAGCAAAACGCGTAAAACCAACAAAGACGAACTTGTTGGTTATTACCGTGACATGCTGCTGATCCGCCGGTTCGAGGAAAAAGCCGGACAGCTTTACGGCATGGGGCAAATCGCGGGTTTCTGCCATCTCTACATTGGCCAAGAGGCTGTCATCACGGGCGTCCGTGCTGTTATGAAAGAGGGCGATCAGATCGTCACGGGCTATCGCCAACACGGCCACGCGCTCGCGATGGAGATGACGCCCAATTCTATCATGGCAGAGCTGACGGGTCGCGAGGGCGGGTGTTCACGCGGCAAGGGCGGCTCGATGCACATGTTTGACTTCGAGAAGAAATTCTTCGGCGGTCACGGCATTGTTGGCGCGCAGGTGCCAATCGGTGCGGGCCTAGGCTTTGCGAATAAATATCTCGACAATGGTTCGGTCAGCCTCGCGTTCTTCGGTGACGGCGCATCCAACCAAGGTCAGGTCTATGAGACCTTTAACATGGCCAAACTGTGGAACCTTCCAGTCGTGTTCATCATCGAGAATAACCAATATGCCATGGGTACATCGGTCGAGCGCTCCTCTGCCGAGACCGAGCTATATAAGCGTGGCATCAGCTTTGAGATCGAAGGTGTGCAGGTTGACGGCATGAATGTCCTCGAAGTCCGCGACGCCGCAGAAAGAGCGATCAAACACGCCCGAGACGGCAAGGGTCCGATGATCCTAGAGATGAAAACTTATCGCTATCGCGGTCACTCCATGTCTGACCCGGCGAAATACCGGACCCGGGACGAGGTCAAAAAAACCCGCACAGAACGCGATCCGATCGACAGCGTCCGCGCCATGATCCTCGACAAGAAATACGCGTCAGAAGATGACCTGAAAGCCATCGACAAAGACATCAAAGCGATTGTTGCTGAAAGCGCAGAATTTGCACAAACCTCGCCAGAGCCTGATCCGAAAGAGCTTTGGACGGATGTGTTGTTGCCGGTTGAGGGCTAAGCCGAGGTGCAACTGGCCCAACTCAATATCGCGGATGCGCTTGCGCCGACGGATGCGCCGGAAATGTCCGGTTTTACCAATCGGGTTGATGCGATCAATGCGTTGGCAGACCGCGCGACAGGATTTGTCTGGCGGTTGGTTGATGACGGGCCGGAAGACGGCGCCCTAGCGCTGCGCATGGAGGGTGAGGGACCTGCGACACTCGTCAATATGAGTGTTTGGACCGACCTGCACAGCCTCTTCCATTTCGTCTACAAGACCGCACATACAAAGGTCATGATGGGCAAGCGCGACTGGTTCGCGCCCATCCCGCGCGAACACATGGTTCTCTGGTGGGTCGAAGATGGCCACATTCCGACATTGGATGAAGCTAAGGCTAAGTTGGATATGATCCGGCGGGACGGGTCTTCGCCACAAGCTTTCTCTTTTGCTCTACCATTCGATGCGCGAGGCAAAGCCATCTCTCCGCCATTCCCGAAAAAGGACTGTGCCTAATGCCCATTGAACTCACCTATCTCGTGTGGAGCGTCGCGCTCTTCTTCGTCATGATCTTGGCGCAGGCTGTGACCGCAACGGTGTCTGGCAAGGCCAGCGTGTCGCAATTGGTCGGGCCGCGCGATAATCTGCCGGCCGCCGGGCTGACCCCGTTTCATGGTCGGGCCAAGCGCGCCTCTGCTAACTTCGTCGAGAGCATGTGCATGTTTGTGCCGCTTGTCCTCGTCGCCGCTGTGACGGACAGCTTTAGCGAGCTGACAGCCCTTGGTGCGGCGTTATTTTTCTGGGGACGTGTGGCCTTTGCCCCGTCCTATTGGTTCGGTATCCCTTGGGTGCGGACCTTGGCTTGGTTTGTTGCGATCATCGGTATTCTGATGATCCTTTGGGAGCTTTTGTTCTAATGGCTATCGATATTCAAATGCCCGCGCT
>CAYPWW010000048.1:0-19534 GCA_964414555.1 uncultured Algimonas sp.
GATCATCACGCAGCGAGCTGCGGATTTCTTCGACTTTGCGTGAGGCTTTCGGATCACCGAAGAGCTTGAGCAGTGTCTTTTTCGCACCTTCTTCATCATCCTTGAACATCGCGAAGCGCGGGCTTTTAGGGATAAAGAACAGCAGGAACAGGAACAAGAATGCCGGGATTAGTTCCATCCAGAACATCCAGCGCCATGTTTCATGTCCACCCCAAAACTCTTCTGTCGAGCCGCCCGCCGTTTTGGCGAGGAAATAATTCGACAAGAAAGAGAGGAACAGGCCTGCGATAATTGCAACTTGCTGGATCGACGTCAGGCGACCGCGTTGCTCTGCCGGAGCGATTTCCGAGATATAAGCCGGCGCCATAACGGACGCTGCACCCACGGCCAGACCACCAATAATGCGGTAGATAATGAATTCTGCTGGTGCGCCAGCAATGCCGGACCCAAAGGCTGAGATAATGAACAGGACCGCAGCGACGATCAGCATGTTTCGCCGACCGAATTTATCGGCGAGCCACCCAGCCATAAACGCACCGGCGGCAGAACCCAGCAGCATGGAGGACACGGACAGGCCCGTGCCGACGCTGTCGGAATTAAACGCCTGCTGCAAACCATCGACGGTGCCGTTGATCACGCCAGAGTCATAGCCGAACAGGAAGCCGCCTAATGTAGCGACAATCGTGATCAGTAAGATGAAACTCGAATTCACTTTCGCGTCCGTCTGCGCGGCTGCTGTTTCGGCCATGGCCGTCCCCTTATGTCTCTCCCGGCTCGATGTGTCCGAGCTTGTTGGCATAGACTTGTCGCGATTATGACAGCGGTGTCAATTCTTGCGTAGAGAAATTTAGAGCGGCGGAGCGGCCGAGTCGCGCAGCACGAGACTGTGCGGAAAGGCGACATCTCGAGCGGGCGCGCCGTCCCCGCTCATCCGCGCGTCTAACATCGTCATCGCTTCGCCGACCATATCACGTGTACCTTGGCGCACCGTCGTCAAAGCTGGGTAGACCGCACGACTGACCGGCGCGTCATCAAACCCGACGACAGAGAGCATATCCGGCACACGCAAGTTCCGCTTGTAGGCCACCGCCAAGCAGGCAGAGGCCATCTCGTCATTCGCGGCAAAGATCGCGGTTGGGCGAGGATCGCGCGAGAGCAGAGACTCTGCAGCCTCTAAGCCAGATTCGAAAGAGAAACGCCCTTCCCCGATCTGGATCGCCTCTTCCAGGCCTGCGGCTGACATTGCGTCCTCATATCCCGCTTGGCGACGGCGCGACACATCCATAGCCGGATCGCCAGAAATAAAACCAATGCGGCGGTGGCCCAGGCCAATCAGATAATCTGTCATTTCCCGCGCGGCGATGCGGTCATCGATCCCGATCTTATCGCCTGCATCATTCGTTTTTTCTGCACCGATCCGGACAAAAGGCACAGCCAAATCAGAGAGATACGAAAGGACCGCATCCTGATTGGCGAGCGGCGGGGAGAGCAAAACACCTGAGACAGGCAGCGCAGATTTCAACGCCTCTAAGCTTTCCAAAACGACGAGCTGCGCACCCGCACCTTGCGCCGCCAGCATTGCGCCGATCTGTGTCGATTCGGAATAGCTCCGGCTAGGGTTGTCGAGCAGCAGCGCGACACGACGCGGGGCTTTAGCACGCAAAGCGCGCGCAGCGGCATTGGGAACATATCCAATGCGCGCGGCGGCGGCGCGGACCTTCTCGCGTGTGGCCGCTCTCACATTCGCCTCGCCGGAATAGACGCGGCTGACAGTTTTGAACGACACGCCCGCTTCACGCGCAACATCAATGATTGTCGGCATATCGGCCTCCTCCCAGAGATCCTGTTCTTCGATCCTGTTCATCCAGATCAAAAAGACCCATTGGATTTGACAACGTTGTCAGCGACTGGCAATCCACAATCAAGTAAAATTGTCGGAGCCGCAGTTGCTGCCTGCATGTCACAAGGATGCGCTTATGTCATACGCTCACATGAAATCTTGGCTTTTGGCCGCCTCCGCGCTTGCGCTGGTCGGCGCCTGTCAGCCAACCGCACCCTCTGGGCAAAACCCAACGCCCGTCGCCACAAACACCAGCAGCTTTGAACGCCAGACTTTCACCCCGCGTGTGGAAGGCTTGATTGCAGAGATGACTTTGGACGAAAAACTGGCGCAGATTTCCTGTATTTGGCTCACGAAAGGCGAAGTGCTGGACGATCAGGGTAATTTCCAGCCGGAAGAAATGGAAAAGCTTCACCCGCACGGCGTCGGCTGTTTCGCCCGCCCGCAAGACACGCAGGGCATGGAACGCGAGATCGAGCGCAAAGGCGTCAATGACGCAACCGTTGTGCGGTCCATGACGGGCCGCAATCCCGCCGGCACAGTCGCCCTCGTGAACGACATCCAGAAATGGCACATCGAAAATACGCGTATGGGAATCCCGACCCTCTTCCACGAAGAAGGCCTACACGGCTATCAGGCGTTTGAAGCCACCAGCTTTCCACAGTCCATCGCCCTCGCCTCGACTTTTGACACCGATTTGGCCGAGCGCATCTATTCCATCACAGCGCGAGAAATTCGCGCGCGCGGTGTGCATCACGTGCTCTCGCCCGTTGTCGATGTCGCGCTGGACCCGCGCTGGGGCCGGATTGAAGAAACCTTCGGCGAAGACCCCTATCTCGTCAGCCGTATGGGCGTAGCTGCGATCAAGGGCTTTCAGGGTGATGGCTTCCCGATTGCCGACGACAAGGTTCTGACGACGCTGAAACATATGACAGGTCACGGCCAACCCGAAGCTGGCATGAATGTCGGTCCGGCGCATCTATCTGACCGAACCTTATACGAAGTCTTCTTCCCGCCATTCGAAGCCGCCGTGAAAGAAGCTGGCGCGGCCTCTGTCATGGCGTCTTATAATGAAATCGACGGGGTTCCGTCCCATGCCAATAGCTGGCTGCTGAACGATGTACTGCGCGAGGAATGGGGTTTCGACGGTGCGGTGGTTGCCGATTATTTCGCGATCAATGAGCTGCAAGGCCGCCATGCCATCGTCAATGATATTGGCGAGGCAGGCGCGCTCTCTTTGCGCTCCGGCGTTGATCTGGAATTGCCGGATGGTGTCGCCTTCTATGCACTGAAAGATATGATCGAGGCAGGCGATTATAATATCGACTATGTCGACCAAGCCGTTGGGCGTGTTCTGACGATGAAAGAACGCGGCACAGTATTTGACACGCCTTATGCCGATGCGGATTACGCGACAGAGATCACAGGCAATGCGGATGCGCGCGCCGTTGCGCTAGAAGCCGCGCAAAAGGCACCAGTCCTGCTGAAAAATGACGGCATCCTTCCGCTGGCACGCGGCGAGTATAAACGCATCGCCGTCATCGGGCCGAATGCCGCCATCACAGTTCTTGGGGGATATTCGGATGAGCCGAAGCAAACCATCTCTATCCTCGACGGCATGAAAGCTAAGGTCGGGGACGAGTCCGAAATCCTCAATGCGCAGGGCGTGACCCTGACGGACAACCGCTCGTGGTGGGATGATGAAATCAACCTGATTGATCCAGAGCAGAACATCCGCGACATCGGTGTCGCCGTTTCTGTCGCACAAGGCGCAGACCTCGTTATCCTCGCGATTGGCGGAGACGAGTCGACCTCACGCGAAGCTTGGTCCGAAACGCATGGCGGGGACCGGAATGACATCACACTGTTTGGGCAACAAAAAGAACTCGTCGATGCGATTGCCGCAACGGGCAAGCCGATGGTCGGCGTGATTATCTCTGGCCGTCCGCTGAGCCTCACCAATGTGGAAGATCACTTTGACGCGATCCTCTATGGCTGGATTTTGGGACAGGAAACAGGAACGGCGGTGGCTGATATTCTCTACGGCGATGTGAACCCGTCTGGGAAAATGCCGGTCAGCGTGCCCCGCACGGTCGGGCAAATTCCGGCCTACTATAACTACAAGCCGACGGCGCGACGTGGCTATCATTTTGGTGATGCTAGCCCGCTCTACGCCTTTGGCCACGGGTTGAGCTATACGACGTTTGAAGTCGGAGAGCCGACACTGGCGAGCGCGACGATGAACACGGACAGCGCGACGCAAGTCTCTGTGCAGGTCACAAATACGGGCGACGTCGCGGGCGATGAAATCGTGCAGATGTACATCCGCGATAAGGTCAGCAGCGTCACCCGCCCTGTCAAAGAACTGAAAGGCTTTGAGCGCGTCAGCTTGGACGCAGGCGAAACGAAAACGGTGACATTCGACATCACGCCGGAAGCCCTGCGCTTTTACGACATCAACATGGACCGAGTCGTCGAGCCCGGTGCCTTTGACATCATGGTCGGGAACAGCTCGCAGAACGTAAAGTCCGTCGAACTAACGGTCGAGTAAGCGATGTATCTCGGGCTCGACATCGGAACATCTGGCGTCAAAGCCGTGATCGTGGATGACGCGCAAAGCGTCATTGCACAGGCGTCCGCGCCGCTCTCAGTTTCGCGGCCACGTCCGCTTTGGTCAGAACAAGACCCAGCGGCGTGGTGGCGTGCCACGGATGAGGCGGTCCGTAAGCTGGACAGTCGCGCCCGCCGCGCCGTCAAAGCCATCGGCCTGTCCGGACAAATGCACGGCGCGACTTGCCTCGACGCTGATAACAATATCATCCGTCCCGCGATCCTCTGGAACGATGGGCGCAGCGGCGATATCTGCGCGCAGATGATGGCAGATATGCCGTCCCTCACGGACATAACGGGCAATCTCGCCATGCCGGGGTTTACTGCGCCAAAACTACAATGGATGCGCGCGAATGAGCCTGAGCATTTTAAACGCGTGGCGAAAGTCCTTCTGCCGAAAGATTATGTCCGCTTCCTGATGAGCGGCGATTTCGCCTCTGACATGAGCGACAGCGCAGGCACACTCTGGATGGATGTGGCCAAGCGCGATTGGTCGGATGAGGTTCTAGCCCTGACGGGCCTGACCCGCGAGCATATGCCGAAACTCTATGAAGGATCCGAGGCGACAGGTACGCTCTCGCAATCCGTCGCGGATGATTGGGGCATGGCGCAGGTGCCGATTGCTGCTGGCGGTGGGGACAATGCGGCTGGCGCGGTGGGCTCTGGCGTTGTCGCGCCAGGCGAAGGTTTTATCAGCCTCGGCACCTCCGGCGTCGTCTTCCTCGCGGATGATCAATACCGCCCCAACACAGACGGCGCAGTGCATACATTCTGCCACGCCCTGCCCGGCCTGTGGCATCAGATGAGCGTCATTCTATCCGCTGCCAGCGCCGTCGATTTCGTCGCCCGCAGCTGTGGGTTCGAAACAGAAGCCGCGCTTTATGAGCAAACCGCCGACGCGCGCGCACCGTCAAAAGGGGCGATCTTCCTGCCTTACCTGTCCGGTGAGCGAACGCCGCATAATAACCCCCATGCCAAGGGCGCGTTTTTCGGCCTAGGCCATGAAGACACGCCGCTGACGATGGCGCAAGCCGCGCTAGAAGGCGTCGCTTTCGCGCTGGCGGATGGCGTGGATGTCCTGCGCGAAACAGGCGCCAAGATCGAGACACTCTCTGTCATTGGCGGAGGATCGCGGTCACATTGGTGGGGCGAGATTATTGCCGCCGCCGTGGAAGCGCCGTTGACCTATCGCACGGCCTCTGCGGTTGGTCCGGCGTATGGCGCGGCGCGGCTGGCACGGCTCTGCCTCGGCCAAGATGCGGTCTCTTACATTTGCACAGCCCCACCCATTGAGCGGGTCATTGAACCCAACGCGGACTTACGCGACCTCTATGCGGGTCGACGCGAGACATTTACCAAACTCTATCAAGCGACCAAGGAGCTCACATCATGAGCGGCTATTTCGACCATATCGACCCGATCAAATTCGAGGGCAAAGACTCCGACAACGAACTCGCGTTCAAATATTATGACGCGTCGAAAGTGGTCATGGGCAAGACCATGGAAGAACACCTGCGGATCGCGGTGTGTTACTGGCACACCTTCTGCTGGGACGGGGCAGATGTCTTTGGCGGCGGGCCATTTAATCGGCCTTGGCATGGCGGCGCGAATGACCAAAAAGCTGCGGAGGCCAAGCTGGACGCAGCATTCGATTTCTTCGATCGCTTGGGTCAGCCGTTCTTTTGCTTCCACGACGTCGACGTCATGGCCGAAGCGCATGACGCGCATGAGCATGTCGAAAACCTCGCCAAGATCGTCGACAAAATCGAAGCCAAGATGGCCGATCATAAGACCAAGCTCCTCTGGGGCACGGCGAATATGTTCTCCCACCCGCGCTACATCGCGGGTGCTTCGACCAATCCTAACCCGGATGTCGTCGCCTTTGCTGCGCTACAAGTGCGCGAAGCGATGGAAGCCACGCACCGCCTTGGCGGGTCGGGTTATGTCCTCTGGGGCGGTCGTGAAGGCTATGACACGATCCTAAACACGAATGTCGGACAAGAGATGGAACAGCTCGGCCGTTTCGTGAACATGGTCGTCGAGCATAAGCACAAGATTGGTTTCAAGGGCGATATCTGGATCGAACCAAAACCGCATGAGCCAACCAAGCATCAATATGACCGCGATGTTGGCACGGTCTACGGCTTCCTCAAGAAATACGGCCTGGAGAATGAGGTCGGCGTCAATATCGAGCCGAACCACGCGACCCTCGCCGGAAACAGCTTCCCGCATGAAGTCGAAATGGCCAATGCATTCGGCATTTTCGGCTCTATCGATTTCAACCGCGGTGACCCGCAAAACGGCTGGGACACGGACCAATTCCCGAATGATCTGCGCGAGACGACGCTGGCGATGTATTACATCTTAAAAGGCGGCGGCTTTAAGAATGGTGGGTCGAATTTCGATGCCAAAGTCCGCCGTCAGTCGATTGATGCAGAAGACCTGTTCCACGGTCATATCGGCGGGATGGATCTCCTCGCCCGCGCATTGGAAAACGCTGCCGCGATGATCGAGACCGACAAGCTGCAAGATTTCAAAGATGCCCGCTACGCAGGGTGGAAATCCGGCCACGGCGCCAAGATGCTGGACGGCAAGCTGAACCTCTCAGATATGGCAGATCTGGCTCTGACAGAAAAGCTCGACGTGACCCCGCGATCAGGTGCGCAAGAGCGGCTGGAGAACATCGTCACCCATGTTGTGAAGTAGTAGCTGTGAAGTCGCTCTCTTCGGAGAGCTGTGGACTGTCACAGAACTGTCATAAAACTATAGAGTAAACGTCACACGACTCGTGCAGATGGCGCGCGTTCCAAGGGGAACGCACAAACATCGCACGAGGTTAGACGATGACGAAAATTTCTCAGGGTGCCCTCGCATCTTCACTCTTGGCGCTCGCACTGGCCGTGCCGAGCTTAGCCGCCGCACAAAGCCCCACCGTCGAGATCGGTGGCCGCTTGATGTTGGATTACACCATTGCAGACCTCGATGGCCCGGACGGAACAATCGACGGATCCGAAGTCCGTCGCGCCCGCATCCACGCCAAGGGCAAGTTCAGCGATACGATCAGCTATAAGTTTGAGCTCAACAAAACAGGTGCCGACGCTTTCAACATGGAAGACGCCTATTTGGAGTTTGCGCCCAAATCTACGCCAATCAAAATTCGTGTGGGACAAGACAACACAACGAACTCTTTTGATGAGCTGACCAGCTCGCGCTTCACGTCCACAATCGAACGTGCTGCCTTTACGGATGCCTTTCAGTTCGGACGTCGTCTAGGCATTACTGTGCTGACGAAGGGTGACAATTACACCTTCGACGCAGGTATTTATGCGGACAATCTGGAAGGAAGTGACTTCGACACGGAAGGCCGTGCCGCCTCTGCGCGCGCAACTTTCACCCCCGTAAAATCCGATGACATGATCATCCATCTCGGCGCCAGCGCCCGTTATCGCAAATCCGCAGAGAATGATGACAACGCAGCGGCAGACCTGTTCCGCTATCGCCAACGTCCTTTCAGCCACGTCGCTCCCAACCGTATCGTCAACACGGGTCGCTTTGCCGAAACAGATACGTTCGTCGGCGCAGAAGCCATGGTCCTGCGCGATGCCTTCTGGGCAGCGGGTGAATATGGCCTGACATCAGCCAAAGGCTTTGAGGCACAGCCTGATGCGAATTTCGGCGGCGGCTATATCGAAGCCGGCTATTTCTTTGGCGGACGCCGGACTTACGGCAGCACCGTGTTCAAACGCTATGAAGTCGACGCGCCCGTTGGCAAAGGCGGTATGGGCGCGTTTTCCGTTGTTGCACGCTACGATACGCTAGATTTGGAAGATGGTGATACTTTCGACCAAGCTCTAGACACGGTTATTCTGGGCGCCGATTGGTACCCGACAACTCATACTCGCCTCGGCGTCAATTATTTCAATGCCGATGCCAAAAATGGCAGCGCTGAATCAGCCGAAGGCGTTGTCGCCCGGCTCTATTTCGATTTTTAGGAGACTCTCATGAAACTCACACATCTTATCTTGGCTGCGTCTTCTGCCGCGCTGATCGTCGCCTGTGGCGATGCAACGAAATCCGATACCTCTGCGCCTGCAAAATCCGCTCCAGCAGCACAGCAAGATATCCGCGTTGTTGGCTCGTCTACGGTTTACCCTTTCTCGACCAAAGTCGCGCAAGAGTTCAAAAACAAGACTGGCCAAAACGTTGTCGTTGAATCCACGGGTTCCGGTGGCGGACACAAGCTGTTCTGCGAAGGCATTGGTGAAAACACGCCAGACGTGACCAACAGCTCGCGCCGTCAAAAGAAATCCGAATTCGACATGTGCCAAGAGAACGGCGTCGAAAACATTGTCGAAGTCAAAATCGGATTTGACGGCATCGTTGTCGCCAATGCCATCGACAATGCCGATATGAGCATGGACCTCGACACGCTTTATCTGGCACTGGCCAAGCAAGTTCCGACATCTGAAACAGATTGTACACTGATCGACAATCCCTACACGCGCTGGTCGGAAATCGACTCAACGCTGCCAGATGTCCGTATCGAAGTCTTTGGCCCACCCCCAACATCCGGCACACGTGATGCCTTTGTCGAGATTGCCATGGAAGGCGGCGCCAAGCTGGTCCCCTGTATGGCTGCGCTTCGCGAAACTGACAAAAAAGCCTTTGGCACCATCGCGCACACAGTCCGCGAAGACGGCAAGTGGATCGACTCTGGCGAAAACGACAACGCTCTCGTCCAAACGCTGGTGAACACACCAACCGCTGTCGGCGTCTTTGGATACTCCTTCCTCGCGCAGAACGCTGACAAGGTTAAAGGCGCACTGATTGGCGGCGCAGAGCCAACATTCGAAGCCATTGCATCGGGTGACTACCCTGTCTCCCGCTCGCTCTACTTCTATGTCAAAGCTGACAAAGCGGCTGCGAAATCGGGTCTGCAAGACTTTGCGTTGGAGTTCACGTCTGACGCAGCCGCCGGTCCGGGTGGATATCTGGAAGAGATTGGTCTCGTGCCGCTGCCAGATGCCCAGCGCGCCAAAGTTCGTGCCGATATCGAAAATATGACCGCCTACAGCCAGTAGGTTACGCACAGATAGATCGCGAGAGCGCCGTCCGTCCATTTGCGGCGGGTGGCGCTTCCGCTTATTAAAGCGTCAGAGTTTCACAGATGGACGACCCGCAGTGAACAATATTCAGATCTACATCTTGGCCTTGATTGCTGTGCTCGTTATCGGCGGGTTTGCTTTTAATCAGAGGCTCGCAAAGACTCGGCTCATGGCAGCGCCCGTTGAGGCTGGGCGTTGGCACTCACGACCCAATTACCATGGCTATGTCACGGCGTGGTCCGTGGCCCTCGTAACACTCGTGCTTTTCATCCTGGGAACAGTGATTCAAGGGATTAGCTCGATCGTATTATTGCTCGCGATCTTAGGATCGGGACTGGCCGTTATTTTCCTCTTCAGCCGTCGCATAAATTCAGATTTTCGC
The DNA here is from genome assembly GCA_964414555.1 of uncultured Algimonas sp. Taxonomy (GTDB): domain Bacteria; phylum Pseudomonadota; class Alphaproteobacteria; order Caulobacterales; family Maricaulaceae; genus Litorimonas. The sequence continues at coordinate 9,938 of CAYPWW010000048.1, forward strand.
GCGCGTACCCACACAGAGAGTTTTATCAAAGCCGTCCTGATCTCGCTCTCGGTTGTCGCCGTTCTGACAACCTTTGGGATTGTCTTATCTTTGCTGTTTGAGAGCTTGCGTTTCTTCTCGAAGGTTCCGTTCACAGAATTCCTGTTTGGTCTGCAATGGTCGCCGCAGACCGCATTGCGCGCCGATCAGGCTGGATCTTCTGGCGCGTTTGGCGCTGTGCCGATCTTTGCCGGCACCTTCCTGATTATGGCCGTGGCGATTGCGATTGCTGGTCCGGTGGGACTGATGATTGCGATGTTCCTGTCGGAATATGCATCAAAGCGCACACGCGCCATCGTTAAGCCGTTGATCGAAATCCTCGCAGGTATCCCGACCGTTGTGTATGGCTTTTTCGCCCTACTGACTGTCGGCCCAACCATTCGGGGGTTTGCGGAAAGTCTCGGCTTTGCCGTGCCAACACAATCCGCCTTGGCCGCAGGTGTCGTCATGGGCGTCATGATTATTCCCCTGATCTCGTCCCTCTCGGATGATGTGATCAACGCCGTGCCGCAAACCTTGCGCGATGGATCCTATGCTTTGGGCGCAACAAAATCCGAGACAATGAAACAAGTCGTCTTCGCTGGCGCTCTGCCCGGTATTATCGGGGCGTTCCTGCTCGCGATCTCGCGCGCGATTGGTGAGACGATGATCGTTGTCATGGCAGCAGGTCGCGCCGCGAACCTAACAGGCAACCCCTTTGAAGCTGTCACAACGGTCACGGTGCAAATCGTAGCTCTGCTAACGGGTGACCAAGAATTCGACAGTCCTAAGACCCTCGCCGCCTTTGCGCTGGGTCTGGTCTTGTTCGCCATCACATTGATCCTGAACGTCATCGCCCTGACCGTGGTGCGTAAATATCGGGAGGCCTACGACTGATGCCTACGCCGTCACAGACATCCCCCGTCGATGCTTCCGCATCCGCATCGCTTCACACATCTGACTTTGCGCATAAGCGACTGAAAAAGCGCTATCGAAAGGAACATCGGTTCCGTCTGTGGGGCATTGGCGCAGTTGCATTTGCGCTGCTCTCATTGGGCTGGTTGCTAACCTCTCTGGTGGGGACAGGCTTCACCGCCTTCCAACAGAACTTCATGACGCTGGACGTCAAGCTGGAGCAATCGTTGATCGCGCCAGACGGGACGACAGACGCACAAGCCCTACGTGGCGGGAATTACCGCAAGATCATGCAAGACACGATGTATGCGCAATTCCCAGACGTCACGGAACGGCGGGAGAAACAGGCGCTCTTCGCACTCGTCTCTGCCTCTGGCGCGACGAACCATTTGCGTCAGATGGTCGTCGAAAACCCCTCTCTCATTGGGCAAACCGTCCAAGTCGTCGTGCCCGCTTCGGATCAGGTCGACCAGCTGCTTAAAGGCTATATTGATCGCGACTTACCAGAAGCGCGCCGCCCGAAAATGACGGATGCCCAGATCGTCTGGATCGATACTTTGGTCGAAAAAGGCGTCATCAAAAAGAAATTCAACACGATCCTGTTCACTAACCCGGACAGTCGAGACCCTGAACTGGCCGGCATCGCCTCGGCCGTCGTTGGCTCTGTGATGATTGTTCTGATCAGCTTCATTCTCGCCCTACCCATCGGAGTCGGCGCGGCGATTTATTTGGATGAATTTGCGCCGAAGAACCGCTTTACCGATCTGATCGAAATCAACATCAATAACCTCGCCGCCGTGCCGTCCATCGTCTTTGGTCTGTTAGGTCTGGCCGTGTTCATCAATTTCTTTGGGTTCCAGCGATCCATTCCACTGGTCGGAGGTATGGTGCTGGCGCTACGTGCGTTCCCCACGATTGTTATTGCGACACGCGCCAGCCTGCGCGCCGTCTCACCGTCCATGGTGAACGGCGCCCTCTCTCTCGGCGCGTCCCACATTCAGGCCGTGTTCCAGCAGAAAGTCCCCCTCGCTGCGCCCGGCATTCTAACGGGTTCAATCATCGCTATGGCGCAAGTCTTGGGCGAAACAGCCCCGCTGCTGATGATCGGCATGGTCGCTTTTGTGACAGAGGTCCCAAACAGCGTGACCGACCCCGCGACGGCCCTGCCCGTGCAAATCTTCCTTTGGTCCGATAGCGCCGAGCGCGCGTGGTCAGAGCGCACAGCGGCGGCGATTATTATCCTTCTTCTCATCCTCGTGACGATGAACGCATTAGCCATCTGGCTGCGGACCCGACTCGAAAAACGGCGGTAGATATGTCTCCAAATACGAAATTTCAATGTCGCGACGTCAAGGTCCATTACGGCGATTTCGAAGCCCTGCACGGCATCGATATCGATATTCCAGACCGCGGCGTGACAGCTTTCATCGGCCCGTCAGGTTGCGGCAAGTCGACCTTCCTGCGCACATTTAATCGCATGAACGACACGATTGAAGGCGCTCGGATTTCCGGCCAAATCCTGATGGATGGGCAGGATATATATGACAAAAACCTAGACCCTGTTTTGCTGCGCGCGCGCGTTGGGATGGTGTTCCAAAAGCCCAATCCCTTCCCTAAATCCATTTACGACAATGTCGCCTATGGCCCCAAAATTCACGGACTGACGAACTCCAAAGCCGAGATGGACGCGCTCGTGGAAAAATCCCTGCGTCGCGCAGGTCTATGGGACGAAGTCAAAGATCGCCTGAAACTCTCCGGCACGGGCCTGTCCGGCGGGCAACAGCAACGCCTCGTCATCGCACGCGCCATTGCCGTTTCGCCCGAAGTCATCCTGATGGATGAACCCGCCTCCGCCCTCGACCCTATCGCAACGGCCAAGCTGGAGGCGTTGATCGAAGAGCTCAAAGAGCGCTATTGCATCATCATCGTGACACACTCCATGGCGCAGGCCGCGCGTGTGTCAGACAAGACGGCCTTCTTCTATCTCGGCGATTTGATCGAATTCGACGAGACCGAGAAAATCTTTACAAATCCGGAAAACACCCGGACACAAGACTACATCACTGGACGCACCGGATAGGAGCCGCACCATGATCAGCTCAAGCAACCACATCGTTTCCGGCTATGACACGGAACTGACCGAGCTTACGAATGACCTGACGGACCTCGGCACAGTTGTGTCAGAAATGGTCGAGCAAGCGATGAAAGCGTTCAAAAAACGCGACAGCGTCATGGCCCAAGCCGTGATTGAACGTGATACCGAAGCCAATGATCTACAGCTAAAAATCGATGAGGCCGTGCAGCGGATCATCGCCCTCCGGAACCCGGTTGCGCAGGACCTGCGTCGAATTATCGGGGCCACGCGTATTGCCTCCGATCTGGAACGTGTCGGCGATTTGGCCGAAGGAATCGCGCGCCGCGCGCTGACGATCAATGAAGAAAAGCGCATCGATATGGCCAAATCGGTCTATCGCATGGGCAAGCAAGTGCGGGGCTCCCTCTCCGGCGCGCTAGACACATTGCTCAAGGAAAACGCGACTTCCGCCGTGCATTACTGGCAAGCGGATAGCGATATCGACGATCTCTATAACGCCGTTTTCCGCGAGTTGGTCACCGTTATGATGGGCGACCCACGCACAATCCCAGCCTGTGCGGAACTTCTCTTTGTGGCGAAAAACCTTGAGCGCATTGGCGATCACGCGACCAATATCTGCGAGACGGTTTATTTCACCGTCAACGCAACGCAGCTGGTCAAGGACCCAACGCTAGAGAGCTTTTTTGCCGAGAACGGCGGGGGCGAAACTCGCTAAGCGCGGTTACGCTAAAAACGCAACGAAGATAAATACGGCTGTGCCCAGCACGACGGCAATCACCGTCTGACGCCGGTAGGCCGCCGCCGCAAAACCGACCAACACGCCGCCAAAGATCACAAGCAAGAGCATGAGCGCGACGATCTTCTGATACGTCTTGAACAAGGCTGGACCATGGCCTTTGTGCAGCTCGATCATCGCCTTCACTGCATCGGGCTTGACCCGCCGCGCACTAAAACCGTCTGACGTTTGCTTGATCTCGATATAGCTGCGCGAGGTGGGACGCGTTTCGATCAGCGTGCCGCGGTTTCTGATATAATCGAAATCCTCATCAATGTTGGCGCGCGTGAAAAGCTCGCGGACGTCCGTCTCTAGAGTTGGGGATTTGAAGTCTAATGTCGTACCTGCTGGCAGGGCGACATCTTCCGACACAGCGCTGCCTTTTATATCCATCAGATATAGCCCACCGGAAATAGCATGCAGGCCAAAGGCTGGCGCCATAAATCCGGCCGCCCAGAGATGCGCTAGAATAAGAAACTTACGGATTTTGGGGGACATGTTCGCCTCGAATGATCTTCTGTTTGCGCCTACATGCCGCAGCCATTCGAAAGGGTCAATTCGCTCACGCGAAAGAATGAAAAGAACCGACAAAGCGTCAACTTTGATCGCTCTAATCTAACGTCAAAAGCTCTGTATTTCCGCCGGACGCCATGGTGTTGATCGTCAGCGTTTTCTCATTCGCGAAACGATACATATAGCGCGGACCCCCCGCCTTAAACCCTGTGCCTGAAAGGCCCATGCCGCCAAAGGGCTGAGATCCGACAACGGCGCCCGTCATATTGCGATTAACATAGGTATTGCCGACGGGCGCGCGATCGAAAATCTGCTGCCAGCGGCGGTCCATGCGCGTGTGAACACCCAGCGTCAGACCATACCCCGTGGCAAAGGCCGCCGCCAATGTCGCCTCCAAATCCTTTGCGCGATAGCGCACGACATGCAGGATCGGGCCGAAGTTTTCTTCCTTCAAGACAGAAATATCTTCGATTTCAATCAGATGCGGAATAACGAAATTATCCAAAGCGGCAGAGCGCCCTTCGGGCATGGCGTGGGTCTTGGCCCCCTTGCGCGACATCTCAACAATATGCGCGTTCAATTTGGTCGCCGCCGCCGCATCGATAATCGGACCAATGTCACTGGTCAGGTCTATTGGATCACCAAGCGCATAGCTGTCCATCGCCCCGCGGATCATCGCTAGCGCAGCATCCGCAATATCGTCTTGCAGATAGAGCACGCGCAAAGCCGAGCAGCGCTGGCCTGCTGACTTAAACGCCGAGGTCACGACATCATCTGCGACCTGTTCTAGCAATGCCGTCGAGTCGACAAACATGACATTTTGCCCGCCCGTCTCTGCAATCAGCGGCACAATCGGACCGGGCTTTTCAGCCAGTGTCAGATTGATGCGCTTGGCCGTTGCGGTGCTGCCCGTAAAGGCCACGCCGGCAATATGAGGGTGCTCAACGAGGGCCGCGCCGACATTACCGCCGCCCAGGAGGGTCATCAATACATCCGTCGGAACACCAGCGGCATAGAGATGACGGGTCGCCTCTATCGCGATGACGGGCGTTTGCTCTGCGGGTTTGGCGATCACGGCATTGCCTGCTGCCAGTGCCGCCGCGACTTGCCCCAAGAAAATCGCGAGTGGGAAATTCCACGGCGAGATGCAGACAAAAACGCCGCGCCCGACAAGATAGAGTTCGTTCCGTTCTCCCGACGGTCCGGGCAGCATTTGCGGATGCTCCCATTCCGTTTCGGCTTGCGCTGCGTAATAGCGCAGGAAATCCACAGCCTCGCGAACCTCGGCCAGTGCGTCATCTTGGGTCTTTCCGGCTTCGCGCGTCAGGATCGCCATCAGGCGGAGTGTGTCCCCTTCCAACCGGTCCGCTGCATCGCGCAGGATAGCCCCGCGCACGGCCCCGCCTTTACCGTTCCAAGCGCCTTGCGCTTTCGCCGCCGCAGACACGACATCAGAAATGACCTCCGTTCGGGCGGGTGTTGCTGCACCAAGCTGATCGCTCAATCTCGCAGGGTTGGTGATGATGTCAGCTGCAGATGCATCAACCGCCAAGCCATTAGCCAGCGAGCTGACCGCATAGGTTTGCGCGTAAATCTCTGCCTGCGCTTGTTGCAGTTTTGCCAGCGTATCCGGTTGCGTCAGGTCGAGACCTTTCGCGTTTTTCCGTGCGCCGAAAATCTCTTCCGGCAAACGAATGTGGGGGTGCGGCAGAGTCTCTAGCGCGCGCGTCGCGCGGACGGGATCACGGACAACCTCTCGCGCAGAAACATCTGCATCCATGAAACGGTTGACGAAAGAAGAGTTCGCACCGTTTTCCAACAAACGCCGGACGAGGTATGCAAGGAGGTCTTTGTGCCCCCCTACAGGCGCATAAACCCGCGCGGGGGGAAAGTTTGGATAGTGGCTTTCGGCGACAGCATAAATCCCCTCGCCCATGCCGTGCAGCCGTTGAAACTCAAACGCTTCGGGTTTGTCTGCGCCCATAGCCATACAGGCGGCGATCGTATGCGCGTTATGTGTCGCGAATTGCGAGAACATCACATCGGACGCGTCCAGCATGTCCTGCGCACACACAAGATACGATAGGTCGGTCGAGCTTTTGCGCGTGAATACGGTGAAGCCCGGCAGGCCCAATTCCTGCGCATGTTTGATCTCTGCATCCCAATAAGCGCCCTTCACGAGGCGAACCATAAAGCGCGCACCCAATGCGCGTCCCAGATTCGCGACACGCGCAATGACGCCCCGCGCACGCTTGCCATAGGCTTGGATTGCGAGGCCAAAGCCGTGCCAGTTTTTGACATCTATCTGCCGCGCGACCGCTTCAAAAATATCGAGCGAGAGGTCGAGGCGGTCTGCCTCCTCTGCATCCATAGTCAGTTTGATATTCGCCGCTTGAGCCGCTTGCGCAAGCTGTGTCAGCCGCGCGACGAGTGTTTCCATCGCGGCTTCCCGATGGGCAAATTCATAGCGCGGGTAGATCGCCGAGAGCTTCACGGAGATGCCAGAACGGGTCAGGACGCTGTCACCGCCGCCCATCTTGGCGACTGCTGCGATAGCCTTTTGGTAGCTGGTAAAATGGCGCTCTGCGTCGGCAAAGGTACGCGCGCCCTCACCCAACATATCAAAAGAGTAGAGCTGATCTTTGGGGAAAGCTTTGCGGCCGCGCGAAATAGCGGATTTGATCGTTTCGCCAAGCACAAACTCTCCGCCGAGGATTTTCATGGCGCGCGCGACAGCCACACGAATGACAGGCTCGCCCAGCCGGTTCGTCAGCCGCCCCAGAGCAGAGGCGCCGTCGTCGGACCACTGCGGGTCCAATGTCGTCACCCGCCCCGTCAGCATTAAGCCCCAAGTCGAGGCGTTCACCAACCAACCCGAGTCGGACCCCAAATGCCCGCTCCAATCGCCAGAGGAGAGCTTATCCGCGATCAGGTCGTCTCGCGTCTGCGCATCCGGCACGCGCAACAGCGCTTCGGCCAAACACATCAGGGCAATGCCCTCATTATTAGACAGGCCATATTCCTGTAAGAAAGCATCGAGGAGCGTTTTGAGTTTCGGGTCCGCGCGAAAGGCTTCGACCAAAGCGACGGCATCGCTCTCAATCGCGTGCAACGTCGTATCCGTCAGGCGAAGGCTGTCCAGCAGAGACGCGACGACCTCGGCCTCTGGTGCATATTTTCCAAGAAGTTGGGAGGCGGGCGGAAACGAACCGTCAAGATTTTCCGAAATTGGAACTTGTGGCCTGACAACCATGGTTGTCTCCTTTTTTCCGCGTTTTGACCCCTATGTCTGTTTTCGCCTAACCGATCCTGCGCGCAATTATTTTGCCATTTCGCGGATAAGTGCGATCGCATCTTCGCCGATCTCTGGATGGGTCTTTGCAAAGGCCAGCGTCGCTTCAAGATAGCCGAGTTTTGACCCGCAATCATAGTCTTGTCCGTCATAGCGGAAAGCATGAAAGTCCTGCGTTTCCATCAATCGCGCCATCGCGTCGGTCAGCTGAATCTCTCCCCCAACTCCGGCGGCTTGGTCTTTCAGCAGCCCCATCAGCTCGGGTTGCAGGATATAGCGCCCCGTAATCTTTAGGTTTGACGGTGCATCGGCAGGGGCAGGTTTTTCCACCATCCCGTCCATCGCAATGGTCTGCGCGGTCGCATCTGCGCCTGCTTTGGGTCGGATAACGCCGTAGCTGGAGACTTGCGACTCAGGCACGGCATCCACGGCGATGACATTCCCGCCGGTGCTTTCATAAGCCTTCATCATCTGCGCTAAACAGCCCGGCTCGGACTGAATGATGACATCCGGTAACAGCACGGCAAAAGGCTCGTCCCCTACGATATCGCGCGCGCACCAGACAGCATGGCCCAGACCTTTTGCAGCCTGCTGGCGAACAAAACTGACCGTGCCTTCCAGCGGCTGGGTCGATTTCATACCGTCATAAATCACCGTCTTGCCCTTGGCTTGCAGCGCGTGCTCCAGCTCAAACGCGCTATCGAAATAATCCTCGATGGCACCTTTTCCACGTCCCGTAACAAAGACGATATGCTCGATCCCGGCGCCGATGGCTTCGTCATAGACATATTGCAAAACCGGACGGTCCACGACGGGTAGCAATTCCTTGGGTATCGTCTTGGTCGCGGGCAGAACGCGCGTGCCAAAACCGGCAACAGGAAAAACGGCAATACGAACAGGTTTCATGGGGCAATCTCCAAAATCAACACAGGCTTTAAGGGCAATGGGTTAAGATCAAGGGAATTGTCTGGCCTTAGGACTGAGGAAAATCACCCGCCGCGGCCAGTGCGGATGGCACGGGTTTCTCCAAGAGGGTTTCCAACCACTTTGCTGTTTCGATCAGTTTCGCGACGTCCAAACCATGCGCGACGCCAGAACGGCCCAACATATAAGCGACGTCTTCTGTCGCGACATTTCCTGTCGCATTGGGTGCAAAGGGGCAGCCGCCGATCCCGCCAATGGATGCGTCGATAACCCGCGCGCCCGCTTGCACCGCGGCCCAGACATTCGCGATGGCTGTGTTGCGCGTATCGTGAAAATGCACACGGATCGGGGTCTCACCCGCGAGAGCCACACATTTTGTAACCAAAGAGGTGACTTGCGCGGGGACGGCGACGCCAATCGTGTCGGCCAGGGCGATCTCTTTCGGGTTCGCGTCTAAAAGGTCTTTCACAATGTCCAAAACGCGCGCTTCTGCAACTTCTCCGTCAAAGGGACAGCCAAATGCGGTCGAGACTGTAACCTGAGCCGCGCGGCCCTCTTGCTCTGCTAAACGAATAATCTCTTTCGCGGTGAGGACGGTTTGCGCGCTGTCCGCGTTTTGGTTCTTCAGGCCAAATCCATCGGACGCGACACAGACCGCGCCCAATTCATCAATCCCGCAGTCCAAAGCCCGATGCGCGCCGCGCTTGTTCAAGGTCAGTCCGATCCGCGTGACGCCGTCGATCTCGCCGAGGGCTGCTACGACGTCTTCGGCATCTGCCATTTGCGGGACCAATTTGGGATGCACGAAGCTGGCGATTTCGATCCGTTTGGATCCGGCCCCTATTGCACGGCGAATGAAGGCGACCTTGTCAGCCGTCGACACAAGGGTCGGCTCATTCTGCAACCCGTCGCGCGGGCCAACTTCGACCATATCGATGGATTTCATCCGCATAGGCTCCCGAAAAAGGGAAGTGGCGGAGACGAAGGGATTCGAACCCTCGAAGAGCTTTTGGCCCTTACTCCCTTAGCAGGGGAGCGCCTTCGACCACTCGGCCACGTCTCCGT
>CAYPWW010000049.1:0-19378 GCA_964414555.1 uncultured Algimonas sp.
TGTTTCTTCATTTTACCCATGCCCGGCATGAGTTTCATCAGGCCGCCCATGCCGCCCATTTTTTGCATCTGGCCGAGTTGCTTTGAGAGATCTTCGAGGTCGAACTGACCCTTGCGCATTTTCTCGGCCGTCTTGGCGGCATCTTCTTCGTCGAGAACCTGCGCCGCTTTTTCAACCAAGGAGACAATATCGCCCTGCCCCAAAATCCGGCCCGCAAGACGTTCGGCGTCAAAGGCTTCCAGCCCGTCAAGCTTCTCACCCGTGCCGAGGAATTTAATCGGCAGACCTGTGACCGCCCGCATGGAGAGCGCCGCACCGCCGCGACCGTCGCCGTCAATCCGCGTCAGGACCAGACCTGTTAGGGGCAAACGTTCGTTAAAGCGTCGAGCGGTTTCCACCGCGTCTTGACCGGTCAAGCTATCCGCGACGAGGAGCGTCTCGATCGGTTTGGTCTCGCGCGCAATCGCTTCGACCTCATCCATCAACTCATCATTGATGGTTGTCCGGCCTGCCGTGTCGAGGAAGACGATATCATAGCCGCCCTTGGCGCCCTCAATCATCGCGCGCTTGGCGATCTCTAGCGCGCTCTGGCCTTTAACGATGGGAAGGAAGCCCGTGCCAGCCTGTTCAGCCAACATGCCCAGCTGATCCATCGCAGCGGGGCGGTTTGTGTCGAGCGAGGCAAAGAGAACTTTCTTCTTCAGCGCCGTCCGGAGGTAGAGGCCCAACTTACCCGTTGTCGTCGTTTTACCCGAGCCTTGCAGACCCGCCATCAGGATCGCGGCAGGCGGCTTGGCAGAAAGGTTTAACTCGCTGGCTTTGGCGACTTCGGCTTGGTCCGTCTCGTCCTCAGAGAGGGTGCCGCCCAGCATATCGATCAGCGCATCATTGACGATCTTGATGACCATCTGACCGGGTTTGATCGATTTGATGACTTTTTCGCCAACGGCTTCGCGGCGAACTTGCTCGACGAAGTCTTTGACGACCGGCAAGGCGACATCGGCTTCGAGCAGCGCCACGCGGATTTCACGCATGGCTTTATTAACGTCGGACTCAGATAGCGCCCCACGACCCGTCAGGCCGTCGAACACACTTCCTAGCTTATCTCCAAGCGCCTCAAACAAATCTCAAATCCTCAAAGCAAAACGGCTCCGGTGAACGTGTAACGTCGACCAGAGGACCCCGTCTGCATCTTGCACAGTGCGGAGCGCAGTTAGAACCTGCGCGGAATGTGCGGCCAATATGGTCTTCTGGTGGCACTGTCAAGCGCGAGCACAGCGCACTTAAACCTGTGGCTTGAGCGCCAATTCGATATAGATCGGGAAATGATCAGACCCAAAACCTGAGAGGCGGTGCATCTCGACCAGATCAAAGTGCTGGGAGAGAAAAACGTGATCTAAAGGCCAACGCACCAGCGGGTTCTTGGCATGAAAACTATTGTATAGCCCGCGTCCGCGCCGCGGATCGCGTAAACCTGAGCGCGCTAAAAAACGCTTGGTTGTAGAGGACCAGCCAACATCGTTCAGATCGCCCGTCACGATGATGGGATCCGTGCGGTCGCCGACCTCTTCCGCGACCATCAGTAATTCCTTGTCCAGATCGGCCGTGTCATCTTCGGGTCGAGGTGGACGCGGGTGCAAACCGTAAAAGGTCACATCCTGCCCATCGGGCAATTCCAACTTTAATCGTATGGAAGGAATATGGTCCTGCACCAAACGTCGCTCTGTGACATTTGTCAGGGGTAATTTCGAATAAAGCAACATGCCGTTATAATCTTCCAAGGGCAGGAGCCAATTATAGGGATAGTCGCGCTCAACCGCGTGCAGATATCCGCGCCAGACCTCGTTCGTTTCGACGAGAAAAACGACGTCTGGGTCATGCCGATGGATATGGTCAACGAGGCCTGCATGATCATCATTATCCATCAGGACGTTGCCAACGAGCAATTTGAGCGTGCGGGCGGGGTCCTCCGGTCGAGCGGCTTTCTTGACCTGTTTCCCGCCAACCGCAGTGAAAGGCAGAATATCGCGCAGACAGACCAGCCCTGTCAGGAGTAACAAGATGAGTACAACGCCATCAGCTGGACTATCCCACCTGAATAGAATGAGCTGTATCGCAAGAAACACCACTACCAGCGCCAGCTTCTGAAGGCGCGCATAGGTAAAGGCGCGCAGCCACCACGTCTGCTCTCGCAGCAAAGGGATCAAACTGGTGAGGAATAGAATTCCGACAAGACAGGTATGAAAGACAAATAAGAGACTCATCAATCAACCCGTGGCAGTCAGGAACGTGAGAGTCCACATCGCAAAAGCGTGACTCATTACCTCTACCGGCGCTCCACACTGATGAGGCCAATAAAAAAGGCCCCCGTGAGGGAGCCTTTCAAATCTTGGTTTTGATGTCTGAGCCCTAGGCTTTGACAGTATGCGGGTTCGAGTGGTGCTTCTTGGCGGTCTCGACCAGCGCAGCAAAGGCGTCTGGCTCATTACCTGCCATGTCAGCCAGAACCTTGCGGTCCAGATCGATGCCAGCTTTCTTCAGGCCGTCCATGAAACGACCATAGGTCAGGCCGTGCAGACGGGCTGCTGCGTTGATGCGCTGGATCCAAAGGGCGCGGAACTGACGCTTTTTCAGCTTCCGACCGATATAGGCGTATTGACCCGCCTTCTCGACGGCTTGGTTCGCGATGCGGAATGTGTTCTTACGGCGGCCACGGTATCCTTTGGCCTTTTTCAGAACTTCCTTGTGGCGGGCGGATTTTGTTACGCCGCGTTTGACTCGTGCCATGATAATTCTCCGGTATTAGGTGACGGCGTTAGCCGTAAGGCATGTATTTTTTCTTGATCACTTTGGCGTCGCAGTCCTTGAGGACGGTCGTGCCGCGCAGCTTACGAATTTGATCATTCGTGCGCTTGATCATGCCATGCTGTTTGCCAGCCTGACCTGCTTTTACCTTACCGGTCTTGGTAATCTTGAAGCGCTTTTTGGCGCTCGACTTCGTTTTCATTTTGGGCATTTCGGTCTCCAATAAAATGGCCGCCTGTGTAAACGAAAGCGAGGCAGCCTGCCTTTCGAGCGGTGGGGTATGCCATTCAACCCGCACGCGCTGCGTCATCCCAATTCAGGATGAAGCGGGCGTATAGAGGTCCAACCCGGCTTTGGCAAGTGATCTGCACGGCTCTAGACATGGTAACCGTCAGACCGCAAAACGGAGGCCTTACGGGAGGTAAGTCATGAAAATTTTCGCTCTGATCAATGGTGCGTTTTACCTGCTCTACGGTCTCTATGGCTTGTTCATGCCACAGCATTTGGCGTCCAAGGCGATGGGCTGGGTGCCAGACTTGCTGGGCCTGCATCAAATCCGGGCGATCTGGGCCGCTACCGCAGGGGCCGGAATCATCATTATCCTTGTCGCACTGCGCGTGGACCTGCCCAGCCTGACCAAGGCGATTATCCTGATCACAGCGTGTTTTTTCATCGGCCGCGTCGTTGGACTGATGGCCGACGGTATGGGTCCGCGCCAGACCTATTACGAAATGGGTCTGGAAGTCGGTATTGTCGGCTTAGGACTTTGGCTCTTGTCGCGCGCGACCTAAGTCAAACTCAGGGCACTACGATCAAAACGCGCGAGGTTCGGGAAGACCTGCGCAAGTTCACCTGAATCCAGTCCAAACCACTGCCCTATCGAAGCGGCATATTGCTCCACTGCGGTTGTCGGGATCAAACGCCCGCGCTGGGCTGTATATTGCGGATCACCCAGATCAGGGGACGGGATATCGCCGTAGATACGACCGCCGCGCACGGAACCGCCCATGACGAATTGATGTCCGCCCCAGCCATGATCTGTGCCATTGCCATTACCGACAATCGTGCGGCCAAAATCACTCATCGTGAAGACCAGAACATTCTCCCACTCACCGATTTCGATCATGGCATCGCGGAAAGCACTAACCGCGCTGTTAATTTCGGCATGTCGGCCCGGCAGTGAATTCGGCTGACCATCATGCGTATCAAAGCCACCCATCGACGCATAGAAGACCTGTCGGTTGACGCCAATCTCGCCTTTCAGAGCGATAGATTGCGCGATGGAATGCAACTGTTTCGAGAGACCATTATTGGCGAATTCCGTTGTAAACGGCGTCGCGGCAGCCGCCCGGCGCGAATATTCGATCTGATTAGAAATCCCGCGACCACTCTCGCCGATGACGTCTTGTCGATACAGGTTCGACTGACCGAAATCCTGACGTTGCACAAAGGCTTCTAGCTTGGCCCGCGCTGCATCCGGCCCATCGCCATAGCCCAAGAACCAACGCTTCGAAATCGCATTAAACGACAGCTGCGATCCAACACTTGGAATTTGGAAAGCGCGCGCGCGATCACCTGCCAAGAACACATCGGGATTACCCGCTGTGATCGCCGCATAAAGCGGGTCCATCGTGCTATCGGCGGCAATCATCGCATCGGCGAATTGCCCACCCCAGCCAAGACGCGTGCCCTCGGTACCAAGTGCCATCCACGTCGATTGCTGGTCATTATGCGAGAAAATCCGTTTCGGCAGCAAGGCGCTGCCCGTTTCGAAATCATCACGCGTAGCGGGCTCTAGCAGCGGGCCAACATTACCGATAATTGCTGCATCCCCGGCATTGAACATATCCGCAACGCCTGAGAGCTCTCGCGGCAGGCCAAAAGTTCGGCCCGTAAAGCGCGCAGGCTCGGCCACATTCAATTCCAGCAAATTGGCGCGATTGCGCGAGCTGTCTGCGGACTCAGAATGATAATCTGAGAAGATATCAGGGCGGTGCGCTTTTAGGGCGTCATAGCTTGGTGCATCCGTGGGCAGGATCGTGTCGTTGTGATCCATACCGCCGTAAAACATCAGTCCAATGATGGCTTTGTAGCCGCTCGTATCGGCAGCAAAGGCCGATTGCGCAGAGAGTGCGGAGAGGCCGAGAGCGGCTCCTGTGACCCCAAGGGTCGAGCGGGTCAGAAACTGGCGTCTGTTGTAATAAGTCATCTGCGCTCTCCTAGTTCTGAACCGCATATGCGCCAGAGGCGAACATCATAGTGAGGGCCAGTTGCACACGATCTTGTCGCGTTGCGGCATCGCGTTCTGGATCAAGCGGCAATGTCCCGATCACATCGATCATATCCGTCCGCGTCGCAGCCGAGAGCTGGCCCGCTGTCAATTTCAGCGCGAGATGGTCAACAAGCGCCGCAGGATCATCCGCCATGGATAGTTCAGTTGTCCAATTGGGCTGGAACAAAGGCTGATCGACGGGATTGTCCGGTGTCGAGAGAATGAACAGTGACATGAAATTTGCAAAACCTAGCGAAGAGCCCGCGGTTACAATCTGCATTTCCGGCGCGGTATATCCTGCATCTCCGGTCACAGAGCCCGGCGCGAGATAGCCCGGACGATAGAAGTTGAAGACAGAGTTAGATCGCAGCGGATGTTGGGCCAGGCGCGTGGCGGGATTGCGCGTATCGTTGAAACGCCAGTCTTCATAGACATTGATCGGAGCCGTCGAAAACGTCCGGTGATATTGAATAAATTTCAGCACGGGCTCGCGCACTTTTCCCTCATTCGCGGCTTGCACGTCATCGTGAACGGTCTCGTCTAAGAGGACAGCCGCCAGTGCCGCGGCCAGATCACCGCGCGCACCCGTGCCAAAACGTCGACCATTGGGCGCTTCATAAACGCCGGACTCAAACGCTGCGTTCACGCGCGCAACATAGGCCGGTGACGGCGAGCTGGCGGTAAAGCGCTGTATGAGTTGACGCGAGAGGAACGGACCCACATTCGGATGGTTGGCAATCGTGTCGAGGGCAATCCCAATCGACGCATCCGCGCCGGTATTTTCAGGAACGATAGTCCCAAGAAAGCTTTTCTCTAGCGTTGAATGTTGGCTGTCATAGGCCTTCATTCGACGGTTCCGCCAATCCGCGACTTGATTGTTATACCCAAAATCAGGGCCTTCGCCGGACAATCCTGTAAACACGCGCGCCAACCCGATGATGTCTTCATTGTCATAGGTCTCTGGCGCGCCCGGCTTTGGCGTGCCGTCAGGATTTAGCTCCACCAATCCGATGGAAAACAACTGCAACACTTCACGCGCATAGTTTTCATCCGGCATCCGGCCCGTGCGGGCATCGCCTTTGCGGTTGCGGTAATAGGTTAGATATTCACCCATCGCCGGGGAATAGGTCACATCTTCCAGCAGCTGCCGATAATTGCCAAACGCGTTATCGGTCAGAATGTCTGTGTAATGGGCGGATTTAAAACCTTCATCGAAGAAGGCATTGTCCGAGACGACAAAAATCTGAGATAGCGCATAATACATGCGCTGGCGTAGGACATCGTCAGCCTGCAAGAAATTCGTCCAGAGCATTCTCGAATGATGACGATCCGTATCCTCGCGTGTCGCATAGCTAGCTTGCATCGGAGCGAGCGTTCGCGTCGCTGGCATAGCCATTTGGCGCGCGATCCATTCGGCAGCATCCGTTCCAACGGCCGCGTCAATCTGGGCATCCGTTGCACCCAATCCAGCTTGGATCAAAAAACGCGCGGCTTCTTCCCGCGTGGCCAACTCTGTATAGGGTTTTGCAACAACAATGGGCGGCGCTGGCGGAACGACCACGGTTGGACCCGGGATGGAACTATCTCCGCCACCGCCACACGCGCTAAATAAAAGCGCAGCGCTAAGGCTAATGCCAACACGTCCCAAAACACGAAGTCCCATCACGGTCTCTCCCAAAAAATCTTTTGAGAGGTCGAGTGGGAACCATGCCCCGCCAAACCTATCAACGCTCCACTTATGCGAAGACAGGTTAATTAAGGCGAAAGTCAGGCAGAACCCGTGCAGGAAATGACGGTTTGGTTAACCAAGTCTAAGCGGCAAAAACCTCTAAGGCTTGGAGACAGGTGGCGGTGGAGTCTTATCTAATTCAAAGGCCCCATGCAGCGCACGGACAGCAAGTTCCGTATATTCGCTGTCGATCAGAACGGAGATCTTGATCTCTGAGGTGGCGATAACTTCAATGTTGATGCCCTTACCGGCCAGCGCCTCGAACATGGTTTGCGCGACGCCTGTATGGCTACGCATCCCGATGCCGACGACGGAGACTTTCGTGACGTCAGAGTCCGACTTGACGCCCTCAAATCCAATCTTGTCCTTCGCGGACTCCAATGCGGTAAGCGCTTTGTCCAAGTCTCGCTTGCCCACGGTGAAGGTCAAGTTCGCCGCATTATCCGAGCGGGAAATCCCCTGCACGATCATATCAACGATTACATTCGCCTCGCTCATGGCGCGGCAGACCTGCGCAACCATGCCGGGCTTGTCTTTCAAGCGCAGCAGAGTGATTTGGGCTTCATCGCGCGAATAGGCGACGCCGGAGACGACACGTTCTTCCATGGTTTCATCCTCGTGGCAGACCAGTGTGCCGGGGTTGGGAACACCCACATCCGCCAAGCTGGTCAGCACGCGAATGGGGAGGTTATTATTCATTGCCAGTTCGACAGAACGGGTCTGCAGGACTTTTGCGCCCAAGCTGGCCAGCTCTAGCATTTCTTCAAACGCGATCCGGCCAAGCCGCCGCGCATCAGAAGCTATGCGCGGGTCGGTCGTATAAATGCCGTCGACGTCAGTATAAATATCGCAGCGGTCCGCCTTTAGCGCGACGGCCAGCGCGACGGCGGAGGTGTCCGAGCCACCTCGGCCCAAAGTTGAAATTCGGCCCGTCTCATTCACGCCTTGGAAACCCGCCACAACGGCGACATTGCCCTCGACCATGGAAGGGCCAATGGCCGAGCTTTCGATTTCCGCGATACGGGCTTTAGAATGCGCCATGTCGGTGCGAAGCGGGATTTGCCAGCCGAGCCAAGAGCGCGCCTTCAGACCCCGGCGGCGCAGCGCAATCGCCAATAGACCAGAGGTGACTTGTTCGCCACTGGCCACGATAGAGTCATATTCATCCTCGATTGCCCCACCGAGTGTTTCGCCTTGTTGCGGGCTATCCGCATCAAGTGCATCGACCAAGGCGACGAGGCGGTTGGTCTCACCGCTCATCGCAGAGACAACGACCGCGACTTCATTGCCAGCTTTGGCTTCCGCCTCGACCAGCCCCGCGACATGACGAATGCGGGTCAAATCTGCAACAGACGTGCCGCCGAATTTCATGACTATGCGGGCCACCGGGCCTCCCCTTCGTTCCTGATCCTACGACGAAACAACTCCGCTATAGGCTGAAGCGAAAGTCCCATAGTCGGGGTAGCCCGAATTGGCAATGGGCGGCGGCGAAAGACACGGCGTCAACGCAGGCTTATGGATCAGCCGCCAAGCGCTTGCTCATAAGTTCTTAACGCTACTTTGTAACGAGACTTTCAATACTAGCGACTACGCATTGCAAATACAGTGTGGTGTGGGTCATGAAAATAAAAACTAAAAAGACGACAGTTTTGAATAAGATCGGCGCGTGGAAAGCAAAGCTTCTCCACGACGTTTCTGGTTCAGTCGCACCGACGGGTGCCATTGCCATTCTCGCACTTCTGATACCCGTGGGTGTTGCGATTGACTGGTCGAGCATGGTCACGGAACGCACGAACTTACAGAGCTATTCTGATGCTGCGGTTCTAGCTGCCGCTGTTTCTGGGGAAACAGAGCTGGAAGTCCTTCAACAGATTGCCGAGACCTCCGTCAAAGCACAATCGGGCCGAGACCTGATCGTGACAGCACGATTTGTTGGCGATGATCTGCAAGTCGACGTCGACTCCCTCTATGAACCTCTCCTCATGGGGAGCTTTGGCCATGCCGAGAAAGGCGTCGCCGCCAAATCCCGCGCACCTTTGCAGGGCGCGTTAGGCCTCAATCTGGCGCTCGTCTTGGACA
Source organism: uncultured Algimonas sp. (assembly GCA_964414555.1). Lineage (GTDB taxonomy): Bacteria > Pseudomonadota > Alphaproteobacteria > Caulobacterales > Maricaulaceae > Litorimonas. Next base: position 8,886 of record CAYPWW010000049.1, read on the forward strand.
CGACGGGTTCGATGGAAGGCTCACGCATGACGGCTTTGAAACAGGCCAGTTCAGAGCTTTTAAATACAATCGGTCAGTCAACATCTGCGTCGAGCAATGTACATGTCAGTGTTGTACCCTTTGCAGATTATGTTCGAATTGATCCGGCCTTGCGCGGAGCAACTTGGTTGCACACACAAGCGGACCGCGAAGCGACATGGGATAGATTGGACGGGAATGCTTCGACCGGTTGTCGCACCGAAGGGTCAGGCGAAACAGCATCAACAGTATGTGACAATCCCGTCTATGAAACGATGACAGCAACAGTCAGTTGGATTGGCTGTATGGGTTCGCGACGAGATGGATACCATACGACGCCGCGTTATGGCACGCGCCAATTGCAAGGGTTTGCCGGAAATACTCACTGCGATGGGCAGTATAATATCATGCAGCCCCTCTCCTCTAATTTGGCGGAAGTTGATCAAACGATTCAGGATCTGGAGCCTAGGGGTCGGACCTTTATGCCGGCTGGATTGATGTGGGGCTGGCGAACATTGGATCGCGGGCTGCCCTTTGATGAGATCAATCAGACGGATGCGGAGGACACCCAGGACGTCTTGTTGCTGATGTCGGATGGAGCCAACACTGTCTCGCTCAGAGAGCCCGTCGACACACATGGCTTTACGGAAGGGCTTTACCATTGGGGGGTGGCTGATACTGAAGAAAATCAGCGAAGTGCAGACAACCAAACACGTCAGGCCTGTGCCGATATTAAGCGCGCGAATATTAAAATTATCTCCATCGCATTCGAAATTTCAGATGCGCAGACGCTGACACTCATGCGAAACTGTGCGTCTTCTCCAGCGGACTTTTATGACGCACAGAGTTCAGCGCAACTCGGCGAGGCGTTTCAGAAGATTGGTTCAGGCTTTAACACTGTCCGCTTAACACGCTAAACTAGCCGTAGGGCCGAGCGCCTCATCGCCGCTATAGCTGCGTCGATTTTTTCACGCTTTCGCACCGATATTTATGTCCTTTGGCGTCTTGGGTTGCGTATATAGAGCATTCCACAGCCGCTCTAGGATCGTTTCAATGGCTCACGCTACGACAGCCCCCGAAAAAATCAGCCGCGTTTCCGTCGATCCTGCAGAGATGGCGAGCTTTTCCCGTATGGCGGCGGATTGGTGGGACCCGACCGGTCCGTTTAAGCCGCTTCATATCATGAACGGTGCGCGCCTCGATTTCATCAAGCAAACAGTGTGCGAGCATTTTGGCCTAGACGCAGACGCCGAGCGCCCGCTGGAGGGCTTACGCGTTTTGGACATCGGGTGCGGCGGCGGTCTGCTCTGCGAGCCTATGGTCCGCCTGGGCGCGCAAGTTACAGGCGTCGACGCGCTGGAGCGAAATCTCAAGACGGCCAAGACCCATGCAGAGCAAGTCGGTGTCGAGGTTGATTATCGCCACGGCACGATCGAGCAAATGGTCGCTTTGATGGAATCGGGCGCAGGCGAAACGCCCTATGACGTTGTGCTGAACATGGAAGTCATCGAACACGTCGCCAACCCCCCAGAGTTCATGGCCGATTGCGGCGCGATGGTGCGACCAGGCGGGATCATGTTGTGTTCGACAATCAACCGCACACTCAAGGCATTTAGCTTTGCCATCCTTGGCGCAGAATATGTTCTGCGCTGGTTGCCGCGCGGGACACACCAATATGCCAAGTTGGTGAAGCCGGTCGAACTCTCTCGCTGGATGACAGATGCGGGCCTAGCGGTCACAGAGCAGATCGGCATGAGCCTCAATCCACTAACGCAGGTGTGGAAACTCTCTGGGGATAAGTCGATCAACTATGTGACGGTCGGAACGAAGCCTGCAGAAAAAGAGGGTTAACAAACCCTTAAGCAATTAATTCAGCTTCTCAAAGATGTGATTTAACTGTGAGTATCTTATTTTCGTCAAAATTCTAATAGATACAGGAGCATAAGACGTTAACGCGCCTTAACCAATTTAGCACATTATTAATGGAACCTTTATGTTCCGGTAGGTGTTGAACGTTCAGGTTAGCTTCATATTAGAAATGAAAGACACCCCCATGTCCCAAATTAGAACACTGTTGAAAACACCTACATTAAAAACCGCCCCTGTGGATAAGTTTGTCCGGCTTCGTCCACGTGTCCTCCTCGGCCAACGACTGGTCGAGACCAAAGCCGTCCAAGCTTCCATTCTGCGCTTTGGCCTACTCTCGCCGATCGTGGTGACGCGGCAGGATGACAAGCTTATCGTCGTGGATGGCCGAAAGCGTCTCGCGGCTCTGCGTCGCTTGGCCTTCCTAGGCCGCCTCCCCCGCTCGCTCGTAAATGTGCCTTATGTTGAACTCTCAGACGTGCATCACAACGCGGCGACTACGCCAGCCTTGATGTCTAATCGTGAGCTGTTCGAGACGGTGGCCCGCGCCTTTCACGAAAGCCGCGACGTCGAAGCCGTGGCGCATGACCTGTATCTGACACATAAGGATGTCCGTCAGATCCTGACACTTTCGCGCCTTTCGCCTCGCTTACGGGCGGCATACTTTGCACGGACCATCGATTTCCACCGCGCCCATGCTTATGCCGCTTTGCCGGACATACAGGCGCAAGACGCAGCTTTCGCCGCCCTCGGCCCATTCGCGACAGCTGAAGAGATTATCGCCCATATCCGCACGCCAGAGCGCGAGACCATTCGGACATTTGCTTTGGTTGCTTAGCGGCTTTCCGTCTCGGCCTTGAGCGGCCGAGAGAGCAGGGCTGTCATTGCTTCGCCGGGGGTCATCGCACCGGACAGCACGGCATCAACCGCCTGACAAATCGGCATATCGACGCCGTGTTTTTCAGCCAGTCGGACAAGCGCAGGTGCCGTCGCGACGCCCTCTGTCACAGAATTTCGAGATGCCAAGATCGCGTCCAACGTCTCGCCTTCGCCTAATCGCATGCCGCAGGACATATTCCGCGATTGGGTCGAGCTGCACGTCAGGACCAAGTCCCCTAAACCGCACAGCCCCGAAAGCGTTTCCGCCCGCGCGCCCATGGCGGCGCCCAAGCGGTTCATTTCGGCAAAGCCACGCGCGATCAGCGCGGCATGAGCGGACTGCCCCAGTTTCATCCCCAGCAGCATCCCACAAGCAATCGCGAGGACGTTTTTCACGGCTCCACCTATTTCCGCACCAATGACATCATCGGTCGTGTAGGGGCGGAACGTCGGACCACGCAGGATCGGTGCCAGCGCGTTGACCGCGTCCAAATCCTCCCCCGCCAGCGTCACCGCCGTGGGTAGACCTTTCACAACATCGCGGGCAAAGCTGGGGCCAGAGAGAACATATCCCGTCGCCTGCGGCACGGTCTCGGCTAGGACCTCATGCATAAAATCCAGCGTCGCGATTTCGATGCCCTTTGAACACAGCAGAACGGGCAGACCGTCGGGGATATACGGCGCGAAAACCGCCAGCTGCCCCCGCGTATATTGTGCCGGAATCACAGACAGCACGAGATCTGCGCGCGCAAAATCCGGCGTGCCAGATATGGCTGTGATACCGTCATGTAAGGTCGCACCGGGCAAATAGAGCGCATTCTCGCGGCTAGTATTTATGACCTCGACTTGGTCAGCTTCGCGCATCCAGAGATCGACGGCGTGCCCATTGCTGGCCAATAATTGCGCCAGCGCCGTGCCCCAAGAGCCCGCACCCAGAACGATGATGTGTTTCGTGTCGGTCAATGCGCTTTATCCTTCTTGGTCGGCGGCACGAGGATATCCGGCAGGGGATGGGCGGCAATGCCTTCCTCTGCCAGTTCCGCCGACTCGCGCGGGGTGGCCGCGCCGTAAATGCCGCGTTCGGGTTTTTCACCGTAATGGATCGCGCGGGCTTCTTCAGCAAAACTCTCACCCACGTCCTCACAATTGGCAGCAATCTCGTCGCGGATTTTCGCGGCGACAGCATTCATGGTCGCCTTAGAAGTTTCCGTGCGAGCTTCGGCCTTGCGAGACGTGCGCACAGCGGGGGCCATTATGGCTTTTTCGACGACTTGCGTGGCACAGACGGGGCATTGCAGCAGCCCCGATGCACATTGGTCGTCATAGTCAGACGAGTTGCTGAACCAGCCTTCAAAATCGTGATCATTCTGACAAATGAGAGCGTAGCGGATCATATCCCTGCCCCCATTTGTGACCAGGCAGGAATGCGTGCACGGGCGTCCGTGACGGCGGCTTTTTCTATATCATGCGTGAGTATTCCGGGGCTGTCGTGATCCAGCATTACCACGACCTCGCCCCAAGGCGAGACGATCATCGTGCGGCCCCAGGTCTGGCGACCATCCTCATGAGGACCGCCTTGCGCTGGGGCGATAACATAAGCGCCCGTCTCAATCGCGCGGGCGCGCAACAACGTCTCCCAATGCGCTTGCCCGGTGGCGACGGTAAAGGCCGCCGGAACGCAAATGATATCGACGCCGGCCTTGGCATATCCTGCATAAAGTGCCGGAAAACGTAGATCATAACAGATCGACAGACCGAGTTTATATTCCCCCAGCGTGGCGGTCACAGCCGTCTGACCCGCCGCATAAGTATCGGCCTCGCGGTAGCGCTCCTGCGCTGAAATCACGGCCTCGAACAGATGTATCTTGTCATATTGCGCTTTCAGGGAGCCGTCCGGCGCAAAGAGACATGACCGGTTCGCGATCTGGCCATCATCCCGCAAAATCGCGAGCGAGCCGATCAGCAAATAAGTACCCAACTCCGCCGCCAACGCGCCAAAGGCCCGCACACCCGCGTCCTTATATACGGGCTGAACCGCCGCGCGCAGACGTGCTGCATCACCGTCAAGCAGATGCGTCATTTCCGGCGTGGCGACAAATGTAGCGCCCGCAGCTGCCGCAGCACGGATCAGCTCTGACGCCGCTGCGATGTTCTGTCCAACATCAATGCCCGAACGCATTTGTATCGCGGCAACCTGCATTATTTTGCGAGCAAGGGTTCCAGTTTTCCAGCAGCCTCCAGCGCGAAAATATCATCGCAGCCACCAATATGCTGACCATCGATGAAAATTTGCGGGAAGGTATTCCGACCAGAGCGCTCGTTCATTTCCTTGCGCTTTTCGCGGTCCATCGCCGCAGGAATGTCAATGTAGTCGGCGCCTTTGTCGTCCAATAGCTTCTTTGCGCGGATGCAATAGGGGCAGAGCGCCTTGGTGTAGATTTCGATTTTCGCCATGATCTTTGGTCCTTGTTCTGCGCCCTATGTAGGGAGTGCTGCGGCTTTTGCCACGCGCGCGAGGGTCAGTCCATCCACACGTGCCGCGCCCGCGCGTTTCAATGTAGCGGCGCAGGCCTCTAATGTCGCGCCTGTCGTCAAGACATCATCAATCAACACGACATGTGCGCCCGCCAGTTTGGCCTGCGCTTTCTCGCGCACTGCGAAAGCCCCACGGACATTTTCAGCCCGCGCGCGGGCGTTGAACTTCCCTTGGCTGTCCGTGCGGCGTATTCGGGCCAAAATATCCGGATCAAAACGCGCTGGTGTAATCTTGCCTAATGCGCGCGCCAATAGCGCCGCTTGATTATAGCGCCGCCGGATGAGGCGCGTCGGATGCAGCGGAACGGGGATTAGAAAATCTGCCCCTTCCAACACATCCCGACCAGCGCGCCGCATTTGCGCGGCAAAGCTCGCAAGACCCTCTGTCCGCCCGCCATGTTTGAACGACAGGATCAGCGCGCGCGACCCTTCGTCATAAGCCATCGCCGCCCGCGCCCGATCATAGCGCGGTCGCCGCACGGAACAGCGCGCACATAGCGCCCCCGCCTGCACCGCATATTCAAAAGGAAATCCGCAGGCCTCGCACCACGGCGCATCGAGGAAGGTGACATCCGCCCACATGCGCCGCGCCAGATCATCGCCAGCCAAGCCCAACAGTTCTTGCGGTGGCAGGACTGTGTCCATGACCAACTTTGCGCCGTCGCGCCCTACCCGTGTAACTGTGCCATCTTGCCAAGTCATCGCGTTGAGCCTAGCGGGAGGCCATGCGCCCGTCTTGTCAAAAATTCGCTGGGTAAATCATGGCCCCGCCAAAGATTTTCGATGCTTCTCTTTTATCACTCGCCCGTGTGCGCGCGACAAAGCGACAGGCGCGACGCGGTCGGTCCTTTCTTTATACCCGCGCAGCCGAGGATGCCGCATCGCGTATCGCGGATATTCAACGCCGATTCGAACGTGCCGTTTTGGTCGGGGCAATCGACGGACGCGAAACGATTTTGGCGGAGTTGCCACCGGACCGTAAGCCCGAGATTTTCGATCATGTCGAGACCGTCGCCGCGCTGGAAGGACCCTATGATCTGATCCTCTCAATCTTGGAATTGCAGAGCGATGAAGCCTTACCGGACACCCTCGTGGTGATGCGGGCAAAGCTGTCGCCAGATGGGGTATTGCTAGCCGCGACACTTGGCGGGGAAACGCTGACCGAGTTGCGTCAAAGCCTTTACGGCGCAGACCAAGCGGTCTTGGGGGGCGCGGCGGCGCGGGTCTATCCGATGGTCGATTATTCGCAGGCGGCGATGCTATTGGGCCGAGTCGGGCTGGCCCTACCCGTTGTCGATAGCGATCGGGTGCAGGTGCATTACGGGGCACTCGAAACATTAGTCGGGGATCTGCGCGATTTGGGGCTGAGCAATACGCTGGCCGCGCGTGACCGCCGCGCCCTGCCCCGACGCTGGATCACGGTTTTGCGCGAGACTTACGCGACGCATTTCGCGCGCGAGGATGGCAAACTGCGCGCCACATTTGAAATATTATGGCTGACGGGATGGGCCCCGCATGAGAGCCAGCAAAAACCGCTCAAACCCGGTAGTGCGAAGATGCGCCTCGCCGATGCCTTGAAAACGAAAGAGACGAAGCTCTAGGTAATCGCGCCTGCCGTTTTCAGGGCTGTAATCCGCGCGGCGTCATAGCCTAGCTCGGTCAGTATCGTCTCAGCCCCGTCATTCGCGCCCGGGATAGAAAATGCCGCGTCTTTTGTATTTTCAAAAACTGGCGCCGTGCGTGGATGGGTAAAATTGCCATGCGGCTTTAACCCGCCGCGAGCCGCCATTTGCGGATGATCTGCGGCTTCGAGATAATTCAAAACGGGTGAGACACAGGCATCTGTGCCTGCGAAGATGTCTGCCCAAGCGTCGCGAGGTTTGGTCTTGAAGACAGCTTCCAGCTTAGCGTGTTGGGCCGCGTGTTCGCGTTTGTCATTCTGCCCGCCGAAGTCTGCGGGGTCGATCTCTAGCAGACCAAGCATCAGCACGAAGAACTGCGGCTCGATCGCGCCGACCGCCATGTATTTTCCGTCCTGCGTCTCATAGCAGCGGTAATAAGGCATCCCGCCGTCCAGCAGGTTGGCTTCGCGTTCGGGTTTCCACTGGCCGATGCCCGCCAAACTGTAAAACATGCCCATCAGGGACGACGCGCCGTCGATCATTGCGGCGTCGACGACATCGCCTTGGCCTGTGCGCTCAGCTTGCAAGAGCGCCGCCAAAATCCCTGCGACGAGGAACATCGACCCGCCGCCGAAATCTCCAATCAGGTTCAAGGGTACGGGTGGGGGTTTGCCCGCTTCACCCATTGCGGCCAAGGCGCCCGTGATCGAGATGTAATTAATATCATGGCCAGCGGTTTTCGCCCATGGCCCCGTCTGACCCCATCCTGTCATGCGGCCGTAAACGAGTTTAGGATTCACCGCATGGCAGTCCTCTGGCCCGACACCCAGCCGTTCAACGACACCGGGGCGTAGGCCTTCGAACACAACATCTGCTGTTTTCACGAGGTCCATGAGAACGGCCACCGCATCCGGCTGGCGCAGGTCCAGCACGATGGGCCGCTTACCGCGATTAGCAATCGCAGGAATTTGCGCCATCGGGCCGGGGCGATTTATCAGGATGACCTCCGCACCCATATCGGCCAGCAGCTGTCCCGCATAAGGCCCAGGTCCAATGCCAGCGAGTTCGATCACGCGAATGCCGTCGAGGGGTTTTGTCATAGTCAGTCTCTCCCGCGCTTACGCTAAGCCGTCTGATCCCGCTTGGAAAGCGCGCGCGATGCGTTAAGTCTGCATCCATGCGGATCATCATTGCAGGTGCAGGGATTGGCGGGCTGGCCACAGCGCTAGCCGACGCGCACTTCGGACACGAGGTGATCGTGCTGGAACGGGCCACTGCCTTGGCACCCGTTGGCGCGGGCATACAATTGCCGCCCAATGCAATGCGCGTCTTTGCTGCGCTTGGCCTCAGCTCCGCATTAGAAGCGCGCAGTTTTCGTCCGACGGCGATTCAGACGCGGATGGGCCAGAGCGGGCGAGAGGTCTTTCGCGTGCCGCTGGCAGCGGATCAATGGGGCGCGCCTTACCTGCATATCCACCGCGCAGATTATATTGCGGTTCTGGCAGAGGCGCTCTCCACGCGCGTGCCGGATGCGCTGCGATTGGGGCAAACGGTCGAGAGCTATGCGCAGACAGATGCAGGCGTGACGGTAGATCTGTCCGGTGGGGACACATTATCGGGCGACATATTGATCGGCGCAGACGGCATCCGTTCAACCGTGCGGGAACAGATGTTGGGGCCGGATAGGCCGCGCTTTACAGGCAATGTCGCATGGCGGGCCGTTGTGCCAAAAGCGCGGCTCTCGCATCTGCCTGACCCGACGGCCTGTGCGTGGTTCGGCGACGGACGACATGCTGTAACCTATTATCTAGGTGAGGACCGCGTGAACTTCGTCGGGGTCGTTGAGCGTGAGGATTGGCAGATCGAGAGCTGGACTGAGCGCGGCCACCTCTCTGACCTGCGCGCAGATTTTGCAGGATGGCATCCGGTGATCGCGGATATCCTTGACGCTGTAGATCCTGAAGCCCTGTATCGCTGGGCGCTATTTGATCGCGCGCCATTGGAACGCTGGACTAACGGGCGTGTGGCGCTGTTGGGCGATGCCGCGCATCCGATGTTGCCGTTCTTGGCACAAGGGGCGGCGATGGCCGTCGAAGATGCCTGGGTGTTGGCGGCGCAGTTGTCCGACACAGAATGTATCGGGAGCGCCTTGCAGGCCTATCAAGCCGAACGCCTGCCGCGCACCACACAGGTCCAAGCTGCATCCCGCGCCAATATGAAGACATTCCACAAACGCGGCCCGCTGGCGAAAATTGCCGGCTATGGTCCAATGTGGCTGGGCGGGCGTCTTGCGCCAGCTGTCGTGCGCGGGCGTTTTGATTGGCTTTATGGGACAGACGTCACGCAGACAGGTCGTCCATCTGTTTGACGATGCAGCTGTCTCAATCCGGCCTGATGCCGCTCTGTTTACCGAAAACCATCGCAAATCCCTTGGCCCTTGGCACAAGGGTTAGCGACTATGGTAAATAGGTCGCAAAGACGCGATTCACGCTATCTTGACGCTCCTCCTGTATCACTTCGGTTCATCAGGCGGCAATTTGCGCGTTTGACGGGATGCAGGGGAAACGCGTATCGGGCGTCGCATGAGCGATAACCCCGAGACACCGACCCCGAAAAAGACACTGACGCCCGCGGCCAAGCGTGCGTTGGCTGAAGCCGAGGCGCGCCACAAAGCGCGAGAGGATGCAGACCGCAAACCCGAAAAAGGCGGCCCGAAAGGTGTCGAACCCACACGCTATGGCGATTGGGAACGCGGCGGAATTGCCTACGACTTTTAGGCAGCTCCCCACATTGATGCCGATTTGGTTTTATGCGGCGTCGGGATCCTCCCCTCGCCTTTGACGTGGGAGTGGCACATGCCGACCAAAATGATTTCGAAAGCCCTACTGGGCACAGTCGCAGCTTGCGCGATGGCGGCTCCAGCTTTTGCAGGAGGCAACTGTCAGGGTGCCTCTTGTGCGCCAGCCGTTCATGTTCTGCCGAGCTATGGTCCTGATTTTGGTCCGATGACCGTTCGCAATATGCAGCCGATGCAGCATCTGCGCTCCGTGAATTTCCAGCGCGCACCCAATGTGTCGATCACACGTGTGCATGGTATGCATTCTACTGCGGCGCTGTCCGACGCGCCGTCAGGTTTTACTGGTGGATGTCACCCAAGCTCGACAACTTATTGCCGCGCGGATGCCGGTATTCCCGTTGATGTGCAGTTGGCCCCAGCGCCCATGCCTGCACCTGTCATGGCGCCAGCGCCCGTTGTTATGGCACCGTCAGAACCGCGCGTTGTCCGTATTGGTGGCGGCTATGATCCGTCCAAATTCACGCCACGTGTTTACGGCGACCCGACATTCGTTCCGGGCATTGCACATGTTCCAACCTCTATCGTCGATCGCAGCCCTGCCAATGCGCAGGCCGTTCTGGACAGCGGTCGCACCGTCGCCCAGCCTGTCTTGGGTCGTGACACATTTGGCGGAACAGCACCGCATATGGGCATGGTCCGTCAGCAGCCGATGATGGCCGCTCCGATGATGGCTCCACAATTTTCACAGCCGCGTTTCGGCCAAGCCGGCGCGCCTA
>CAYPWW010000050.1:0-12780 GCA_964414555.1 uncultured Algimonas sp.
TTGCACGGGCGACCTCGGCTTTGGCGCGCGCAAGACCTATGACATCGAAGTCTGGTTGCCGAGCCAGAATACCTATCGCGAGATTAGCTCGATCAGCAACTGCGGTGACTTCCAGGCCCGCCGCATGAACGCGCGCTATAAACATGCCGAGAAGGACAATCGCTTTGTCCATACACTGAACGGCAGTGGACTCGCCGTGGGCCGGACGCTTGTCGCGGTGCTGGAGAATTACCAGAACGCCGACGGCACGATCACGGTTCCGAAAGCGCTCGTCGGCTATATGGGCGGCGTCGAGGTGATTGGGTGAAAATCCTCCTCACCAATGATGACGGCGTGAATGCGCGCGGCCTCTCCGTGTTACGAGAGATCGCCCTGCAGCTGTCGGATAATGTCTGGACCTGCGCGCCAGATACGGAACAATCCGCGGCATCGCGTGGTGTGTCATTGCACAATCCCGTCCGGCTGAAACGCCATGAAGATCGCATTTATTCCGTCACGGGCACGCCAACAGACTCGGTGATCGTCGCGATGAAAGCCCTGATGCATGACGATCCGCCGGACCTCGTTCTGTCGGGCGTTAATCGCGGGCAGAACCTCGCCGAAGACGTGACCTTTTCCGGCACCGTCGCGGGCGCGTTGCAAGGCATGCAGATGGGCGTGCCGTCGATTGCGCTGTCGCTTGCGCGCGGGTTTCAAGGCGCGCAAAGCCTGCCGTGGGAGACCGCACTGGCGCATGGTCCTGCGGTCATCCGCGACCTGCTAGACCGCGGCTGGGGCGAAAAAGTTGTGCCGAATGTGAACTTTCCAGACACCGCCCCCGACGCTGTCAAAGGCACACAATTCACCCGCCAAGGCCATCGTGATTTCCAGATGTCTGGCGTAGACCGTCGCAGCCACCCGCGCGGGGGCGAGTATTTCTGGCTGACCTATGGCGCACAGAAATCCAACCCGCCAGCCGGGACAGACCTGCGCGCGATCTATGACGGCTATATCTCTGTCACGCCGCTGCATACGGATCTGACGCATCGGGATAGTCTGGACGTCTTCCGCCAATGAGTATCGACGCATGAGTATAGATCCTGGGTTGATCGATATGGTGATGCGCCTGCGGGGGCGGGGAATTTCGTCCAATGCCGTCCTGCGCGCCATAGAACTCGTCCCGCGTCGGCATTTCGTTCCCGTCGATAAACGCGATATCGCTTACACGGATATGTCCGTGCCGATTGGCTGTGGGCAGACCTTGCCGCCGCCCGTGACTCTCGCCCTGATGGCGCAGATGTTGGATGTTCAGCCGGATCAGAAGGTTCTGCTCGTCGGGTCTGGGTCCGGCTATCTCGCCGGCGTGCTGTCGCAGATGACAACGCGAATTTACGCGGTCGAGCGCTATCTGACCCTGATCAAGGAGGCCGATGCGCGCTACCGCCTTTTGGGTCTGACGAATATCGTCACGCGTCATGGGGATGGACGTTATGGCTGGCCGGGGCAGGCGCCCTTTGATCGGATCATCTTGGGCTATGGCGTGCGCGCAGAACCAGAAGGTTTGCTGGAGCAGCTGTCGCCGCAAGGGCGCTTGCTGGGCGTTGTCGATGAAGTCCTGACGCGGTTTGACAAATCGCGAAAGTTGATCACCGCGACAGAGATCATGCCACTTCAGCTCGACATGGTCGAAGCCGGAAAGTCCCGAACCCTCTAGCTGAAAATCACCTAGACCTCGCCATATTCCGGTCATGGGGCTGACATGTCAGCTGCCCATCCGGTATCTTATGCGAACGCCTTTAGATATTCTCCACGACAGCCGGACGCGCCTCCACGCGCGCTACACACGCGGGCCGATCGCCTCTGCTGCATTCGACTTTCTTTGCTTTGGGCTGAAACAGGCGTGGGCGTGTTTGTTTGGCGGGCTGATGCTCGCATTGCTGCTGGCGACTTATTGGTTTTATCCGGCCGATGCCGCTCTCGCGCGGTATGATTTTATCACCCTCGGCGCGCTGTCCATTCAGATCGCAATGCTCGTCCTAAAGCTGGAGACGTGGGAGGAGGCACGCGTGATTTTTTTGTTTCACCTCGTCGGGACGGTGATGGAGATATTCAAGATCCATGTCGGCAGTTGGGTCTATCCCGAACCGAGCGTTTTGCGCATCGCGGATGTACCGCTCTTCTCTGGTTTTATGTATGCCTGCGTCGGAAGCTATATCGCGCGCGTTTGGCGGTTGTTTGATTTTCAATTCACGCGATTGCCATGTTTGCGCGTTCAGGCGCTTTTGGCTGTTCTGATCTATCTCAATTTTTTCACCCATCATTTTGGGCCGGATATCCGTCTCGCATTGTTTGCAGGTGCCGCATGGTTTTACGGACCCGCCACGATCGCTTTCAAGTCAAATGAAACTTACCACCGCATGCCCTTGTTACTGGGGCTGTTTCTCGTCGCGCTATTCATCTGGTTTGCGGAAAACATCGGCACCTACGCGCGGGCTTGGTCCTATCCGGGGCAAGAGGTTGGTTGGCAGATGGTGAGTCTGGCCAAGCTCGGCAGCTGGTTTCTGCTGATGATTATTAGTTTCGTCTTGGTGGCGGGCTTGCATCGGCGCAGGCTTCGGCTTGACGCATTGCCTATGATTGCGCAGATCTAAAGGCGAAAGGGTCTCCTATGCGCCGTTTATTGATCTCAGCTGTCACGAGTTTGTGCCTCTGCTCGCAAGCCGTCGCGCAGGATAAGACACGGAGCGAAGCCATCATGTATGGTTTCGTGCCGGATGTGTCCCAGCTCGAACAAATCAAAGGTGATGATCTGAAAACGCGGTTACGCGGCAAGACCATTGCAGGGATCTACGGCATCACCATGCATGATGATCAGCGTTACACGGAAGACTTTCACGCAGATGGTAGGATGGATTACCGCGAGCGGGATTTCTCCTCGACGGGCCGGTGGTTCGTCAAAAATGATAAGCTCTGCTTCGCCTATAGCGAACGACGCGGCGCGCCGTTTTGCTTCTATGAGTTCGCTTACGGCTCCTGCGTCATATCATATTCTGACACGACGCCGCTGCGAGCCGGCAAGCCCGTGGGAGTTGAAGACTGGGCATCCGTACAGGTTTTCGTGGACGACGATTTTGAATGGCCAGAGACGCCGACAAAAGACGACGCGTTGAGCTGCCAATTCTCGATGGTTTAAAGCTATGCCCACAAAAAAACCCGCCACGAATGGGCGGGTTTTCTCATTCTAATTTGAACGAATGACCTACGTCATTTTCCGTTCGAAGTTCTCTGCAATCGCTTCGAGGTAGCCTTCAGTCGTCAGCCAACCCTGCTCATCTCCGACGAGGAGGGCGAGGTCTTTTGTCATCTGACCGCCTTGGATCGTATCGATTACAGTTTTTTCCAGACCTGTTGCGAATTCAACCAGCTTTTCGTTGTCATCCAACTTGCCACGATGGGCGAGACCGCGTGTCCAAGCAAAGATCGAAGCTGTCGAGTTTGTCGAGGTGGCTTCACCCTTTTGGTGGTTCCGGTAATGGCGTGTGACCGTACCGTGGGCAGCTTCCGCTTCCATGGTCTTTCCGTCCGGCGTCAGCAGGAAGGACGTCATCAGGCCGAGCGAGCCAAAGCCTTGCGCAACCGTGTCCGACTGAACGTCACCGTCATAGTTCTTACACGCCAAGATATAGCCACCGGACCACTTCATCGCGGCTGCGACCATGTCGTCGATCAGGCGATGCTGATACTCGCCACCGAATTCTGCGAATTTGTCGGCGAATTCTGCGTCGAAGATTTCTTGGAAGATATCTTTAAAGCGACCGTCATATTTCTTGAGGATCGTGTTCTTCGTCGACATGTAGACCGGCCACTTGCGTTGGATGCCATAGTTGAAACAGGCCCGGGCGAAATCGCGGATCGAGGCGTCGAGGTTATACATGCCCATAGCAACCCCGGCTTCCGGGAAATCGAACACTTCATGCTCGATCTTCTGGCCGTCTTCACCTTCCCACATCATCATCAGCTTACCTTTGCCGGGGACGAGGAAGTCTGTCGCTTTATACTGGTCACCAAACGCGTGGCGGCCAATAACGATTGGCTGTGTCCAACCCGGCACGAGGCGCGGGACGTTGTTACAGATGATCGGCTCGCGGAAGACCACACCGCCGAGGATGTTGCGGATCGTGCCATTTGGCGAGCGCCACATCTTCTTGAGGTCGAACTCTTCGACGCGTTGCTCATCGGGTGTGATGGTCGCGCATTTGATGCCGACATTATATTTCTTGATCGCATTCGCCGCATCGACCGTGATTTGGTCGTCTGTTGCGTCACGGGATTGGATCGAGAGATCGTAATCCAGCAATTCGATGTCGAGATAAGGGTGGATCAAGCGTTCCTTGATCATGTCCCAGATGATGCGTGTCATCTCGTCGCCATTCATATCAACGACGGGATTTGTGACCTTGATTTTAGCCATGTTTGCCTCATTAGCCTGCGTGTGTAGAAGTTGAGCGCGCCATACCACTGGCCCTCGGAAACTTAAACCCTCAATTCGAGTGAGCAGCCTTCATGCGAGATAAGACCGGCAAAGCGGTAAAGGATCAGTTGGGGCGTGTTGTCCACGCCGACAGTTCCCCCGTGCCCGCCGTGATCTTGGTGCGCCCACAGCTGGGCCAAAATATTGGTGCTGCGGCGCGGGCCATGCTGAACTTCGGGCTGGATGAGCTGCGCCTTGTCGCCCCGCGTGATGGTTGGCCCAACGCTGACGCTGATGCCATGGCGTCCGGCGCGCTGCCTGTGTTGCAATCGGCGAAAGTGTTTGAGACCGTCGAAGCGGCCGTCGCGGACCTGACCTATGTGTTGGCGGCAACGGCACGGCGGCGAGAGTTAGAAATCCCTGTTATCGGTACGTCCGAGTTGGGCCCCGACTTGCGCGGGCGGATATCCGGCGGGCAGGGCGTGGGCATCTTGTTCGGGCCTGAGAAAGCCGGGCTAACGAATGCTGATGTTGTGCTAGCTGATGCGATCCTGACATACCCTGTCAATCCAGCGTTCCAGTCGCTCAACCTTGCGCAAGCCGTCAACCTGTTTGCCTTCCTCTGGGCGCAATCGTTCGGCCTAGATGTCCCGGATATTTTCGAGGATGTGCGCAGCGAGATCGCGCCGCGTGAAGACCTCACCGGTTTGATGGACCACCTCGAAACAGAACTACTCGCGGCGGGGTTCTTTTTTCCAGAAGCCAAGCGCCCCCTCATGGTGCAGAACATTCGCGCGCCACTCACCCGCGCCAAAATGAGTGCGCAGGAAGTGCGGACCTTTCGCGGGATCGTGAAGGCTCTCGCGAAGGGGCGGGGTTCCGCCAGAAAAACGGACAAATGATATGAAATACCTCGGTTACATGATCATCTTGCTTGGCGGCGTGGCTGGATATTTTGGGGTTCGCGCCTATCTGCTGCTCGTTCTTGCGTTGCTCTCGACATTTGCGTTTGCAGCGGCGCGGCGTCAGACCCTGCGGGATACACCGCAAGCGCCAGATCAGAACTTGTTGTTCGACGGGGCGTGGCTGTTTTTCTCACAGCTGCTTGCGATTTTCGGGGCTTACCTGATCGGCGTGTTCTGCAACACGGCAGGCGGTGAGCTATTTGGCATGTGGGTATCGGGGAATCGCGGCTAAGCGCTTGCGATAAGCGTCCCAGCAGAAGACTCCGACACCCAGCCAAATAAACCCAAAACAGAGTGCATGCGCGACTGTAAATGGCTCACCAAAATAGACCCCACAGGCGAACTGCAGCGTTGGGCCGATATATTGCAGAATACCCAGTGTGGAGAGTTTGATCCGCCGCGCCGCAAAGGCGAAGGCGAGCAACGGCAGAACCGTCAGCGGTCCCGCGAGTATCAGCAGAATATCCGTCTGCGTATCGACGTTCCCAATCTTCAGGCCCTGCGTCGTGTGTATCCAATAGAGAATCCCGATCGCGACGGGCAGAAGGACCACGACTTCGACGAACAGGCCAGGCATCGCGCCCACGATGATCATCTTGCGCAGCGTGCCATAGATCGTGAAACTGACCGCCAAGAACAACGAGATCGCCGGAAAGACTCCGCCGTAAAAGGTCAGGATCAACACGCCAATCGTCGCCAAACCAATCGCAAGACCTTGCATTTTTGTCAGCGTTTCTTTGAAGAAAGCAACGCCAACAAGGACATAGAGCAGGGGGTTGATGTAATATCCAAGGCTGCCTTGGAAAATCTGATCCTGCTGGATTGCCCAGATATACACGCCCCAGTTGGCGAACATCGCAATGGCGGCGAGTGTGAGCAGGCCGAGCTTTTTGGGTGTCAGTAGCGTCTGGAAAGCTTCTGCGATCTGCTTGCGAAACAGTAAGATCAGTAACCCAAAAGGCACAGAAAATACGATCCTGTGCGAGAGTAACTCTAGCGCCGAGACATGCTTTGTCGCGACAAAGTAGATCGGAAACAGGCCCCAGATCGTGTAAGCCGTCAGGCCGGAGAAAAATCCGGCGCGGCTCTCGCTGTCTGGTGATATTTCTTCAGGGCCCGCCATATGCGCTCCTGTCACCAATCCCTGCGTTTGCCAAGCCAGTTTTGGTTGACATTGGGGTGCGGAATGATAGGTAGCCGCTCATTCACGGGAAGGTGTGGTGCCGCCGTTGTAATCGCTGCCTCATAGGTGAGGTGAGCCGGGCCACGTCAACATAGAAAGGACGCGTCATGTCAAAGCGTCAATCTGCCAAATATAAAATCGATCGCCGTATGGGCGAAAACATCTGGGGCCGTCCAAAGTCGCCAGTGAACAAGCGCCCTTATCCTCCGGGACAGCACGGTGCGAATGCGCGTCGCGGCAAAATGTCGGACTTCGGTACACAGCTGAAAGCCAAGCAAAAGCTCAAGGGCTATTACGGCAACATCACGGAAAAACAGTTCCGCAAGACTTATGACCAAGCCACACGGATGAAGGGCGATGCGTCCGAGAACCTGATCGGCCTGCTAGAGCGTCGTCTGGACGCGGTTGTTTACCGTTCCAAGTTCGTCCCAACAGTTTTCGCTGCTCGTCAGTTCGTCAACCACGGCCACGTGCTGGTCAACGGCAAGAAGGTCAACATCCCGTCTTACCGCTGTAAAGAAGGTGACGTGATTGAGGTCCGCGAGAAGTCCAAGACTATGGCGCTCGTTCTCGAAGCGATGGAGTCTTCCGAGCGCGAAGTTCCTGATTACATCTCGGTCGATCCAAAAGCGATGAAGGCGACATTCGCCCGCACGCCGTCTTTTGACGAAGTGCCGTATCCGGTCGTCATGGAACCAAACCTGACAGTGGAATTCTACTCGCGCTAATCCCGCGCGACAGACAAGAAATACCGACCCGCTAGCCTCAGGCTGGCGGGTTTTTTCTTAGCTGCGCTTCCAGATGACGCGATAATCTGCTGATTCATCGGACAGGTTCACGCGTTCATCAAAGTGGTAAAAGCCACCATCGCTCAGTGTGAAACGCTGTGTGCCGCGGCTACCGTCGACACGGACAACCTGCTCATTCACGATCTGACAGGTGAAGACTTCGACAATCCATAAGCGTCGGCACTGACGGATTTTAACATCCATCGTCGAGCCTTTTGGTAGGGCATATTTCACATCAACGGTCTGACCAGCTTGCAAAAACGAACGCTCCATCGAAAACATATCGACATAGGGGCCAATATATTTGCCAAAGACAGACCGTTCGCTGAGCGCGCCTTGTTTGGGCTTTTCAATTTCACCAGAGGCGAGCTTTAGGACTTTCTGCGGCTTCACATAGGCCGGCACATAGTGCATCGCGACATAGATCATCGCGCCGCCAAACAGCAGTGACAGTCCCGTAAAGAGAGAGCGCAGCATGCCCATCTGTTTCCGATGACGGATTGCCGTCTTATCGTTCAGATATTCGGCGTGAAAGCCGCCAATGCCGGCTTTACGCCGCCGTTTAATTTTCATGCCAAAGCGTGCCATAGCAGCGCCCTCCTGTTCAAACCGCCCCCACAGCGGAGTTTGAACGTAGAAATTAGCACATCGGGCTTAGCGTCCTCTTAAATGAGGTTTAGCGAAGTGTTGAGGATCTAAGCGTCTGTTTTAACGCCTTTATCAGACAGCATTGTCCGCAATTCACCGGATTCGAACATCTCACGCACGATGTCGCAGCCGCCGATGAATTCGCCTTTGACGAAGACCTGCGGGATTGTCGGCCAGTTGTTGACGTCTTTGATGCCTTGGCGAATTTCTGGGTCTTCCAGCACGTTCACAGACGCATAATTCACGCCGAGATAGTCAAAGACCTGCACAACGGTCGAAGAGAAACCGCATTGTGGAAAGACAGGTGTGCCTTTCATATAAAGGACAACGTCATTTTCATTGACGGTTTTAGCGATTTTTTCTGCAACGGACATGTGGACTCCTGGTCTGTTCGAACTGCGTATTTGGGGGCTCGACCCAGTGGGTTCAAGGCGTGTCGGTTAGGGTGTGCGCGTTTCGAGCGCGAGCGCGTGGAGGATGCCATCCGCACCGTCCATTTTCCCTTGTAGAGCCGCATAGACGAGCTGATGTTGGCGTACGCGGTTCAAACCTTCGAAAGCCGCACTCGTCACGACGGCTTTCCAATGATTATTATCACCGGCCAAGTCGACCATCTCGACAGTCGCATCGGGCAGGGCGGCTTTGATCATGGCGACGATTTCGTCTCCCGCCATGGCCATTAGCTATCGTCTCCACCTGCCATCAACGTCGGCAGCCAAGCTTCGTGGCGGGCCCGTAGCTCGGAGAGGGCGAGGTTGAACCCGCCATCTGCGCTGACGCGATTTCCGCCGACTTTACCGACGATATGCGCCGTGATGCCCTTTGCTTTTGCTGTTGCGATAACGGGATTGACCGAATTCGTTTCAACCGAGAGCAGGTATCGCGCCTGATCTTCGCCAAATAGCCAACCATGGGTTGGGCCATTGATCGGCGCGTTCAGATGCATACCGATGTTTCCGGCAAAGGCCATTTCACACGCCGCGACGGCTAGGCCACCATCAGAGCAGTCATGCACAGCCGACACGCGTCGATTGCGGATGAGCTTACGCACATAATCACCGTTGAGCTTTTCAACAGAGAGATCGACGGGTGGCGGAGCACCGTCTTCGCGCGACAGGATTTCACGCAGGTAGATGGAAGACCCGAGCCAGCCCGTTGTCTCGCCAATCAGGATCAGCGTTTCGCCTTCCTTCGCGCCAGTCAGCGTCGCAAATCGGTCGAGGTTCGGGATCAGGCCTACGCCGCCTACGGCTGGTGTTGGCGGAATGGCTTGGCCGTTCGTCTCATTATAGAGCGAGACGTTGCCCGACACGACGGGATAGTCGAACGCGCGGCAGGCTTCGTTCATGCCCTCAATCGCGCCGACGAATTGCCCCATGATCTCTGGGCGTTCCGGATTGCCGAAGTTCAAGCAATCCGTAATGGCGATCGGGTCTGCGCCGACACAGGTCAGGTTGCGCCAGGTTTCGGCGACGCATTGCTTACCGCCTTCATAGGGGTCAGCCTCGACATAGCGCGGCGTGCAGTCCGTCGTGATCGCAACGGCTTTGTTGGAGTCGTGGATGCGCACGATCGCGGCATCTCCACCGGATTGGCTGCTGTCGATCGTATCGGTCATCACGGTGCGGTCATACTGCTCCCAGATCCAGCGCTTAGAGGCGATGTCGGGCGAGCTAATGATCCGCGCCAGCGCGTCGTTATAATCTTGCGTCTCGTGCAATTCTCGTGCGTCGAGGGTGGGACGCTTTTCCGTCGGGACATGCGGACGATCATAATTCGGCGCGTCGTCGGCCAGCGGTGCAATCGGAATATCGCAGACTTTTTTGCGGTTATGCTTCAGCACGAGGCGACCCGTATCGGTCGTTTTGCCGATCATCGCGACGTCCAGTTCCCACTTCTCGAAAATCTCATAGGCGAGCTTTTCTTTGCCGGGTTGGATCACCATCAACATGCGTTCTTGGCTCTCGGACAGCATCATCTCATAGGCCGTCATATCTGGCTCACGCTGCGGGACTTTGTCGAGGTTCAGTTGGATGCCGACGCCGCCCTTATCCGCCATTTCAATGGAGGAGGAGGTCAGGCCCGCTGCGCCCATGTCTTGGATCGCGATAATCGCATCTGTTGCCATCAGCTCAAGACAGGCTTCGATCAGCAGCTTTTCCGTGAAGGGATCGCCAACCTGAACGGTGGGGCGTTTTTCTTCGCTATCATCATCAAACTCAGCAGACGCCATGGTTGCGCCGTGGATGCCGTCGCGGCCCGTCTTGGACCCGACATAGAAGATCGGGTTGTCGACGCCTTTGGCTGCGGAATAAAAGACGTTATCCGCACGGGCCAAGCCGACACACATCGCGTTGACGAGGATGTTGCCATTATAGCCTTTGTGGAAGTTCGTCTCGCCGCCCACGGTTGGTACGCCAACGCAGTTTCCGTAGCCGCCAATGCCTGCCACGACGCCGTTGACGAGTGTGCGTGTCTTGGGATGGCTAGGCTCACCAAAACGGAGCGCATTCATCAGCGCGATTGGACGCGCGCCCATCGTAAAGACGTCGCGCATAATGCCACCGACGCCTGTCGCTGCGCCTTGATAAGGCTCGATATAGGATGGGTGGTTGTGGCTCTCCATTTTGAAGATAATCGCGTCGCCATCATCAATGTCGATGACGCCTGCGTTCTCGCCCGGTCCTTGGATAACACGCTCGCCCTTTGTCAGGAATTTCGCGAGGTGACGGCGGGAAGATTTGTAAGAGCAATGCTCTGACCACATGACAGAGAAAATACCCAGCTCGGTTAGGTTCGGTGCGCGGCCCAAACGGTCGAGAATAATCTCATATTCGCTCTCGGATAGGCCATGCTCGGCCACGATCTCCGGCGTAATTTCGGATGCTTTTTTAGCCATTAGAGCGACTCGATGATGGATTTGAACAGGCCCAGACCGTCTGTGCCGCCGTGGAGCGGGTCGATGGCACGTTCGGGGTGCGGCATCATGCCAAAGACGTTACCGTTTTCGTTCACGATACCTGCGATGTCGTTGAGCGAGCCATTTGGGTTGTCGGCATAGCGGAAGGCGATCCGTCCGTCTTTCTCCAAACGGTTCAGCGTCTCTTTGTCTGCGAAGTAATTGCCGTCGTGATGCGCGATCGGGAAGACGACTTGCTGGTTCTTTTCATAATGAGAAGTGTAGCGGGTCTTGGCGTTTTCGACCTTTAGCGCTTGCGGGCGGCAGATGTATTTCAGGCCTTTATTCCGCATCAGCGCGCCGGGCAACATGCCAGCCTCTGTCAGGACTTGAAAGCCGTTGCAGAAACCTGCCACGGGCAAGCCACCTTCAGACTTGGCTTTTATATCGGCGACAATTGGCGAACGTGAGGCAATCGCGCCAGAGCGGAGGTAATCGCCATAGGAAAAGCCGCCCGGCAGGACGACGAAATCGACACCAGCCGGGAGTTCGGTTTCGCGGTGCCAAACCATATGGGGTTTGCGGCCCGTGACTTTCTCGAGCGCAACAGCGGCGTCGCGGTCACAGTTTGAGGCGGGGAAGACGATAACGGCGGTTTGCACGCGATCAGTCCTGCATCTCGATGCGGTAATTCTCGATCACCGTGTTGGCGAGGAGCTTCTCGCACATCTCTGTCACGCGGGCTTCGGCGGCCGCTTTGTCGTCACCGTTCAGGTTCAGCTCGATCACTTTACCTTGGAAGGCGCCCGTGACTTCATCATAGCCCAGATCATTGAGCGAGCGGGCGATTGTGCGCCCTTGCGGGTCCAGAACGCCGGGCTTTAGGCCCACATAAACGAGTGCTTTCATGGGTTTATCCCTTAATCATCATTTGAAACGATCGACAAAGTCGGTGCGGTTTTGTTGTTGGCTTCGCGCAAAATGCCGAGGCGAGTTGCGACTTCTGTATAGGCTTCTGTGACTTCGCCGAGGTCGCGGCGGAACCGGTCTTTATCAAGTTTTTTATCCGTCTCGCGGTCCCAAAGGCGGCAGCTATCGGGGCTGATCTCATCGGCGAGAATGACCTGATGCGCGACGGCGCCATTGTCGAGTTGGACTTCCAAGCGACCAAATTCGATCTTGAAGTCGATCAGCTTGATACCAACGCCGCCAAACATCCCTTGCAGATAGTCGTTGATGCGCAGGGTCATTGCGACCATCTCGTCCAATTCGACCGGGCTGGCCCAGCCAAAGGCGTGAATATGTTCTTCTGCGATCAGGGGATCGCCCAGATCATCGCGCTTGAGGCAGAACTCCACGACGGAGCGGGGTAGTTTTTTGCCTTCATCGATCCCGAGACGCTTGGCCATCGTACCCGCTGCGACGTTGCGGCAGATCACCTCTAACGGGATGATCTCGACCTTTTTGATCAACTGCTCGCGCATATTCAGGCGTTTGATGAAATGCGTGGGGATACCGATTTCGGCGAGGCGCAGCATGACAAACTCGCTGATGCGGTTGTTCAGCACGCCTTTACCGTCCAGCGTTGCCTTTTTCTGGGCGTTAAACGCAGTGGCATCGTCCTTAAAATACTGCACGAGCGTGCCAGGTTCTGGCCCCTCGTAAAGGATCTTGGCCTTGCCTTCGTAAATCTGTTTGCGGCGGCTCATCGCAGCTCTCCGGCGGACGGCGCGAGTCGGGCTCGCCCCTCTATGCGGAGGCCATAGACTGCGCGGTGCCTTGCGACAATGGACGGACGCATTTTGCTTGGGGATTTAGCCGAGGCGATTGAGGCTTGCGGGTCAGGC
>CAYPWW010000050.1:12880-18539 GCA_964414555.1 uncultured Algimonas sp.
AAATTCACCTGATACAGGATATCTGACATGAGCCAGTTTGACGAACGCGGAAATGCCCAGGAAACGAAATTCGTTTTGGACGCCGCCAAAGAGTTCAAAGCCGAAGCCAAGCGCAACAAAGCCTTGGGACATTGGGCGGCTGGATTGCTGGGTAAACCAGATGCTGAAGCTGACAAATACGCGCTTGAGGTCATCATGGCCGACATGGAAGAGGCCGGCGACGATGATGTGTTCCGGAAACTGCGCAAAGACCTGACAGCCGGTAATTGCGATGTCTCAGATCAAGCCATCCGCGATCGTATGGCGCACGAGTTGGCCGCCGCGCGGGAAGAGGTCTACGGGTCTTAGCCGACGCGGTTAGACTGCGGGCAGGTCAGGTCAAAGGCTTGCTGATTGCGCTGTGCTTGGCCTTGTAACGCCCGAATATGGGCTGTTATCGCTTCGGCATTATAAGTCATGTTCACGCAACCGAGTGTCTGCTTTGTGTCGCCGTCGATGATGGCGGCAAAGCCTGTCACGCCGAGCCATTGGTTGTATTGCGTGACAATACCCCGATCAAAGACAGTATTGGCATTATATTCGCCGTTGCCGCTTCCAATATCGATGTGAACATATTCGATCCGCGGATCAGCCATGCGGGTCAGCGCCTGATTTAACGCAGGTTCGACGATTTTACACGGCGCACAGTAATCCGCGCGGAACATCACGACATAAACATCCGGCGTCGGCATGAACATTTGCGCGACAGACAGAGCTGGCGTGGCGATGATGCCGAGGGCGAAAACGGAGCGGAGTAAGTTTTTCATATCTGCGCCTTAGCAGTTAGACTTGAACCTGGGGTGAAATATGTCTTCACATTGACGTGTAGACAAAGAAAAACCCGAACCGAGGTCCGGGTTCTTCCTAATCATGTGTGTCAGGCTTATTTGCCTGGATCGACATTATGCGCAGCAGGGCAGCGTGTTGTCTTTGTCGAGATCGATGCACGGCTCATGTAAGCGGCGCCCGTTGTGTTGGAAGCCATCTGACGGATCTTCTCAGCCATTTCATTGGCGTTGAATGTTCCGTTGACACATCCGATCACTTTTTTCGTGCGGGCGTCAACAACAGCGGCGAAACCTGGCAGGCCGACCCACTTGTTAAAGACAGGGACGATGTCGCGGTCAAAGGCTTCATGTGCGCCTTTTTCCCACTTGGCAGCTGTCGAAGTGTCGATGACGACTTCTTCAGCGTTCACACCGGCAACGGCGAGGGCTGTAGAAAGCTGGCTGTCCAAACGCATGGAGTTGTTGTCCTGCGTGTTACGGAAGTTGACGACATAGACGTCGGGGGAGGCAGCGAAAGCAGGCGCGGCAAAACCGGCCGTCAGAAGAGTTGCAGTAGCTGCAAAAGCGGAGAAACGTTTCATGATGAATATCCTTGTCTCAGGGTCTAGGGTTGTAACGGTTATTGTTATCGTTGCCCCAGGGTGTAACGCGCATTGGTAAACACTCCCCGAATCACGCGTTAGCCAAGCGTTTAGGATGGTTTCCAAACTCGTTAATTTCAGGCACAAGACACTGAAATATATAGAGAAAGTTTTTTGAATTTTTTTCTGAGAGTGCGGTTTAAGCCACGCGGGAGGTCGTTTCGGTGCCGATATTTAGCGCCTATTAAGCCTTAGCTGGCTGAAACCTTACCCGAGGGTCATCTTCGTAACCAAAAGGTTAGCCGGAAAACACCCGCCCAAAGATCGTATCGACATGTTTCAAGTGATAGGCGTCATCAAACATGTCGTGGATCTGCTTATTTGAAAGCAGGGCGGTCACATCTTTGTCTTGGAGCAGCAGGTTGAGGAACGCCCCATCGCCTGCATCGCCAGACACACGGAACATCTCCCAGACCTTCATCGCATTGCGCTGAACAAGGCGATAGGCGCTCTCACGTTGCTCTCCGGCCTGTGTGAGGGCCAGCAGAAAGCGCTGTGAGTTATGTAGTCCGCCAAGGCGGTCCATATTCGCTTTCATCTTCTCGGGATAGACGACGAGGTTCTCGATCACGCCAGCCAGTCTGTGAAGCGCGAAGTCGAGGTGAGCTGTCGTATCGGGCGCAATGCCGCGTTCGACAGAACTGTGCGAGATATCGCGTTCGTGCCAAAGCGCGACATTCTCCATCGCAGGCACAACCGCCATGCGGACAAGACGCGCGAGGCCTGTCAGGTTTTCCGTCAAGATCGGATTGCGCTTATGCGGCATCGCGCTGGAGCCTTTTTGACCTTTTGAGAAGAACTCTTCGGCCTCTAGGACTTCCGTGCGCTGCAGATGACGAATTTCAACGGCGATGTTCTCAATGGACGATGCAATCACGCCCAGCGTTGCGAAATAGGCGGCGTGGCGATCCCGGGGTATCACTTGGCTGGAGACAGGCTCAATCGACAGGCCCATTTTCTTCGCGACATGTTCTTCGACGGTTGGGTCGATATTGGCGAAGGTTCCGATTGCGCCCGATATCGCGCAAACGGCGATTTCTTCGCGCGCTTGGACGAGGCGCGCGCGACCACGCGCGAACTCTGCATGAAAACGGGCGAGCTTGACGCCGAATGTTGTCGGCTCTGCATGGATGCCGTGCGAGCGGCCAATCGTGATCGTGTGCTTATGTTCTTGCGCGCGTTTTTCGAGCGCGGCTAGAACACGGTCCATACCAACGAGGAGTAGGTCCGTTGCACGCGCCAGCTGAACCGACAACGTCGTGTCGAGGATGTCCGAGCTGGTGAAGCCTTGATGCACAAAGCGGGCATCTTCGCCGATAAAGCTGGCAAGATGGGTCAGGAAGGCGATGACGTCATGTTTGACCTCGCGCTCGATCTCATCGATCTTTGCAACGTCGAATTCCGCCGCGCCGCCCTTGTCCCATATGTTCTTTGCTGCAGATTCTGGAATAACGCCCAGCTCAGCCAGCGCGTCACAGCCATGGGCTTCGATTTCAAACCAAATGCGATATTTGCTGGCTTGCGACCAGATTGCCGTCATTTCGGGGCGTGCGTAGCGTTGGATCATGAGAATTCACCTGTCAGTCTGCGTCGGCTTGGACATCAGCCGACGCGACAGGTCAAGACAGCTTATTCGAAGATCGGTGTATCATCCTCATTAGACGGCTTTTCTGCACCGCTTTCATTTCGGGCTTCAGCCGCTGCCCAGTCTTTGGGTAGAAACTTATAGACCATCATAAAGCTGAAGATGGCGAGTAGGAAGGACGCGAACACTGTCGTCATGGCCCAGCGCGTGGCTTCTAACTGCCCAACGGTGTCACTGGCAAAGACATCAATCAGAATACCAGCCGCCGTCGGACCTCCGCCCAGGGCGATCATGTTCAAGATAAAGAAGAACAAAGCCGTTGACATGGCACGAATGTGCACAGGCGCGAGCGTTTGGGCGATTGCAAAGCTTGGCCCCAAGTAAACGCCTAGAAGGAACTGAAGCGGAATGATCATCAGTAAATGACCATTCACTGTCGGCATCCACATTGCGAGCAGACCGAGAGGCAGCGCAATCACAAGAGAGAGCGCAGGCACCCAGCCATAGGCACGCACGGATTTCTTGGCTTGGCGATCCACAAACTTTGCGCCTAAAAAGGTGCCACCCGCATAGAAGATACCATTGATCAGGCCCAGCCAGAGCAACGTCCGGCGGATGTCGATTTCTGGGTCAAGAAGGCCCAGATATTTCGTCTGAAAGCCCGACAGCGCGTAGGCGGCGAAACTGGCAAAGGCGATGCCGAAGGCCATCCACCACCAGGATTTGATCGTTAGCAATGTGGAGAGCGCTTCGCCAAAGGGAATTTTCTTCACATCTTGGTTCGGAGAGGAGACTTCCATCGCCCCGCGCTCTGGCTCGCGAATGGCAAGCATCACAATAACTGCTAGAATAACGCCACTAATGCCGAGAATGATAAAGATACGACGCCAATTCACGGATGACGGGTCAGCCCCCATCAGAGCGACGGTAATAAAGTAAGCGCTCATAATGCCCAGCGGAATACCGAGCGAGTAAACGCCAAGCGCCCCTGCGCGTTCTTCTTTGGCATAGAGATCAGAGATGATTGAATGGCTGGGTGGGCTGCCGCCGGCCTCACCAACACCAACACCAATACGCGCCAAGCCGATATGCAGGAAATTCTGTGCAAAGCCGGTGAGGGCCGTAAAGCCACTCCATGTGCCAAGTGCGACGGCCAGTAAACCCTTGCGATTCACTCGGTCGGCCAAGAAAGCGATGGGCACGCCCATGACAGTGTAAAACACGGCAAAGGCCAGACCAATCAACAGTCCCATCTGCGTATTTGTCAGATCTAGATCGGCTTGAATCCAAGGGGCCAAAATCCCGACGATCTGGCGGTCGATGAAGTTGAAGCCATAGACGAGCGTCAACAATAATAGGACCCCGGTCCTGTAACGCGATGACGGTTTGACGGGTGTCGGTTCGGCCATGTTCTTCCCCAAATTTTGGTTCACATGACGCGCAAAGCGCACAAGGGTCAAGGGGACAGCTTACCTACATTAGGCCCAATGTCTTGAAACTCGCAATATTTTCGCGCCCAATGATCAGGTGGTCATGCACAGTCACGCCAAGCGGGCGCGCTGTTTCGATGATCGTATTCGTCATCGTGATGTCTGACTGACTGGGTGTCGGATCGCCACTGGGGTGATTGTGAGCGAGAATGATGGCTGTTGCTTCTAGAGCGAGCGCACGTTTGAGGATTTCGCGTGGATAGACCGGTGCGCTATCGACGGTCCCGCGACCCAAAACTTCATCCGCGATAAGGCGGTTTTTGCGATCCAGAAACAGCACGCGAAACTGCTCGACCGTTTCGAACTGCATCGTTGTGCGGCAGTAATCTAGCAAGGCAGTCCAACTGGAGAGGACAGGGCGATCCAGCACGCTCTCGCGTTGCATCCGGATTGAGGCGGCATGGAGGAGTTTTAGGTCGAGCGCGACTTTCTCGCCTACGCCTTTGATGCTCACCAGGCGGTCAATCGGCGCAGCGCAGACTTCTGCGAAATTCCCAAAGGCCGCGATCAGATCTTTGGCAATGGGTTTCACATCGCGACGCGGAATCGCGTTGAAGAGGAACATTTCCAACAACTCATAATCTTGCAAAGCGGAGGACCCGCCCGTTTTGAAACGCTGCCGCAGGCGGTCGCGGTGGTTCGTGTAATGCGGCTTTGGCGTCGACACTTAGGTGTAAGGCGGGCGGTGCAGGCCGGTGGGCGAGGTCGTAAAGATTTCACACCCATCCTTTGTGACACCGATAGAGTGCTCAAACTGTGCCGTCAGTTTTCGGTCGCGCGTCACGGCGGTCCAACCATCGGACAGGATTTTCACATCCGGACGGCCCAGATTGATCATCGGTTCGATTGTGAAGAACATACCTTCGCGCAGTGTCTCGCCTTCACCCGGACGACCATAATGCAGGATGTTAGGACTGTCGTGGAACAGCTTTCCCAAGCCATGTCCGCAGAAATCCGTGACGACGGAGCAGCGCTCGCCCTCTGCGAACTTCTGGATCGCATAACCAATATCGCCTGTTGTGGCACCTGGCTTCACCGCTGCAATGCCCAGCATCAGCGCATCATAGGTGATCTGGACGAGGCGCTCTGCGCGGCGATTGACTTCGCCGACCTGAT
>CAYPWW010000051.1:0-419 GCA_964414555.1 uncultured Algimonas sp.
TAGGGCAGCGACCTGAATTTCATTGTCGAAATGACCGATGTTACCGACGATCGCCATGTCCTTCATCTCGCGCATGTGCTCGAGACGGATGACGTCTTTATTGCCAGTTGTCGTGACGAAAATGTCAGCGTCTGCAACGGTGTCTTCCAGCGTCGTGACCTCAAATCCGTCCATGGCGGCTTGTAGGGCGCAAATCGGGTCGACCTCTGTGACTTTCACCCGCGCACCTGCACCGCGAAGCGAGGCGGCCGAGCCTTTGCCCACATCGCCGTAACCCAGAACGACCGCCGTTTTGCCGGCCATCATGGTATCTGTCGCGCGGCGGATGCCATCGACGAGGGATTCTTTACAGCCGTATTTATTGTCAAATTTCGACTTGGTCACAGAGTCGTTCACGTTGATCGCGGGGAACGGCAGTT
>CAYPWW010000051.1:429-18490 GCA_964414555.1 uncultured Algimonas sp.
TTCGACCAACTCATATAGGCGGTGCACGCCCGTTGTCGTTTCTTCCGAGACGCCGACGATTTGGTCACGCATTTTTGTGAACCAGCCCGGCGATGCAGCCATACGTTTTTTGATTTGCGCAAAAATCGCAGCTTCTTCTTCAGAGCCCGGCTCGCCTTCGATCAGCTCCGGCTCGCCATTTTCGACACGTGCGCCGAGCAAGATATAAAGCGTCGCGTCACCGCCATCATCCAAGATGATATTCGGGCCGTCTTCGAACAAGAAAGACTTGTCCAGATAATCCCAATGCTCGGTCAGGTTTTGGCCTTTGATGGCGAAGACGGGAATTTTCGCCGCCGCAATCGCCGCCGCTGCATGGTCCTGCGTCGAATAGATATTGCACGATGCCCAGCGGACATCCGCGCCGAGATCGACCAGCGTTTCGATCAGCACAGCCGTTTGAATCGTCATATGAAGCGAACCGACAATGCGCGCGCCAGAGAGCGGTTTGCTTTGGCCAAACTCTTCTCGCAGGGACATCAACCCTGGCATTTCGGTTTCGGCAATATCGAGTTCTTTGCGGCCATAATCGGCGAGGGAAATGTCTTTAACGACGTAATCCTGAAAGCTCATGGGAGGCTCCTGTGGTGTTGGCCCGCCCATACGCGCACGCTCCCCAAGCGTCAACTCACATATAAGAGTTTCTTTATATGACATACAGCTCTTAGGTTGCTAACGCGCACCTCACACACTGAAAGCCCTGCCCATCCCGTCCGTTTCCGTCATCATCGTCAATTATAATGCGGGTGAATGGTTGGCGCGATGCGTCGCCAGCGTCGTCGCGCAGACGCATACCGATTTTGAGTGCTTCATCGTCGATAACGGCTCGACAGATGGCTCTCTGGACACCCTGCCAGAGTTGGACGATCGCTTCACGGTTATAGAGACAGGCGAAAATTGGGGCTTTGCGAAAGCGAACAACTATGCGGCTGAGCGCGCGACAGGGGACTGGCTCGCGCTACTCAACCCGGACGCCTTCGCCCGCCCCGACTGGCTGGCACAGGGTTTGGCGGCAACAACGCGCTTACCCAACACAGGCATGGTCGGCAGCACGCAATATCTCGCACAGGAGCCAGAGCTTTTCGATGGATTGGGTGATGAGTACCATGCCTTTGGCATTGCGTGGCGCGCGGGATACCGCCACCCCGTTGGTCCCATTTCTACGCGCGAGAGTTTCGGGCCCTGCGGCGCGGGGGCGTTCTATAAAGCCGATGTCTTTGCGGGGTTAGGAGGCTTTGACCCCGCCTTTTTCTGTTATCACGAAGATGTCGACCTGGCGTATCGCATGCGATTGGCAGGCTATGTCTGTGTGCAGAGCGCTGATGCCGCGATTGATCATATCAGCTCTGGCATTTCTGGGCAGGCGTCGGATTTTGCGATTTTCCACGGCACGCGCAATCGCAGCTGGACGTTTTTCAAAAACACACCGGCGCTTTTGCTGGTCTTCCTGACGCTACCGCATATCGCGAGTTGCCTCGCGCTGTTACTGTGGAGTGCGGTGCGGTCAGGGCGGTTTAAGCCAACGTGGCGCGGGCTTGTCGCGGGCTTTACCCAACGCGGCTGGACCCGCTCGCAGCGGATCAAACGCCGTATTCCTTATATGCAGTTGCTGCGCGCTTTTGCATGGAATCCGAATAAGGTGCGCCGACGCGGGATCGCCCAAGAAACGCCCATTCCATAAACGTCGTTTAAAGGAAAATCGCGTAAAGCATCGGCAAAGGGAGTTCCTCAATGTCGCGCAAGCCTCTGCCAGCCATTTCGACCAACACAATCGAATTCGAAACGCTACCCCTCGTAAAGCCCACGGGATTTCGGGAATATGATGCGCGCTGGTGGTTTGGCCTGCCCGGTTTGGATAAGCCTTCCGAGCTAAACCTCTACGGCGTGCAAGCCCTAGGCGAAGGGCTTGGCACATTGATGTATGAACGCGGCGTCGATCCAAAAATCGCGGTCGGCCATGATTTCCGGCATTATTCTTTGTCGATCAAACTCGCGCTGATCACCGGGCTGATGAATGCCGGGATCGAGGTGCTAGATATTGGTCTGGCGCTCTCGCCTATGGCTTATTTCGCGCAATTCCATTTGGACTGCGCGGGCGTCGCGATGGTGACAGCGTCGCATAATTCCAACGGCTGGACTGGTGTGAAAATGGGCATCCAAGCCCCGCTAACATTTGGCCCAGATGAGATGGCGCGCCTGCGCGATATCGTATTAAACGCTGAGCAAGTGAGCCGTGCGGGCGGGTCCTGCCGCTATGTCGATGGCGTGCGCGAAGCTTATATCGCGGACCTCGTGAAGGACGTGAAACTCTCGCGTCCTATCCGCATTGTCGCGGCCTGTGGCAATGGCACGGCGGGCGCTTTTGCCGAAGAAACGCTCAAACGTATCGGTGCGGATGTTGTGCCTGTCACCTGCGATCTGGACTATAATTTTCCACATTATAATCCGAACCCCGAAGCGATGGAGATGCTCCACGCCATGCGGGATGCCTGTCTGGAACATGGCGCAGACGTCGCGCTGGGATTTGACGGCGATGGCGACCGCTGCGGCGTTGTGGATAATGAGGGCGAAGAGATTTTCGCAGACAAAGTCGGCGTCATGCTGGCGCGGGATTTATCGGCGCAATATGCGGACGCGCAATTCGTCGTCGATGTGAAATCAACGGGCCTCTATCACACCGATCCTGTGCTGCAAGCGAACGGCGCGAAGACAGATTATTACAAGACCGGCCACAGCTATATCAAACGGCGGGTCCATGACCTCAAAGCCCTCGTCGGATTTGAGAAGTCTGGCCATTATTTCTTCAATGCGCCGATTGGGCGGGGCTATGACGACGGCCTCGTCAGTGCGATTGCGATCCTACAAATGTTGGACCGGAACCCGGATAAGACGATGGCAGACCTGCGCCGCGCTCTGCCCAAAACCTGGGGCAGCCCGACGATGAGCCCGGCCTGTGCCGATGAAACGAAATATGGCGTCGTCGATAAAATCATCGCTGAGGTTCAGGCCGACGCGGACGCGGGGAAGACAATCTTGAGTCAGAAAATCATTGACGTGAACACGGTCAATGGCGTGCGCCTGACACTGGAAGACGGGACGTGGGGCCTGATGCGCGCCAGTTCGAACACGCCTAATTTGGTCGTCGTCGTGGAGTCCCCTGTCAGCGAAGACAATATGATCGGTATGTTCCGCGAAATTGAGCGCCGGCTGGCGCAACATCCCGAGGTCGGCGATTTTGATCAGAAGATCTAAGCCTGCTTAGACGACGAAACGCTTGCCGCGCGGCAGGCGGTCGGCCAGCTCACTCGCGAGGTCCACATCCGCCGCGACGAGGTCCAATTTCAGGATTTCATCCGGCCAGACCCAGCGCGTGGCTTGGCCTTCTTTGGCGCGGACAAAGCCGTCCCATTGGCGGCAGAGAAAGAGCGGCATCAGCAGGTGAAAGTCTGGATAAGCGAAACTGGCGAAAGAGAATGGCTGCAAACAGCGCTCGCAGGGTTCGACATTTAATTCTTCGAATAATTCTCGTCGGACGGCCTGTTCCGGTGTCTCCCCTGCCTCGACCTTGCCGCCGGGAAATTCCCAGCGCCCGGCCTGATCTTTGCCTTCTGGGCGTTGCGCCATCAGCACGCGCCCATCCGCATCAATCAGCGCACAGGCCGCCACCAGCAATGTCATGAGCGGTAATCCGCATTAATGTCGATATAGCCATGGGTCAGGTCACAACCGTAAACCGTCCACGCCCCCTCGCCCAATCCAAGGTCTATGTGAATGTCGATTTCGGCGTTTTTCATATAGGCCGCGCCGTCGCTTTCCGTATAGCCCGCACAGACCTCGCCGCGCTCTGCCAGCTGGTGCGGCCCGATCCAGATCGACAGGCTATCGCGCTCTGCCGGTTCGCCTGCTTTGCCCACGGCCATGACAATGCGCCCCCAATTCGCGTCTTCGCCTGCGACTGCCGTTTTGACGAGGGGGGAGTTAATCACGCTCATGCCGATGCGTTTGGCGGAGGCTGCGGAGACGGCGCCGGACACATGGCAGGTGATGAATTTCGTAATGCCTTCCCCGTCTTTGATGATCTGCATCGCGAGATCGTGGAGCACGGATTTTAAGGCAGCCCGAAAATCTGCCAGCGCAGGGGCATCCGCAGACGTAATCGTCGCATGATCCGCCGCACCACTGGCCAGCAGCAGCAGCGTGTCTGACGTGGAGGTGTCCGTATCCACGGAAATGGAATTAAATGTCGGGCCTGTCAGGTCGTCCAGCAGCGCCTGTAAAACATCTTGCGGTAAGGAAGCGTCTGTCGCGACATAGGCCAGCATCGTCGCCATATCCGGCGCGATCATGCCTGAGCCTTTCGCAATCCCGTTGAGGGTCACCGTCGTCTCGCCAATCTCGCACATCGCGGTGGCGCCTTTGGGATGCGTGTCCGTCGTCATGATGGCACGCGCGGCGGCCTCCCACCCGTCAGCCTGAAGTGCCATTTTGGGGAATTGCTCCGTGAGCTTTGACGCCTCTAGCGCAACGCCGATAACTCCTGTTGAGGCGAGCTGCACGGAGTCAGCCTCTGCCCCAAAAGCTTCGGCCGCGCCTCGCGCGGTCTCCGCCACGGCATCACGCGATTTCTGTCCGGCAAACACATTCGCCGTGCCAGAGTTCACGATGACAAGACGCGGGCCATCCGTCGCGACCGAGAGCGCTTTACGCGACCAATCAACGGGTGCACCGGGGCATTGGTTTGAGGTAAAAACACCCGCGACAGCCGTGCCGGCTTGACCCCGCAGGACCCATAGATCCGTGCGGCCGCGATATTTTACGCCCGCTTCTGCCGTGGCCATCGTGAAACCCGCAAGTGGTGGCAGCGTTGGAAACTGCGCTGGGGCGAAAGGGCTAATCTTCATCGGGATTTTCCCCATCAGGCGTGTCAGAGGGCGAGGCCTCATTGGGAGTTGGCGTCAGTTTTTCGATCTCTGCCGTGTCACGCAGGTCTTTGACAAGACCTTGTATCGCATCAAAGGTCATGAAATTGACGATCTTGGGGCGCATCGTCTCAAAGGTTGGTTGCGGGGCTGGGCGGCGGTCTTGGACCTCGATAATATGCCAGCCAAATTCTGATTTAATGGGTCCGAGACGCGCGCCTTTCGCTGCAGCGAAGACAGGTGTTGTAAAATCTGCGGACAACATGTCTGCGGTAAAATAGCCTAAATCCCCGCCCCGCTCCGCGCTGCCCGCATCGATCGACTCCGTTCTGGCCAGCGTCCCAAAATTATCGCCCGCGACGATGCGTTTCAAAAGCGCGTCGGCCTCTGCCTTTGTCTCGGTCAGGATATGGCGCGCGCGCACTTCATCGCCCCGCGCGGCTAGCTTGGATTGTTCGTCATACATGCGCCGGATCGAGGCTTCATTGACCGTATTCTGCAAATGCCGCTCGACACGAATGTTGCCCAATACGCGTTCGCGCGCCGCCGCGAGGCGTAGCTGCACCTCTGGATCCAACTGCAGGCCCTGTTCGACAGCATCCAAGGCCAGCAAGCGTTGATCGATCAGCTCTTCTAAGACTTTAACATGATCCGGGTCGGACGGAGGGAAAACATCGCCAGCTTCGATCAAGCTTTGTGCCTGCGCTGCAACTTCGACGTCGCTCTGGAACAGCTCTGTTCCGTCAACGCGCGCAACCACAGGATCATTTTCATCATGCGCCACCACTGCCAGCCCTGTTGACGGCAGGTCGTCCGCTGGCGCACAGGCTGCCAATAGGGCGATAATGGCGAAACAGGATAGGTGTAAACGCATGATCGGGGCTCGTTTTGATCCTCTGATAGGTCAATTTTACGTGACACAAAAACAGGTCATTCTCATGTGCCAAACGTGTCTTCGCGTTGACTTAGACCGAGGCCATACCTAAGTCGACACAAACTAAAGCGCGCACCCTTTCGGTCGCCCGCGCTCACGCCTCATCAGGACGTCTCATGCTCGGCATCGCCAAGAAGATTTTCGGTACGGAAAACGACCGAAAGCTCAAGAAACTTCAACCGCTCGTCAATAAAATCAACGGGCTGGAGCCAACGTTCCAAGCCATGACGGATGACGCCCTGCGCGCGCAGACGGATATCTACAAGCAACGGTTAGAAAATGGCGAGAGCTTGGACGATCTTCTGCCAGAAGCCTTTGCGACTGTGCGCGAAGCAGCGGTGCGCACTTTGGGGCAGCGTCACTATGATGTGCAGCTGATCGGCGGCATCACGCTGCATCGCGGCGAGATCGCGGAAATGCGCACGGGCGAAGGCAAAACGCTGGTCTCGACCCTCGCGGCTTACCTGAACGCCCTAACCGGCAAAGGCGTGCATCTGGTCACGGTCAATGATTATCTGGCCAAGCGTGACGCGGAATGGATGGGGCAAGTCTACAACTTCCT
This sequence comes from uncultured Algimonas sp., assembly GCA_964414555.1. Lineage (GTDB taxonomy): Bacteria > Pseudomonadota > Alphaproteobacteria > Caulobacterales > Maricaulaceae > Litorimonas. The sequence continues at coordinate 6,884 of CAYPWW010000051.1, forward strand.
CGGCCTGAGCGTCGGCTGTATCAATAATCACCAGCCCTACGGCCCTGCGCGCAAGCAGGCCTATGACTGCGACATCACCTACGGAACCAATAATGAGTACGGCTTCGATTATCTGCGCGATAATATGAAATACACGCTCGAAGAAATGTCCCAGCGTGGACACGTCTATGCGATCATCGATGAAATTGACTCGATCTTGATCGATGAAGCCCGAACACCGCTCGTCATTTCTGGGCCGACTGACGACAAATCAGAGCTCTACCGCACTGTCGATACGATCATCCCGTTGATCGATCCCGAAGGTTATGACGTTGACGAAAAGGCCCGCACCGCGACCTTTAACGAGCAAGGCAATGAGCAGATCGAGAACATCCTGCGCGAGCGCGGTTTGTTGGAAGGCGAGAGCCTTTATGATGTCGAGAACGTTTCCGTCGTTCACCACATCAACCAAGGCCTAAAAGCGCATAAGATTTTCATCCGCGACAAGGATTACATCGTCAAAGACAGCCAAGTCATGCTGATCGACGAGTTCACAGGTCGCATGATGGAAGGCCGTCGCCTCTCCGAAGGTCTACACCAAGCGATCGAGGCCAAAGAAGGCGTCGAGATTAAGCCAGAGAACCAAACGATGGCGTCGATCACGCTGCAAAATTACTTTCGCCTCTATGACAAGCTGTCTGGCATGACTGGTACGGCCGAAACCGAAGCGGGCGAGTTTGGTGATACCTACGGCTTGGACGTGTTGATCATCCCGACTAATCGCCCGATCCAGCGGATCGACGACGAAGACGTCCTTTATAAAACCGAAGAAGAGAAATTCGACGCGATTGTCGAGGACATCGAAGCCGCCTCAAAGAACGGCCAGCCTATGCTGGTCGGTACGGTCTCGATCGAAAAATCCGAAGCCCTGTCGCGCTATCTGTCTGATCGTAATATCGAACATCGCGTGTTGAACGCGCGCCACCATGAGGAAGAAGCCTCCATCGTGGCACAAGCTGGCCTGCCCGGCGCTGTCACAATCGCAACGAACATGGCCGGACGCGGGACAGATATCCAGCTGGGCGGCAATTTGGACATGATCCTAGAGCAAGAGCTCTCCGTCGATATGAGCGAGCTAGAGCGCGAGCAGAAAACCACTGAGATCAAATCCGACATTGAATATCGCAAGGAACGCGCCCTCGCCGCCGGCGGGCTGTATGTCCTCGGCACGGAACGGCACGAAAGCCGCCGTATCGATAACCAGCTTCGTGGCCGGACCGGGCGTCAAGGCGATCCGGGCCGCTCGAAATTCTACCTGTCGATGGAAGACGATCTGCTGCGTATCTTTGGCGGCGATAAGTTGAAATCCATGATGGAAACCATGGGCTGGGAAAAGGGCGAAGCCCTGACCAACCGCTTTATGACGAAAGCCGTTGAGCGCAGCCAAGTCCGCGTCGAGACCCGCAACTTTGATCAGCGCAAGAACCTGCTGAAATATGACGACGTCATGAATGATCAGCGCAAGGCGATTTTCGAGCAACGTATGGAATTTATGACGGACGACAATGTGTCTGACGTCATTGAAGACTTCCGCCACCAGCTGGCCGAAGATCTGATCGCCGAATACGTCCCGAAAAAAGCCTATGCCGAACAGTGGGACATCGAAGGTTTGGACACCGCCGCCAAAAGCGCGCTTCTGATGGAATTGCCTTTAAAGAGCTGGGCCGAAGAAGAAGGCATCGCCGATGAGGAAATGCTGAAGCGTCTGAAGGACGCCACGGATCAAGCGGCTGCCCAACTCTCTGACGGTGTTGACAAGAGCGAGCTGCAACGCGCGGAAAAACAGATCCTTCTGCAAGTCATCGACAGAAACTGGCGCGAGCATTTGCAACAACTCGACGCCCTGAAATCCGTGATCGGTATGCGGGCCTATGGCCAACGCGATCCGCTGAACGAGTATAAGTCTGAGGCCTTCACCCTCTTCGACAAGCTACTGGTTAGCTTGCGTGAGGATGTGACCAAGGCAATGATGGGAACATTGCTAAACGTGCAAATGCAACGCCAGCAGGCCCAGTTACAAGGCCAAGCTCCGACAGCTGCGCCGCAAGCCCCACCAGTCGCACGCGACACGCGCGACCTGAGCACATCAGGCGGCTTGCCAGAGGAAAATACAGAACTACCTGCCGGCGCACTCGACGGTGTCTCCCGCAATAGCTCCTGCCCATGTGGGTCCGGCCGCAAGGTCAAACACTGCCACGGCAAAGTTACATAAAGAGACAACCCGACGATGATGAAATTTTTCCTCATCGTCGCCTGCTTCTATTTCGGCTTTAAATATCTGAAGCGGGAAAAACCTATAGCACAAGATGAGGGCCTCGACCAAGACCCCAACATTGAGCCTGACTGGCAGTTCAATGGGCGGGAAACGCCGCGTCGCCACATCTTTCGTTTCTAGACGCGTGAAGGCGAACGGACGCTGACAGACAAGGACCCTTTTGCGCTCGTAGAAACACCGACCCACATCATCGTCCGCTATGACTCTTCCGAATATACGAATGAGACCCGTCTCGTTGTCTATGACAGGCTTACAGGAGCAGCTGTGACGGTTGCCTCGCCCCCTATAAATCAGAAGAGCTGATCCGGCACTGGCGGAAATCATTTCCGTATAAGCCACCTGGAAAGGGGCGCATAGACAGCCTTGGACGCAGTGAGGCAGGTCTGGTGTATTGCCATATTTCAGACGGAGAATTCTTCGAGTCTCAAATTTTAGACCCCGCGACGGCACGCTTCTTTCGAAACGTCAAATATATCGGGCGATATTAATATCTTCCGCGCCGACGTTTTCACACACCCAAGCTTAGGCCTCACTGAGACACATGGCTAAAACGCACGAGCGAATCTAACGCCCGACATTTGCCCGATTTTGGTGCGCAGGCGCACAGGGGATGGGCGTAGGACTGACATTCTCCGAAATTGCAGGCTGCGCACTGGCCCATCCTGCCGTTTTTAGACATCTCGGCGCTTGGGATTGCCCAAGTGCGCCGATGACGGCGTGGGCCAAATAGGAACACACCATGAAAAAAATTCTCCTCTCCGCTGTCGGGTCACTCGCCATTTTAAGCCCGACGAGCAGCTTTGCTCAGGATGCAGAACTCTCCGTTTCCACAGGATTTGATTTCGTCAGCCAATATGTCTTTCGCGGTGTATCGCTCGCCGATGATGCTGTTCAGCCCTATGTCGAAGCCTCTTACGGCAACTTGACAGTCGGCGGTTGGTTCTCGACAGCTGTGGGTGCCAATTCCGTTGCCGCCGGTGACGAGTTCGACCTGTACGCCGGATATTCCGTCCCGCTGGACGCCCCGATTTCACTCGATCTGGGCGTGACCTATTATCACTACCCACAAGGCGGTGATTTCTTTGAAACAAGAGACGGCGGTGCTGGCACATATGAAGTCTCTGCGGCCGTTGGCTTTGGTGATGTCCCGCTAGCACCTTCCGTGGCGGCCTATTACGACCTCACGCTTGAAGCCTTCACCTTAGAGGGCGGCATTGGTCATTCGGTTGCGCTGGACGAAACCAATGCGCTGGACCTCGGCTTGTCAGTTGGCCTCGTCGATGGCGACGGGTTTTCCTATGAATATGGTCAAGCCAGCGCCGCGCTCAGCCACGCGCTCTCGGACAATGTTTCCGTCTATGCTGGTGCGAATTACGCGCTGAACTCTGAGGATGTTTTGGATTTTGACCGCGCGCTGAACGGCGAACCACAGGGTGACATGCTCTGGCTCGGCACGGGTATCTCTGCCGGATTCTAGCTTCCCTATTCAAAAGGAATGAAGATCGCGGGGAGGCGATCCTCACGACCCAACCTTCGCAAGAGGGTTGGGTTTTTAATTGCCAAATCTAATTCAGCGTCCGCCCAATGCGCAGAAATTTTTCTCGGCGCGCGCGGATCAGGGCGTCCGGATCCATCTGGGAAAGCGTTTCCAGTGACTTTACCACGGCAGCCCCCACCGTTTTCATCGCAGGGTCAGGCGCGCGATGCGCACCGCCAACTGGCTCTTTCACGATCTTGTCGATAATCCCGAGACGTTTGAGGTCTTGCGCCGTGATCTTCATCGCCTTCGCCGCGTCTTTTGCCCGGTCCCGCGTACGCCACAGGATTGACGCACAGCCTTCCGGCGAGATGACGGAATAAATCGAATGTTCCAGCATCATGACGCTGTCCGCTGTCGCAATCGCGACGGCACCGCCGGATCCACCCTCGCCCGTGATGACAGAAACAAATGGCACACGAATGGACAGACCTTTATCGATGGATCGGGCAATCGCTTCAGCTTGGCCGCGCTCTTCCGCGCCGCGCCCCGGGAACGCGCCCGCCGTATCGACAAAGCTGACAACGGGCAGGTTAAATCGCTCGGCCAAGGCCATCAGGCGCACAGCTTTGCGGTAGCCTTCAGGATTGGCCATGCCGAAATTATGCTTCACGCGGGTTTCGGTATCCGTGCCTTTTTCATGGCCCATGACAACGACAGAGCGTCCGCGAATTTTGCCTAATCCGCCCAGCAGTGCGTGATCATCACCAAAACTGCGGTCGCCCGCCAGCGGCGTGTAATCAGAGACCAGCGCGCGGACATAATCAGAATAATGCGGACGCGCCGGATGACGCGCAACATGGGTCTTTTCCCACGGGCCTAGCTTGCCATAAAGCGCCTTGAGCTGATCCGTCGCCTTGGCTTGCAGATCGGCGGCATCTCCACCACTCGCCATAGCTGCCTCAATCTGGGCATCCAACTCTGCGATGGGGCGTTCAAAATCGAGATAGGTGCGGGCCATATTCACTCACAAAAGCTCTGCGACAGGCGCGCACCATAACGATGGCATCGGCGCGGTAAAGTGCAGAAGCAGTCCCTAAATCCGGTAGGTCCGTTTGCTGACCTCATGGCCGTAGCGCTGGACGAATTTGCGTTTGATGCGGCGTTCCCACGCGGCGCGGGGGCCGGGCAGTTCGGCTTCCGCGTCGAGGACGGCATCTGTGAACACCTTAGACGTCAGCGGCTTTGAACCTTGGAGGAGATCAGCCGCGGTCACGCCTGCGCAAAAATCCCACTCGGAACACAGATCAGAGAGCAAGATATTGAGGTCCTCTGCGAGGACGGGATGCATGCGGCGTTCAAACGTCATGGGCTGGATATAGGTTGCGAACGCGCTTGGGTTAAGGGCGAAGCATCGAGAAAAGCGCTGGCCGCCAGCGGACCCGAGAACTGCGAGAGCCCGGCCCGATGTAACGCGCGAATAATCGCTGCCCGATCGGACAGGTTCAGGCCCTGCCGCGAGAGGAGCTGCGCCGCGCGCAAGCTGGTCTCGGCGCGGGCATCACTGCGGGCGGCTAGGTCCAGCAAGAGCAATTCACCCTCTCCCAATGTGGGTCGTGGCAGCGTGGCTTTCGCTAAAACATCCGAGGCTGTGTCCGAGACCGTCGCGCCTAAAGCCAACGCAATCACGGCATCTTCGACGGCCTGCGTGCGGCGCGCGGGATCGGACAGACGGCTGTCGATATCGCGGCCCAAGCCCTGTGCCGTAAAGCCGCCGCCAATCGCATCTGCCGCCAGTGCAATCCGGGCGCGCAGCGGTCCATCGGGCAGCGCGCCATAGAGCGATTGCAGTCCGCCAATATCGCGGGTCACCACGGCAGCCCGCGCATAACGGCCAAGATTTGCCTCTGCGCGCGCCGTCGCTGGTAGGGTCTGGATCATCGGGGCGAGTTTTTGCAGGATCGTTGTTTCACTGACGCCTGCGCGCACGGCGCGATTAATAAAAGCATCCAAGGCGCCCGCATCCCCGCTTTGGCCCAGCACGAATAGCCGCGCCGTGGCACGCGCTGACGGACTAGCCATTGCTGTTTCTCGGTCGAGATCACCCAAGGCGACATCAAATGATAGATTGCCAAGCGCGGACTGTATCGCCGCGAGATCAAGCGTATCGAAATCCACAAGGAGCGCCGCCAAATCCGCATCCCGCCCAGCCGCCAACTCTGTCGGGGTGCCTTTCCGCGTTGCAAGGAACCGCGTTAGTGGATCGGAAGATGTCGTCGAAACCGGCGCGCGACCTGCGATCACAGCGTCTAATTGCGCAAAATAAGCGGCATCCTCATAGCCCTGATTGCGAAGAAGATCGCGGGTCAGCTCTGCCGCCGCGCGTTCCCCGCGAAGGGCGTGACACGCCGCGCGCAAACGCACCCAAGGCGTCTCGGCTCGGCCCGTTGTGACCGTGTCAGAGAGCGTACAGGCGCGCTCAGCATCGCCCTTGCCCAGCGCCAAATCGACTTGAGCCAATGGCGCCTTGGCCAGATCGGGGTTGCGCGCGAGAAAACCATCTACCGTATGCGCCTCTCCCAAAGCCAGCACGGCGCGTAAGCGTGCACGGGCATATGCCTGAGTATCCGCCTCAGAATCCGCACGAGGCGGCACGCCGCCAGACAAGACCACGGCACGCAGCATATCGCGCACCAACGGGTCGGTCGATTGCACAGGGGCTTGATCCAAGAGCTTGGCCGCCCGCACCGCAGATGTGCCTTGCCAAAGCGCCGTATCCAAGGCACCCGCCTCGATCGGTAAAATGCCGGGATCGAAATCCTGCGCGGCGTCGAGTTCTTGCGTTTCGATTTGCGCTGGCTCTGTCAGTCCGAAATCCTGTGCACCAGCGGGGGTCGCCAGCGCGCAAAGCAAAGCGATATAGCTAAGCCCTCTCATGGCTGCGGCGTCACGTCGATTGTGCGCGTCTCTTGGGGTGCATTTTCGGGGTTTGCCCCGGACAAGCCCCAGAAGAACAAGGCCAAGACAAAGACAAGGAATAGGCCGAGGCCGATCGCTAGTTTACGCATGTGACATCCTTTCGCGCCTTAACGGTTGAGAATAGCGAGAATTGCGACCATATTACGGCTCAAAGGAGAGCGGGGCCACCGGTATTTACCGTGATGCGTCACCCGCTCGCACAAGAGAACGAAAGCGCAAATGTCGCTGAATTTGAATATATCCGACGCGCGCCCGATCGCGTTGGTAGGTCTGATGGGCGTCGGAAAGACGACCGTGGGTCGACGGCTGGCCAAACGGCTGGGGCGCGGTTTCGACGATAGTGATGATGCCATCGAACAGGCTTCTGGCCGCACGGTCGCGGGTTATTTCCGTGATCACGGTGAGGCAGATTTCCGCGAAGGCGAACTGCGCGTAATCCGACGTCTGCTGGAAACGACACCGCCCCTGATTATCGCGACGGGCGGTGGGGCCTTTATCCATCCCCCGACGCGTGAAATTTTGTTAGAGAAAGCTACCGTCGTTTGGTTAAAAGGCGATCTGGCGACCTTGGTCGAACGGGTTTCGCGCAATGACAAACGCCCGCTTCTGCGCGGCACGGATAAGCACGCGAAAATGCGCGAGCTGATGGAAGCGCGTCATCCGATTTACGCGAAAGCCCATATCCAAGTCGGCATCGCCAAAGGCCCGCATCTACGCACCGTCAATCGCGTGCTGCGCGCGCTGAAAGCGCATGAGACGCAACGCGAGCAAGCCGATGTCTAAGGCCGGCAGTTTTCGCGTCGAGCTGGGCGCGCGTAGCTATGACATCCATATCGGGGACGGCCTGTTATCGCAGTTGGGAAAGCTGATCGCGCCTTTGGCCACAGCAAAGCGCGTGGCCGTCATTACGGATGAAAATGTCCACGCGCTCCACGGCGCAGCCATTGCGGATGCCTTGTCAGACTATCGCACGCATTTGATCGTTCGGCCTGCGGGTGAAGCGCAGAAGTCGATGTCCAATCTGGAAGAGATTTTGGAATCACTGTTCCGCGCGGGCTTTGATCGTTCAGACCTGATCCTCGCCTTTGGCGGCGGTGTGATCGGCGATCTGGCGGGATTTGCCGCGAGTATTTTCAAACGCGGCGCACCGATTGTGCAAATCCCGACGACCCTGCTGTCTCAGGTCGATAGTTCCGTTGGCGGCAAGACGGCGATCAATAATCAATTTGGCAAGAACCTCGTCGGGGCGTTTTATCAGCCCCGCGCGGTTATCGCTGATACGGCGTTACTCTCCACCCTACCCGCGCGTGAAATCCGCGCGGGTTATGCCGAAGTCCTGAAATATGGACTGCTGGGAGATCGGGCATTTTTCGAACAATTAGAAGCCGGTCTCGGCGCGCAAGTTTTGGCGCTGGAACCGCAAGCCCTTTCGCAGGCGATCCATACGTCTTGCGCCGCAAAAGCCCGGATCGTGGCCGAGGATGAGCGCGAAGGCGGTGTCCGCGCATTGTTGAATTTGGGTCACACCTTTGGTCACGCGCTAGAGCTGGAAGCCGGATATGACGGCGATCTCCTCCACGGTGAGGCCGTAAGTGCCGGTATGGAAATGGCGTTCCATTTCGCTGCTGCACAAGGCATTTGCGCGGCAGACGACGCCGCACGGGTGAGCGCCCATCTGGCCGCGACTAACATGCCGCGCATCGCGGATATGGCGCATCTTCTGACTAATCCTGACGCGTTGCTGTCACATATGAGCCAAGACAAGAAGAACGCGGGCGGGCGGCTGACCCTCATCCTGCCGCGCGGGATTGGTGAGACTTTTGTCGAGCGTAATGCCAATCGCACCGCCGTTGGCGAATTTCTAACGCAATTAGGCGATAAGCTATCATGAGCGCTTTTCTTGAACCGCAAAACCTTGTCCTGTTGGGTGTCATACTGACACTTTTGGTGTTCTCAGGTTTCTTCTCGTCCTCTGAGACAGCTCTGACGGCTGCATCTCGTGTGCGTATGCATGCGGCAGAGAAAGAGGGCGATCGCCGCGCGTCTATCGTGCAGCGCCTGATGAATATGCGTGAGCGCCTGCTGGGCGGGATTTTGCTAGGCAATAACCTTGTCAACATTCTGGCGTCTGTCCTGACGACGACGCTCTTCACGAATGTCTTTGGCAATAGCGCAACGGCGCTCGCCATGGCGACGGCCGTCATGACAGCACTAATCCTGATCTTTGCCGAGGTTCTGCCAAAGACATATGCGATTTCCCAGCCGGACAAGCTGGCGCTGATCGTGTCACGTCCGATCAATCTGATTGTGAAAATCCTCGGGCCGATCGTGTCCGTTGTGCAGGTGATCGTGAACGGGGTGTTGCGTATCTTTGGCGTCGATACGAATGCTAGCGCCTGGACCGCCGCCGATGAAATCAAAGGGGCCGTCGATCTGCATCTACAAGAGGGCGGAGTGGCGAAACGTGCCCGCGATCAAATCTACGGCGTATTGGAAATTGGCGAGCTGTCGATTGAGGAAGTCATGACCCATCGCCGAAATATCGCGATGGTCGATGCCGATGCAGCCCCCGCGCAAATCCTGAAAGACGCCATCGCCTCTGGCCATTCCCGAATTCCTGTCTTTTCTGAAGATCCTGATAATGTGCTGGGCGTCCTGCATATGAAAGACCTGCTGAAAGCGGTGACGAAATCCAATGCATCCGTCGAAGGTCTGGACGTTCGCAAGATCGCACGGGACCCTTGGTTCGTGCCAGAAACAACCAGCGCCGTGAAACAACTCCGCGCCTTTCAGCAAAAGCGCGAGCATTTTGCGCTCGTTGTCGACGAATATGGCTCGCTGATGGGAGTCATCACGCTGGAGGATATTCTAGAGGAAATCGTCGGCGATATTCAGGACGAATATGACGAAGAATTAGAAGGCGTCGAACGCGTCAAAGCCGGCGGAGCCGTCGTGCGCGGCGATGTCGCCATTCGCGATTTGAACCGCGCGATGGATTGGAAACTGCCCGATGATGAGGGGCCCGTTACGATTGCCGGGCTGGTCATTCACGAGAGCCAAACCATCCCGAATGCGGGACAAGCGTTTGCCTATCACGGCTACCGCTTTGAAGTGCTAAAGAAACAGCGCAATCAAATTCAAAGCCTGCGCGTAGAGAAGACGTTCGAGCCAGATCAGCGCTCTGAACGGAACTAACTGCGCCCGAAATCCAGTGGGCCGAGCTGTGCCGAGTGTGAGCGCCCGCTGATCGCCCAGCTGACAAAATGTTCGCAATTGCGCGTCAACAAACCATAGCGCTGGCCAATCCGGCCGCGCGCGCGCGCAACGATTTCACTGCCGGACATTGGCATTTTATAGGGCCGAATGCGCATAGGGTTACCGCGCGCGAACTGTTTTTCGCTGGTTTCCGAAACCTGCCCATATCGGCGCGAAGCGTGGATAACCGTGCCATAACCTGTCGCAATGCCGACATGTTGGACAACGCCGTAAACGCCGACTTCTAACACAGTTCCGGCCGGATGAAGCTTGGATACGGTCTCATAAGGATAACGGCTCATAGTGTAGATATAGGGGATTTGCGCGCAAACACAAAATAGCAACACACTCGGTGCGCTTGTGAGTGAGCAATGCACCGACCCGACCTCTACTAATTCTCAAAAAATGGGCCCGCACGTCGCCAATCAGCGACGGTCACGAGCCCGAGGCGGCGTTCAAGACGCCCATTCATGCGAAACTAACTCGCGTTGACGATTTTGTTAGTATAGGTGACGCCATTATGTTCGAAGGTCACAGTGTCAACGATCTGCACATCCAGCGTTGGGTCTGGTAATTCTGAAACTGGAATTAACTGGTTGAAATAGGTTGTACCATCTGTGCCTTCAACCGCGATCATATCACCGCGCGCAATCGCGCCACGGACTTCTGCCGCGATCTCGGACCGTATCTCGGTCGTGCGAGGGGTCAGTGTCACGTTCGGTTTTGCTATCTGCATCTTGGCCGCTTTGTCAACTTTATCAGCATCGGATTTATGCATATCGCCCGCGAAAGCGGCGGGGGCGAAAGCCATCGCAAAGGTCGCGGCGAGGACGGAAAGCGTTTTAGTCTTAATCATGGTAAGCTCCTTCTTTCGATCTGTGGTATGGTTAATACGAAATGTGGCATAGTTTCGTTCCGAGCTTTCCGCGATGTTAGAAGCTGTTAAGGTTGCCCCCACATCGCCCCGTTCGATCACAGGGCCCGCCACAGGAGCGCGCAATGGACATGCTGTTTAATCTTCTGAATGCCAGCGTCTTGCCCGCTTGGGCGATGCTGGTCCTCGCGCCGCGCTGGAAAGTGACGCAAGCGATCGTCCATTCGATGCTCTATCCCGTTGTGTTGGGCGCGGCCTACACACTCGCAATGGTTCTGGCGATGATGGGCATGGGCAGCAGCGACGTCGACTTCACAACCATCACAGGGGTGCGCGCGATTTTTGAATCAGACCTCGGCGTGCTTACGGGCTGGACGCATTATCTCGTCTTTGACCTATTCGTCGGGGCTTGGGTCGCCCGCGATGCATTGGCGCGTGGGGTGCGTCACTGGATGACCATCCCCTGCCTGATACTCTGCTTCATGGCAGGACCCATGGGGCTGTTGCTATATTTGGGCGTACGGGCGGTGGTGCGTAAAGGTGGTTGGGGACTGGACCCTTCAACAAAAACTAATGCCGGAAGTGACGCATTCCCGTAAACACCATCGCGAGGCCCGCTTCGTCGGCTGCCGCAATGACCTCTTCATCGCGGATGGAGCCACCCGGTTGAATGATCGCCGTTGCGCCCGCTTCGGCAGCGGCGAGCAT
>CAYPWW010000052.1:0-18407 GCA_964414555.1 uncultured Algimonas sp.
TCGTCGCCCTCGGCCCGCTGACAAATGTCGCGGCGGCTCTGATACATGCGCCAGAGATCACACCCAATGTTACCGTCTGGTGGTTGGGGGCAGGCTATGAAAACGGTGTCTGGAATAAGAACCGCTTTAACGTGCGCAACGACCTTAATGCGGCGGATTATATCCTCGACCGGCAAGAGATCGACCTCGTCATGATGCCAACCCAGACTGCGCGGGCATTGATGTTTAATCGTGAAAGAACGATTTCCCAGTTGGAGGCGATAGAGCATCCGATCGCCCAAGACCTTATCGATCGCTGGGATTTTGTCTCAGCCGAAGGTGCGTGGACCATGTGGGATATGGCTCTGACGTTGGCGATCGCCCATCCAGAGTGGGCGACGTTGGAAACAGTTGCGGCCCCGCCAGAGAATGCGCGTGAGACTGTGCGCGTTTATACAGATATCAATGCGCCCGCGATGGAAGCGCATTTCTTTGAGATCCTCTCAGTACCATAGCAAAAAGCCGCCCTCCATCCGGAGAGCGGCCTCTTATTCAGCGGCTGAGCGTTCGCCCTAGCACTTATAGTACATGTCGAATTCGGCCGGATGCGGGTGCATCGCAACGCGGTGCACTTCTTCCATCTTCAGGTCGATATAGGCGTCGATCTGATCATCATCGAAGACATTGCCGGCTTTCAGGAACTCACGGTCGCCGTCGAGGGCTTCCAGCGCTTCTTTCAAGCTACCGCAGACTTGTGGGATGTCTTTAGCTTCGGCTGGTGTCAGCTCATACAGGTCCATATCCATGGCATCGCCCGGGTGGATCTTGTTTTTGATACCGTCGAGACCCGCCATCAGCAGCGCTGTGTACGTCAGGTATGGGTTGCCCGCTGGATCCGGGAAACGGACTTCTAGGCGCTTACCATTGCGCGACGCTGTCCATGGAATACGGATCGAGGCCGAGCGGTTACGGTTAGAGTAGGCCAGCATGACAGGCGCTTCGAAACCCGGAACCAAACGCTTGTAGGAGTTGGTTGAGGCATTGGCGAAGGCGTTGATCGCGCGGGCATGTTTGATGATGCCGCCGATGTAGTGCAGGCAAGACGTCGATAGTCCAGCATATTCGTCACCCGCGAAAGTCGGCTTGCCGTCTTTCCAGATCGACATGTGAACGTGCATGCCGGTGCCATTGTCGTTATGCATCGGCTTGGGCATGAACGTTGCCGTCTTACCGTAAGCATGGGCCACATTGTGGACGATATATTTATACAGCTGCATGTTATCGCCCATTTGTAGGAGCGTATCGAACTGCATGCCGAGCTCGTGCTGAGCCGGTGCGACTTCATGGTGATGCTTCTCAGGACGCAGGCCCAGCTCTTCCATCACGGAGAGCATTTCGCCGCGCATATCCTGTGCGCTATCGACGGGTGGGACAGGGAAGTAACCGCCCTTGGGTCCCGGACGGTGACCCATATTACCGCCAGTATATTGTGTACCTGTGTTGGCAGGTAGCTCTGAGCTGTCGATCGAATAGCCTGTGACGTGCTGGTCCGTGTTCCAACGGACGTCGTCAAAGACAAAGAACTCGGCTTCTGGGCCGAAATAGACTTCGTCACCGACATTGGCGGCACGCATATAGGCTTCGGCAGCTTTGGCTGTACCGCGAGGGTCACGGTTATAAGCTTCGCCTGTATCAGGTTCCAGAATGTCACAGAAAACAGCCAGTGTGTCCTGCTGATAGAACGGGTCCATCTTGGCGGTCGAGGCATCCGGCAACAAGACCATGTCGGACTCGTTGATGTCTTTCCAGCCGCCGATGGAGGAGCCATCGAACATGGTGCCATCCGTGAACAGGTCTTCATCGACCAGATCGGAATGGAAGGTGACGTGCTGCATCTTACCCTTTGGGTCAGTGAAGCGCAGGTCGAGGAATTTGATATCCTCGTCCTTCATTTTTTTGACGAGTTTTGTGACGTCTGACATTTTGGTTTTCCCTTTTAGATTATCTTTTGTGTGTTGGATTAAAGCGCGGTGTCGCCGGTCTCGCCCGTCCGGATACGGATGGCTTGTTCGACGGATGAGACGAAGATTTTGCCATCCCCGATCTTGCCGGTTTTCGCGGCTGTTTGGATGGCTTCGAGAGCCGCTTCGACTTGATCATCGGCGATGACGAGTTCCAGTTTCAGCTTTGGCAGGAAGTCGACGACATATTCTGCGCCGCGATAGAGCTCTGTGTGTCCCTTCTGACGGCCAAAACCTTTGGCTTCGACAACGGTCATTCCTTGCAGTCCGACGGCCTGTAGCGCTTCTTTGACCTCGTCCAGTTTGAACGGTTTGATTATAGCTTCGATCTTTTTCATGGCGTGTCCCTCTTCGTCGCACGGTGGTATCCGTTGTCTGCGCTTGCATCCGTCAGGAGTCGAGACAGCCTGACGGACCAGCGCGCGCGCTGGTGTCGCCTCGCAATAAATGCACTTTGACAGGGCATTTGCCTAGGCCAACGCCCAAAAACTATGCGGATAACAGCGCTGATCGAGGGCGATTCTGCATAAAGACCCCGCGGGATAGGCGTTGCGCTGTCGCCTCAACACGTTACACCCGCACAAAGCTTGAGACTGTTGGAAACCCTATTAGGTGCGCGCGACTGCAGTGCGCCTGAGGTGACCCGCAATTAAGAGCCCATCGCCCGATCGCAAGATCGACATGCCTGTGTTTTCACGGGCCCACACAATACGTCACCGGCTGTTCGCGACTGCAGTTCACCCGGAAGGAGTATGACACCATGAAGAAGCTGACCCCGCGTCCACCCAAAAAATCTTTTATCACCGATGCGCAGGCCTTGCGCTTTCACGCTGAACCCACGCCCGGTAAGCTGGCCTTGCAGCCAACTAAACCGATGGCGACTCAACGTGATTTGAGCCTCGCCTACAGCCCCGGCGTCGCTGTTCCAGTCGAAGCCATCGCGAAAGATAAGGACCTCGCCTACGACTATACCTCAAAGGGCAATATGGTCGCCGTCATCAGTAACGGAACAGCTATTTTGGGTCTTGGTAATCTGGGCGCGGCAGCCTCAAAGCCGGTCATGGAAGGGAAGTCTGTTCTCTTCAAACGCTTCGCCGATATCGATAGTTTCGATATCGAAGTCGAAGAAGAAGATGCGGAAGCCTTCATCGAATGCGTCAAACGTTTCGGCAATACCTTTGGCGGGATCAATCTGGAAGATATTGGATCGCCCGAGTGTTTCATCATCGAAGCAGAACTCCGCGATCTCCTCGACATTCCGGTCTTCCATGATGACCAGCACGGCACAGCGATTATCGCGACGGCTGGCCTGATCAATGCCTGCCATCTGACAGGTCGAAAGTTCGAAGATATTAAGCTGGTGCTCTGCGGCGCTGGTGCGGCTGGATTATCGGTCCTGAACCTCGTGAAGAGCCTCGGCGTGAAGGATGAGAACGCAACCGTCGTCGACAGTCGCGGTGTGATCTACAAAGGGCGCACAGAATATATGGACCAGTGGAAAGCCCCGCACGCCATCGAAACAGATAAACGCACTTTGGCGGAAGCGATGGAAGGTGCAGATGTTTTCTTCGGCCTCTCTGCGGCCGGGATCGTTTCGCAAGACATGGTGAAATCCATGGCGCCGAACCCGATCATTTTTGCGATGGCAAACCCGGATCCTGAAATCCTACCCGAAGAGATTAAGGCTGTGCGCGACGATGCGATCATTGCGACGGGCCGTTCCGACTACCCGAATCAGGTCAATAACGTCCTCGGCTTTCCCTATATTTTCCGCGGCGCGCTGGATGTGCGCGCGCGTAACGTCAATGATGAGATGAAGCTGGCCTGTGCGAATGCCCTGGCAGATTTGGCACGAGAAGACGTGCCGGAAGAAGTTGCCGCCGCCTATCACGGCAATCGCCCGAAATACGGCCCGGACTATATCATCCCTGCGCCATTCGACCCGCGCCTGATCAGTGAAATCCCACCCTATGTCGCACAAGCGGCGATGGACACGGGTGAGGCGCGTAAACCGATTGACGACATGGTGGCCTATAAGAAGTCGCTTGCCCGACGGCAGGACCCGACGGCGGCGATCCTGCAAGGCATTTCAGCCACCGTGCAAGAGCAGCCCAAGACAATTGTTTTTGCCGAAGGCGAAGAACCTGCGGTGATCCGTGCCGCGCAGAGCTTTCAGCAACGCGGCCTCGGTAAGGCTATTTTGATTGGTCGTGAAAAGCCGATTTATGACAATATGAAGCTCCTCGGCGTTGAAAAGCCAGAGAGCCTGACCGTACTCAATGCGCGTCTGTTCGACCGCAATGCAGAGTTCACGGAATATCTTTACAAGCGTTTGCAGCGTAAGGGTTTCCTACGCCGAGACGCGCAGCGCCTCGTCAATAATGACCGGAACGTATTCTCGGCCCTGCTCCTACAGCATGGGTTGGCCGATGGCATGGTGTCCGGCGTGACGCGGTCTTACGATGTTGTGCTGCGCGACGTGCGCCTCGTGCTGGACCATCGTCCGGAAGAGCGCACAATGGGTGTGTCTGTTGTCGTCAATAAAGGCCAGACGCTGTTCATCGCCGACACGAACATCACAGAGCTGCCGGATGCATGGGACCTCGCCAATATCGCAGAGTCTACCGCGCATTTCGCCCGAGAGTTTGGGTTCGAGCCGCGCGTCGCCTTCCTCTCCTACTCGACCTTTGGCAATCCTGTTGGCGAACGCATGCAGAAAGTTCGTGAAGCGGTTTCCATTCTGGATGATCGCGAAACCGACTTTGAATATGAAGGCGACATCGCTGCGGATGTGGCACTCGATCCAATGCATACGCTGACATATCCATTCTCTCGCTTGACGGGCGCAGCCAATGTCTTGGTCATGCCCGCCATTCACAGCGCGTCGATCTCGACAAAGCTGCTGGATAGCGTCGGCGGTGCCACAGTGCTCGGTCCATTCCTGACTGGGCTGGAAAAGCCCGTGCAGATCTGTTCGCTCGGGGCGACGGCCTCAGACATCGTCCAGATGGCGACCCTGGCAGCCTTTGCACCTTCCCATCGGGATATGGAGTAGGGTCTGGCGCAGCCGTCTGCCAAAACCAACGTATTGGAAGGCTCCGTCGCAGGTCACATCCTGCGCATGTTGGGGCCGTTTTCCATTGCCGTCATTGCGCTGATCTCAACCGGGATTGTAGATACAATTTACCTTGGGCGATTGACGGACCCCGATAATCCTAACCTTGCGCGGGTCGTCCTCGCCGCGCTAGGCATTGCTTTCCCGATCAGTTTCATTGGCAATAGTGCGAATATAGGTCTGGGCGCGGGAACGATGAGCGCGGTCTCGCGCGCGCTGGGGCAGGGGGATGCGCCGAAATCACGCCGTCATGCAGCGGCAGCGATCTTGCTCGGTCTTTTCGTGATGAGCTTTCTCGTCGCCTTCATGTTGCTGATCGCGCCGTTTATTCTGTCTATCATGGGGCAGAGCGCGGATGTTCAAAGTCGCGCTTTTGGCTATCTGCTGATTGTAATGCCGGGACTCGTCCTGGTTTCTGTCGCGTCGATGAGCAATAATATCTTGCGGGCAGGCGGAGAAGCGTTGTTGCCGTCATCCATCATGATTTTGGGCGCCGTGATTAATATCATACTCAACCCGGTCTTTATTTATGGCTGGGGCCCGTTCCCGCGCATGGAGTTGCAAGGTGCAGCGCTGTCCACACTTGTGGGCAATGGGATCGGCGCGGCCTACGGTTTTTATATTGTCCTATTTCATCGCAAGGCCGTCGACTTCGTCGGCATGACTCTTGCGTCGATGAAACATGCTTGGTCGATTATTGGACAAGTAGGTGTCCCTGCGATGGGCACGAATATCATTGTCCCCGTGGCGACATGGGTCGTGTTCGCCATCATCGGCAACCTGCTAGGCGAAGCGGATGTGGCGGCCTTTACCGTCGCCAGCCGGGCGGAACTGATCTCTGTCGGGCTGCTCTATGCGCTCTCGGCCTGTATTGGCGCGGTGACAGGCCGAAATGGCGGCGCGGGACAGACAGACCGCGTGCGAGAAGCCTTCCGCGTGTGCTATTTGATTTGTATCATTTGGGGCACAGCGATGGCGGCCTTGCTGGCATTATTTGCGCCGCAGATCGCCCGTATTTTCACGAGCGATGCGCTGTTGATCGAAAAGATCATTCCCTATTTCTACATCGTCCCCGTCACGATTTTTGCTTACGGCTTTGTCTTTGTTAGCGCCGCCGGATTGAACGCCTTGGGACGTCCGCTTTACGGCCTTGTTTACACGATTATCCGCTCGCTTTTGCTCTATGTGGGCTTGGTCGCCATCGGAGTTTATACGGCTGGACTGATGGGCGCTTTCATCGGTGTGGCAGCCGCGAACATCGTCTCCGGCTTTATCGCTATCGGCTGGACCCTGCGCCGTGCCCCGATGAGCGCGAAAGAGAGTTGACGCGGAGGGTCACACAGCGTTATGCGCCGCTTACGCCCAAGCTGTGCGGCTGTGGTGGAATTGGTAGACACGCTAGATTTAGGTTCTAGTGCCGCAAGGCGTGGAGGTTCAAGTCCTCTCAGCCGCACCACTTTTAGGCCTCTGCGCTGGCTCTATATAATTCGAACATATCCAAGACGGGACGGCCGAGTGCTGTCTCGAAGGCGGCTTGATTTCCGCTGGCTTCGACGGCTTCCACATCCGAGTTTTCACGTAGGTTGGATTTGAATATTCCAGCGGCACTGACGGGCAAGAAATCTTCATAGGTGAGGGGGGAACCGTCCGCGCTGTAATAGGCCAAGCCTTGATGGCGCATAGCGTCGTGATCATCTGGGAAAGCACTAAAGTCTTTGGCCGCGAGACAGCGATCGTAAAGCGCGCGACCCTTTGATGTCAGAGCGGCGCCACGCTGTTCGATCTCGCCAAATCGCGCTGTATGCTCTGCGGCGGTCCAGCCGTCACCGTCGCGAAATTCAACGGTTTCCGTTAGCGCTTTAAAGGCAGTTTGGCGCAGTAAGATCGGGCAATTTCGGCGCGGCGGACCTTCGATCGTGGCTTTGATGTCCAAGCCCTTTTCGGCCATGCGAGCTTGTGCGGCATCGATGTCGGCGACACGCGGGGTCAGATGGTTCATGTGCGGCCCCTGAAAGCTGACGATGTCTGCAATCAATGGGTGTTCGGCCAGTAAGGCGCGATAGGTCGGCAGGTCGACATGCGCGCGTTTGCGCCACGCGAAAATCTCGACGGCCGCTTTCACAAAGGCTGCGCCGTCGGCCACATCTAATCCGCCTTGCGCTTCGGCTTTGGCCAGCAGGGCCTGCCCGGTATCAGAAAATATATCCCGTTCGGCGAGGGCGCTCTGCGCTGTTTCGCGTAAGTCTGCGGGGAGCATATCCAGCCGCAACAGGCTAGTGAACATACGAAACGGGCTCTTTAAAAAACCATCAGCTGTGATGGGCCGGAAAGCCGTGGAATGCACGGGAAGCCCCGCAACGGAGAGATCATAATAGCCAACGGGATGTAAGCCTAAGACTGCAAAGACTCGCCCAATCAGGTTTAATTCCGCCGCTGTGCCCAATCGGATTGCGCCGTGACGCTCTCCGTCGGACCGGATGCCTTCATGTTCAGCATTAATCTCCGCCACGATATCGATCAGCGTGCCATAGGCGGGGACTTCTTCGCGATACATCGCTGAGAGAGCATTGGAAAAATCTGCCCGAAGGTCATCGGCATGTCGGTAGGTTTTGCGCGTCATACGCCCTTGTGCGCGCTTGAGTTCGCGTTGAAAACCCCGCACACCGCAAAAAATTATTCTTTGGAGCGTCACCATGAAATCTATCGCAGTTCTGGGTCTTGGCAAAGTCGGGCGTCTTGCGGCGCAACTCCTTGTCGACAGTGATTTTACCGTCATCGGTGTGGACAGCGCGGCGAACCCAGCGGAGTTTTCGCATGAGGTTTCCGCGATTGATGTCACGGATGAAAACCTGCTGGGAGGTATTTTCGACCGAGTTGACGCAGTGTTGTCCTGCTTGCCTTACCACCTGAATATTGGCGTTTCGAATGTCGCCCACGCCAAAGGTATCCACTATTTCGACCTGACCGAAGATGTCCCGACGACCAATCATATTCGTGATCTGGCCAAGACGTCGAAAGGCTTGATGGCCCCGCAATGTGGTCTTGCGCCCGGCTTTGTCGGAATTGTCGGGGCGAAACTGATCGCAGAATTTGACGAGTGTCGGTCCTGCCGGATGCGGGTGGGCGCACTGCCACAAAACCCGACAGGCCTCATGGGCTATGCTTTTAACTGGTCGGCGGAAGGCGTCGTGAATGAATATCTGAACGATTGCGAAGTCATTGAAAGCGGCGAGCGTAAATGGGTTTCCGCGATGGAATGGCGCGAGAAAATCTTCATCGAGGGGTTAGAGTTAGAGGCCTTCACGACCTCTGGTGGGCTGGGCACCATGTGCGAAACCTATCTCGGGAAGGTCCGTAATCTCGACTATAAAACCATGCGTTATCCGGGGCATTTCGACCTGATGAATTTCTTCTTCCACGAATTGCTGATGCGCAATGATCGCGAGAAAGCCGGTGAAATCCTCGTCAATGCGAAGCCGCCCGTCGATCAAGATATCGTTTATGTCCATGTCGCGGCGGAAGGCATGATCGAGGGTAAGTTGTCGCGTCGGGAATTCGTCAATGGCTATAAGCCGCTGATGATCGCGGGCGAGAGCCGCACAGCGATTGCTTGGACAACGGCTGGGTCCGTTGTGTCGGTGATTGAACTAGTCCGCGAAGGAAAGCTGCCGTCGAAAGGCTTCCTAAAACAGGAAGATATTGCGTTGGATGATTTGCTTTCGACGCGAACGGGTAGCTTCTATACGCGCTAGTTAGTTTGCGAGCTTTCGCTCGCATCCATGCCCTCCGCGAGCTTTAGCTCGCATCCATACCAATGTCGAAATTCGGTGCGCTGTGTGTCAGCGCACCGATAGAGATCACGTCGATCCCGCTTTCCGCAATGTCGCGAACGGTCATCAAATTGACTCCACCGCTGGCTTCTAAGGTTGGGGTTGGAGCATCATGCGCCTGCGCGATTTTGACCGCTTCGCGCAATGTGTCGGGGTTCATATTATCCAGCAAGACAACATCTGGGCCCCACGTCAGGACCTTTTCGAGCTGTTCCAGCGTATCGACCTCCACGCTGACCTTGGTCATGTGATCGGCGTTTTTGCGGATCGCACCCAAGGCCGCATCCACACCGCCCGCCAGTGCGATGTGATTATCCTTGATCATAATTGCGGCAGACAGGCTCTCGCGATGGGTGAACCCGCCACCTGCCAGCACGGCCTGCTTTTCTAGCGCGCGCAAGCCTGGCGTTGTTTTGCGTGTTGCGGCAATTCGCACGGATGTGCCCTCGACTTTACCAACAAAGCGCGAGGTCAGTGTCGCAACACCTGACATACGCCCAAGGAAGTTTAGCGCGACACGTTCAGCCGAAAGCAGGGAGCGCGACGGACCAACGACCCGTGCGATGATTTCGCCTGAATCAACTGCGCTGCCCGTTGGCTTCAAGATATCAAACTCGACGGACGGATCGACAAGCGCATAGGTCATTTCTGCGGCCTGCATCCCGGCGATTACACCCGTTTCACGGGCCCGCATAACCAGCGCACCATTGGCGTTTTCCGGCACAAGAAGCCGTGCCGTCACATCACCGGAATTACCGAAATCTTCGGCCAAGGCGCGTTCGACCATGGGACGAACAATGATATCGGGAAGGGCTGTAATTGAGGGCATATTAGTCGAGCCTGTCATAGGTCAGATAGCTAGAGACAGCGGTGTTCGCTTCTTTTGGAAAGTCTTCGCGGAAATGCCCGCCACGCGATTCTTCGCGCGCCAGAGCGGCAGCGGCAATGATGCGAGACGCGACGAGCGGGTTCGCGCGGCCAACATGGCTGATGAGTTCATCTATCAGCTCAATTAATTCGTTCAGCTTTTTCGCGTCGCGTCGGACACCACATTTTGCCGTCATGGCATTTCGTAAGGTCTGGCTGACATGCGCCCCCATAGAGAGCCAAGGCTGCGTCCGGATCGTGCCCGCGCGACGCGGCGCCCAATCGCGACCCTTGATATAATCCGCCGCGCGCCCGCCAAAGACGACGGCTTCCAACAGCGAGTTGGATGCCAAGCGGTTGGCTCCGTGAACCCCTGTTGCGCTACATTCGCCAATCGCCAGCAGGCTCTCCAGCGAAGTCTGGCCATAGCTATCCGTGGCGAGACCGCCCATGTGGTAATGTACAGCCGGCGCGACGGGGATCAGTTGGGTGCGCGGGTCAATGCCTGCGCCCATGCAGCTCTCGAACACGGTTGGAAATTCTTCGTCAAAATGTGCGCCAATGGCCTCGCGGCAATCCAGATAGGGCTGCCGTCCAGCCTCGATCTCGGCAAAAATCGCACGGGCGACATCATCGCGGGGAGCCAGCTCTCCTTGCGGGTGATAGCGCGGCATGAAACGTGCGCCATCGGCATTTGTTAGCACGGCGCCTTCGCCGCGCAGGGCTTCTGTCGCCAGTGGGGCCGGGTCGCGGCCAATATCTATGGCGGTGGGGTGGAATTGCACGAATTCCATATCGCGCATCACCGCGCCCGTGACGGCGGCCATGCCCAGCGCATCACCGCGCGCTGTTCGGGGGTTTGTTGTAACGGCGAACAATCCGCCGACACCACCCGTCGCCATGACGGTGATATCCGCTTCGATGCCCAGCAGTGCGCCTTCATCGTTTCGGGCCAAGGCCCCCGCGATGGCGCCGTTTCCGTCCTGCAAGAGGCTTTCCGCGCGCCAGCCGATCAGGCCAGTAATATGGTCGGCGGCGCGGGTGCGTTCGACCATGATATTGATGATTTCGCGACCGGCTGTATCGCCTTTCACGCGGGCAACACGCGGCATGGAATGTGCGGCTTCTAACGAGAGATAGAGCTCGCCTTTTTCGTTCCGATCAAACGGCACGCCCAGCGCGGCCAGATCGTGCACACGGGCAGGACCCTCGGTGGCGAGGATCTGTGCGATCTCCGCATCGACGAGGCCGTCCCCCGCCGCAATCGTATCTTGCGCATGGCTTTCCGCTGTATCGTCAGGGGACAGCGCCGCCGCGATGCCACCTTGCGCCCAAGCACTTGCCGCGCCCTTGGCGGATCGGCGAGAGGTGAGGACAAAAACCTTCCGCGGCGCGAGTTTTAGCGCGAGATAAAGACCGGCCAGCCCAGCGCCGACAACAAGCACGGCCCCTGCGGGTAGGCGTTTGGTTTGAAGCGTTCCAACGGACATATCTGCGCTCTAGCGGGGGAAAGCGGTGGGTGAAAGCCCTAGCTTTGTAGCGGTAAGATTTGCGCGGGCTCTCATTGGTTCGGAAGACGGGGGCTCGAAAGACAGGCGCACATGAAAAAAGCGGACCCGAAAGGCCCGCTCTCCTGCAATAGTAAAATGCCGCGCGTTAGAGGAATTTCTTGGCGATCCCACCGAGGCCGCCGAGGTTACCCATCAAGGAACCGCCGCTGCTGGCCTTATCGACGAGCTGTGGCAGCATATCGCTCAAACCACCAAGAAGTTCGCTTGGGTTTTGGCCGAGCTGTGACGCGGCCTGCGCGACTTGATCTTTCCCGCCCAGAACCTCTTGCAGCTGGTCAGGCGAGATCGCTTTATTGGCGCCGTCACCGAGCCAGCTCTCAGCCATATCGCCGAGGCCTTTGGACTTCATTGTTTCGACAAGGCCGCCGAGGTCCATTTTGTCGCCACCACCAATGAGGTTGTCCATCACGCCGCCGAGTGCGTCGCTGTTGCTGCCTGACAGTTTGTTAGCAACCATGCCCATAGCGAGTTTTTTGAGATCCATGAGATTTCCTTTGTATTCGTGGAGTCGACATCGTCTGATGTCGTGGGTGTTATAGCGGCCCGTCGATGAACGCTAAATGACCTGCACATCTTTCTCGGGCAGGGCCGGGTCAAAATGACCGAGGCTGGCCGGATAGGTCACGTCGATCATATCCTGTACGGCCTTGAACGCTTTCGCGCGCATGTCTTCTGGCACAAAGACTTCGTTGGTCTCTTCGCGCAGGCAATCATAGATGCCTTCCAGCGTGATGCGTTTCATATGCGGGCAAAGATTGCAGGGTCGGACGAAATCTACACCCGGATTTTCCATGGCGACATTGTCAGACATCGAACATTCCGTCAGCAGGATGACGTTCTTCGGTTGGTTGTCAGAGACATAGTCGCTCATCGCTTTGGTGGAGCCGGTGAAGTCAGATTCTGCGACGACTTCGGGCGGGCACTCTGGGTGAGCGAGTACGGTTACGCCGGGGTGAGCCGCGCGCATGTCCTTGATGTCTTGGGCTGAGAAACGGGCATGGACTTCGCATCGGCCATGCCATGCGATGATCTCGATTCCTGTTTGCTTCGCGACATTTTTCGCGAGGAACTCATCCGGCAACATGATGGCTTTATCGACGCCCCATTCGCGGCAGATATGTTCGACGATGGCCACCGCATTAGAGCTGGTGCAGCAAATGTCGCTCTCGGCTTTCACGTCAGCAGAGGTGTTCACATAGGTCACAACCGGAATGCCGGGGTAGCGTTGCTTGATGAGCTTTACGTCCTCACCCGTAATCGAACTGGCCAGCGAACACCCCGCCCGCATCGAGGAGATAAACACACGCTTGTCAGGGCAGAGGATTTTCGACGTCTCCGCCATGAAATGCACACCGCCTTGGATGATCATTTCCGCATCGGTCTTGGTGGCCTCAATCGCAAGGCCGAGGCTGTCACCTGTATAATCGCCGACCAGACCAAAGATATCTGGCGTCATGTAATTATGCGCGAGAATGACCGCGTTCTTTTCTTTTTTCAGTGTGTTGATCGCGTGGACGAGCGGCGCATAGGACGGCCACTCGAATTCCGGAATAAAGTCTGAGACGCGTGCGTAGAGGTGGTCTGTTGCAGCCTTGACCTCATCGGTATATTCCAGCCCTTCAGGCAGACCGTCGAGATCGTTTCCGGGCGTCGCGCACACACCATTGGGAACTTCTAGGGTTTGACCGATCCAGCGGCCATTTTCCCAATTGATCAATTCTTTGCCCAAAACGCGGTCTCCAGTGTTGCGAGTCTCTGATGAGCGAGTCTCGACCGCTATATAGGGAGCCTAGAAGACGAGGTAAACGACGGCGAGTGCTAACAGTGTCGTAACCCCGAGGCCGACGCCGAAACTACAAAAGCGAGAGGGGCTGGGGCGACCAAGGACGAGACCCAGCACGCCCAGAGCTATGGCCGCGCCAGAGGAGAGGACGGAATAAAGCAGTAGCGTCGCACCGGCATTGCCAGACTCGCCCACGGCAAAAAACATGAGTGCCAGAAAAAATGCCCCAAATAGCGCGGCGAGGCTGGCTAAAATGCCCAAAAATGTACTCATGAACGTCCCCTATCAAAACTCTATCTTACGACACGCGCCGCACGAAAATTGCGCCGGCAGAATAGCCTGCGCCGAAACTACAGATCAGTCCCGTTTCGCCATCGATGAAATCGTCTGAGTGTTTGTGAAAGGCGATGATGGAACCGGCTGAGGAAGTGTTGGCATATTCGTCCAGTACGACGGGCGCTTGTTCGATCTCGACATCCTTGCCGAGTACTTTTTTGGCGATCAGCACATTCATGTTTAGGTTCGCCTGATGCAGCCACATGCGTTTCAGGTCATTGGGGTCAATGCCGTGGGCGGCGCTTTCCTCATTGATAAGCTTGGCTACCAAAGGCACGACCTCTTTGAAGACGCTGCGTCCGTTTTGTACGAACAGCTTGTCCGTCAGGCCGCGCTTACCACGATCACCGTGAAAGCCATCATCCTCTGGGGCTGTGTGGTTCAGGAAGCCGAAATTGTTGCGGATGTTATTGGAAAACTGCGTGATGAGTTTTGAGCCAATGATCTCCCAGTGCGCTTTGGGCGCGACGGAAATATCCTCGACCAGAATCGCCGTTGCGACGTCGCCGAAAATGAAATGTGCATCGCGGTCTTTGAAGTTCAAATGCGCTGTGCAGATTTCCGGGTTCACGACGAGCACGGATTTCGCTTGCCCGCCCGCGATCAGGCCGCGTGCGGTTTCGATCCCGAAGGTCGCAGACGAACAGGCGACATTCATATCAAACGCAAAGCCAGATGTACCGAGTAGGGATTGCACCTCAACCGCGACAGCAGGATAGCCGCGCTGGATATTGGAAGCGGCCACGATGACAGCGCCGACATCTTCGGCTTTGCGGCCGACAGCTTCTAGCGCTTGTTTGGCAGCATGGACGGCGATTTCTGCGAGGATCGACGGTTCGTCGTTTGGACGCGCTGGGATACGCGGTGCCATAATGTTCGGATCGAGAATGGGGTCTTTCGAAATCACATAACGGGATTTGATCCCGGACGCCTTCTCGATGAAGGCGGCGTTGGAATAGGTCAGTTCATCCAACTCGCCCGCCGCGATGGCATCTGCATTGTCCGTGTTCCATTTGTCGACATAGGCATTGAAACCTTCGACGAGTTCTTCGTTGGAAATGGAATCTTTCGGTGTCCAGAGACCAGTGGCGGAAATGACGGCTGTCACGCGGCGTCCCCTTTATTTGCTTTGGGCTTTCCCTCGGCTATGCCTGCCCCAACGGCACAAGGCAATCGGACAAAGCGAGAGAAACATGGCCAAGAGAGTTTTGATTACCGGCGCGAGTTCCGGCATGGGGCGCGATATGGCGCAATTCTTCGCCGCCCGCGATTGGCACGTCGCGGCCACGATGCGAAACCCAGATCGCGATGCGGCGGGTCTGAACGGGATCAATAGCTATGCTCTGGATGTGACGGACACAGAGTCGATCGCGGCGGCGGTCGCGCAAGTCGAAGCGGACTTTGGCGGCATTGACGTGCTGGTCAACAATGCCGGCGTTGGTAATCTCGGCCCAGTGGAGGGCGCGAGCCCGGCGCAGGTCCAGCAGCAAGCTGATGTGAACCTGCTGGGCCCGATCCATATGATCCGCGCTGTCCTGCCCGGTATGCGTGCGGCGGGGGCCGGGACGATTATCAATATCACCTCGATCGGTGGGCGTATTACGATGCCACACAATGCGCTTTATCATGCGATGAAATGGGGGCTGGAGGGTTTGACCGAGGCCATGGCTTATGAGCTAAACCCCTTTGGTATCCGTATGAAATCCGTTGCCCCCGGCGGCGTTAAAACTGACTTTGCAGGACGGTCTCTGACGCGGGCCAACAGCGAGATGGACCCTGAATATGCGCGACAGAATCAAGCCTTTGTGACACGCGCCTTGGGCCGGTCTGAAGGCTGGTCAGAGCCGGAGGTTGTCTCCAAAGTCGTCTGGGACGCAGCGACGGACGGCACGGATCAAATTCGCTATCTGGCGGGCGCGGATGCCGTCGCGATGAATGAGATGCGCCAGAGCAGCACGGATGAGGCTTGGGTGCAGATGATGAAAACAAACTTCGGAATTTGAGGGTTCGGCCTAGACAGTTCGCGTATCTCGGCACGCCTCATAAACATGGCAGCCCACCGCGTGGTCATTGATCATGCCCACGGCCTGCATGAAGGCATAGCAAATCACGGGGCCGACGAATTTGAACCCGCGTTTTTTGAGGTCTTTCGACATGGCCTCAGATTCCGGTGTTTTGACAGGTGCGTCCTTAAACTGGTCCCAGCTATTTTGGATGGGCGTGCCGCCGACAAAACTCCAGAGATAGTCAGAGAAATCCTCGCCCGCTGCCGTCATTTTCAAATAGGCTTGCGCATTTGAAATCGTCGCCGCGATCTTCAGCTTTGAGCGAATAATGCCCGGATCATCCAACAAGCGCAGCACATCCGCTGGGCCATATTGCGCGACGATATGCGGGTCGAACCCATCATAGGCTTTCAACATATGCTCGCGTTTACGCAGGATTGTGATCCACGCCAGACCCGCTTGCTGCCCGTCCTGAATGAGTTTGGAAAACAACGCTTTGGAATCACGAATAGGCCTGCCCCATTCCGTGTCATGGTAATGGCAATAAAGCGCGTCATTTGGCGGCACCCAGCCGCAACGCGGCAGCTCAGGATTGTGATTTGGAAAGTCGCTACTCATCGCCAGCCCGGCCCGTCGATTTCTTCATAGTGCGAGCGCCCGTTTTCGTCCCCGCCAGAGATCCAGCGCCAGTCGAGTGTCATGCTGGCACGTCCTGCATCCGAGAGGTGAAATGTCGCCAGCGCGCTCCCCGCCTTCAACTGCCGATCGACAGTCATACAGTGATAGAGCATCTGCCCCGTGCGGGGGCCTGTGAAGCGGCCGATGATATGACCTTCTCGCACATCGCCGCCGAAATAATCCGCATAGAACGCATCGCCGTCCTGCCAGAAATGAAACCGCGTGCGCGCATCCACGATTCCGCCTGTGCTGTTGTCGACAGGGACAAAGACACGATTATCGAGAGAGAATCGCCGCGTTTGGGTGGGGGCGGCCGTTTTTGATGCAGCAGGGCTCACAGCCACTTCTCCATCCCGATATTAGCGCGATCATAAACAGGGTGTGGACCAGTGTGATTGACCGTCCAGCCATTGCGCTCATACAGGCGCAACGCGGCGGCATTTTTCGTATTGGATAAAAGGAAAAGATAGTCGAGGCCCAGATCCTCTTTGGCGTAGGCTTCTACCGCAGTCATAATATGTTGCCCGATCCCGTTTCCGCGAAAGGCAGAGTCCACCGCCATTTTGGTGAGCTCATATTTCCCGTCAGCGTGTTTTTTCAGGGCGCAAGCGCCTGCGACTTGGCCGTCAATATGGGCCGAGAAAACATGATTGCCATTTTGCGTATAAATTTCTGGCTGCGCGACCATCAGCTTGTCGCTTTCCTCTAAATAATGGAGGTCCGCGATCCATTCTGCGTTTAGCGCAGCAAAGCGGGGCAGGGCGGACGGGTCATTGCGGCGGATGGTGACGGGTTTCGACATGCGCGTCTTTTGACCCAGCGCAGGGTCAGCCGTCAATGATCTAGCCCGTCAACGGCAGCCATGACCTCCACAGGGCCGCCATTTAGCGTCAGCCCAATTTCTGCGGCACGCAGGCGATCTAGCCGGATCATCGCCATGCCCATCTTGCCGTGAACATGCAGCACATCACCAATGACACGCTCACCCGACAGAATGCGGTCGCCGGCTTTGGCCTCGCCTTCCAAGATGATGCCGCGCATCCGTTTCTTGACGGTCGTCATGCGTTTCATGCGGCTGACGACTTCTTGGCCGACGAAGCAACCCTTAGAGAAGTTCACGCCGTTCAGCAGGTCCATGTTCGCGTCGGCGGAAAAGACTTTCGTCGTCTCGAAGTCCCATTCACTGTCAGGCACCCCGAGCGAGAGGCGGTGGGCGTTATAATCGCCGTCACCAGAAGGGGTCGCCGTCAAATGACGACGCCCCAGTGCAGGTAGGCGAGGGTCCTGCTGGCCGGGCCTGTCGTCTTCGTCCCAGATTGCCTCGACCTGAAGGTCCGTCTGTTCGATTTCGATCGGTGCGCGGAGGCGGTACATGCGAAGGCGTTTGTGGAGGCCTTCCGCGAATTTGCTCGACGTCTCGACGAGAAGGTCGGCGCCGTCTTTGTGCACGAACAGGTCCGCGATGATCTTGCCCTGCGGTGTCAGAAGCGCCGCAAATGTGATGGAGGCGTCGAGACTGTTCGTGATCAGGCCCGACAGCCAGTCTTCCACGCCTTCTCCAGACAGGCGAAATACAGTGCGGTCGAGACGGGCAGAGGGCATAGCGAGGATATGGGCCGAGAGGCCGCCGCTCGCAAGCGCTTCCGTGTCTGTGCTTCAGCCCAACAAACCACCGTCCTTCGCGGTTGACGTCCTGCGAATCCCCTCGTATATGCGCGCCAGTTGATAGGCATGTCGTCCAGAGGTCACTCTGGAAACCTTGTTTGAAACGCGATTGAACATACGGAATTCAAGCCATTATGGCCTGCTTCGCAGGTAAAGGTGGTTTTTGTCGCAAGAGGCCGGCCCCGCGGAAAATGATTTCCAGCGGAGATGGGCCTTTTGCATATTTGTGCAGGATTATAGATGCCAACGATTCAACAACTGATCCGGAAGCCCCGGAAAGACAAGCGTAAGCGGAACAAAGTTCCCGCGCTCGAAGCCTGCCCGCAAAAGCGTGGCGTTTGTACCCGTGTCTACACAACGACACCAAAGAAGCCGAACTCGGCCCTTCGTAAGGTTGCCAAAGTGCGCCTGACAAATGGTTTTGAGGTTCTGTCCTACATCCCAGGTGAGGGTCATAACCTGCAAGAGCATAGTGTTGTGCTGATCCGCGGCGGTCGTGTGAAAGATTTGCCGGGTGTGCGTTATCACGTCCTTCGTGGTGTCCTCGATACGCAGG
>CAYPWW010000053.1:0-2492 GCA_964414555.1 uncultured Algimonas sp.
CATGCCAGCCGAAGTTCTCGAATTCAAAAATCCTGATTGGTATCAGGAAGAAGACATAAACATGTTCCGCGATGCGGTGTTCAAGTTCTACTCGAACGAAATGGCCCCGCACAGCGAGCGGTTCCGCAAGCAGAAACATGTCGACCGCGAGTTCTGGAACAAGGCAGGCGAATACGGCCTGCTGAACTGCGCTATCCCCGAAGAATATGGCGGGGGCGGTGGTGACTACCGCCACGAGATGATCATCATGGAAGAGCTGGAACGCGCGGAAGTCGACGGGTTCGGCCTGTCGCTGCACAACGCCATCGTCGCGCCCTACATCCTGCATTACGGCACGGAAGAGCAGAAACAGAAATGGCTGCCGCGTATGGCGTCGGGCGAACTGGTCGGCGCGATTTGTATGTCCGAACCGGGCACGGGATCGGACCTGCAAAATGTCAAAACAAATGCCAAGCCGTCCGGCAATGGTTGGATCATAAATGGCTCGAAAACCTTCATCACGAATGGCGGCACGGCGAATCTTCTGATCATCGTGGCCGATACGGGCGGTGAGGGGAAACACTCCAAATCGCTCTTCGTTGTTGAAACAGATGACATCGAAGGCTTCCGCCGTGGTCGCGTGTTGGACAAGGTTGGTCATGATGCGGCCGACACGGCAGAGCTGTTCTTTGACGATATGAAAGTCCCAGCTGATGCGTTGCTCGGCGATGAGCCCGGCGGCGGTTTTATCCAGTTGATGAAAGAACTGCCGCAAGAGCGTTTGAACATCGCTGTGCAGGGCCTCGCCTCGATGGAAAAGGCGCTGAATTACACGGTCGAATATGTCAAAGAGCGCAAGGCTTTCGGCAAGCGTATTCTCGATTTCCAGAACACACAGTTTGAACTGGCCGAGATCAAAACCCTCGTCCACGTTTGCAAGACTTTCGTCTATGATTGCGCGGAGAAACATCTGGCCGGAGAGCTGGACACAGTGACGGCATCCATGGCGAAGTATTGGGTCACGGACCGCGAATGCGAAGTCATGGACCGCTGCCTGCAACTCCATGGCGGCTATGGATATATGAATGAATACCCGATTGCACGCATGTGGCGGAACAGCCGCGTCCAGCGGATTTACGGCGGCACGAATGAGATCATGAAAATGGTGATTGCGCGCAGCCTTTGATGCGTAATTATTTGCTACTTTTAGCGCTAACAACGCTTGCAGGGTGTAGCACTCATGTAGCCACTAATTCGAGCGCCCCGTTAGAAGGGGCGTTCAAATACGATCTAGACTGTGCCAGCAAAGTTCACATCAAAATCACGTCGACAACCTATACGACTGACAAGCTGCACTGCGAGGTGACGCGAAATCAACGGGTCAGTACGGCACCAGATATTTGGGAAATCGATGTTACCGATTGCCTCTGGCGCGAAAGGCCCATTGTACGCACTCCGGCCACAGACAAGCTGACGATCAGATCCGAAGGGACGCGCGTATTTGAAATGACGAGTCCAGAAGCAAATACCGCAAAGAAACTGTATAGCTGCCCCGTTTAGAGACGCCCATCTGCCACGACAGCCGTTGTGGCTTGGCCCAAAACGTTCACCCCGCTACGCATCATATCCGGCAGGCGGTCCACGCCGAGCAGAAGCGCCAGCCCCGCGACGGGAACACCAATCGCGTCCAATGCGGGGGCCATTGTCACAACGCCTGACGACGGAACGGGGGCGACGGTCAAGCTGACGAGAAGTGTCGCGAACAGCACCGCGATGACAGACCCCATTCCCACCGGCACACCGTATAAATGCGCGAGGAAAATAATCGCCGCACCTTGGAAAAGCGCACTACCCGGGCGATAGAGCGATGCCCCTAACGGCACGAGTAATTCCGCCGTCGTCGCGGAAACACCCAGCTTTTGCGTTTCTTCTAATGTCACGGGAATCGCCGTTGCCGTGCTGGTCGTGGACACCGCAATCCCGATGGCACCGCCTAAGCTTTTGATGGTCGAGAGCGGCTTACGCTGCATCCCCGCAAATGTCGGCAAATAAATCAGCGCGACAAAGATCAGCAACCCGATGCCAACCGCGAGGATAAACACACCCAAGCTCTGCACCAGACCCCACCCCATGGCGGCGGTTGCGGGCGCGATCAGGCCGAAGACGCCAATTGGCGCCAGCCATAAAATCCACCAGACCAGTTTGATCAGAGCCGCGCCAATGTCCTCTGCCCCCTGCACCAAACGATCACGACGCGCGGGCTCTAGCGTTGCTGTCGCTGCTGCGAGGAGCGCGGCAAAAACGACAAGCGGTAAGATACGCCCTGCACTCGCAGCCGCAAAAATATTGGACGGAATTAATTGCACGAAAAAATCTGACAAAGATTGCAAGGCTGGAACTGTGACGGCGTCCGCATCGGGCAGGGCGACCTCTGGCACAAACCGCAAGGCCAGCGCGCTGACGCCCATGCCAATGGCAACCGCTGGGATCAATGTCGCAAAATAATACGCCCC
>CAYPWW010000053.1:2592-18171 GCA_964414555.1 uncultured Algimonas sp.
GGCCTAGCGGAGATCACGCCCGAAATGCAATCTTTCCTGCATGACCGACCGCGCCATTTACGCATGGACACCCCGCGTGAGATGCGCGATTTATTGGAGCAGATATAAAGGACCGCTCCCATGGAAAAGCTTACCTACACATTCGATAATGGCGTCGCGACCATCGCGATGGATGATGGCAAGGCCAATGCGCTCGGCACGCAAACGTGGGCAGAGCTCAACAGCGCCATGGACCAAGCTGAAGAAGACGACGCCATTGTGATCCTGACGGGACGTGAGGGCATGATGAGCGGCGGGTTCGACCTAAAAGAAATGGGTTCTGGGCCGCAGGACGCACTGGAATTGACGTCCAAAGGCTCGAAATTTGCGCGGCGGATTATGTCTCACCCGCGCCCCGTCATTATGGCGGCGCCAGGCCACACAATCGCGATGGGCGCTTTCCTCGCGCTGGCCTGTGACTACGCAATGATCAAAGCGGGCGATTATAAGGTCGGGTTGAATGAGACCCTGATCGGCATGACGATGCATAATTTCGGGATAGAGCTCGCCCGCCACACCCTCCCGGTCCATATGTTCAATCGCTGCGTCATCAATGGCGAGATTTTTAATCCCAAGGGCGCGATGCACGCCGGGTTCTTTGATCGCGTCGTTCCAGAAGAGCAATGGCCCATGGCGATTCCCATGGCAGCTCAAATGTTTGGGCAAGTAAACGCCAAAGCCTTCCGAGAAACGAAAGTCCGTTCGCGCAAAGCGATGTTCGCGATTTTGGATCAAGCGATTGAAGATGATCTCGACCCCGCGAAAGTGCACGCGCTTTAAGACGTGACGAAGGTCATTTCGCCACATCAGGATCGCCGCACCTACGCCCTGCGCGACGGTACGCTTTCGGCGCTGCATTTCGGCGATGTGTCCGAGCCCGCCCGGCTCGTGTTCCTTCATGCGAATGGATTTAATGCGCAGAGCTATACGCAAATTCTGGGCGCGCTGGGCGTGCATGCGGTGGCTTTTGATATGCGCGGGCACGGCGAAAGCCGGAACATGCCACAACCCGCAATTTCTGGCTGGCAGATTTTCCGCGAGGATTGCGTCGAGTTTTTCGATCGCCATTTGCCCGACCTGACAGACGGGCCCGTTGTTTTGGCGGGGCATAGTTTCGGTGCGGTGACGGGCATCCTCGCAGCGCCGAAACTTGTCGGGCGGATCAAGGGGTATGTGGGTTTTGACCCGGTCTCTGTCCCGACGGCTTTTCGTCTAACGTCTGTCTTGCCGGGCGGGAAAGCCTATATGAAAAAGCGGGTTCCGATTGCGCGAAATGCGGGACGGCGAAAATCTGTTTTCGATAGCCCCGAGGCGGCCTTTGCACGTTGGCAAGGACGCGGCGCTTTTCGCGGGATGCCGGACAGCGGGCTTCGCGATTATATCGCTGGCGGTCTTGTGGAGGGTGCGAGCGGTCAGTGGGAACTGGCTTGTGATCCACGCTGGGAGCAACAGATTTTCGTTGCGCAATGGCATAATCTGTTCCGCGCCGCGCGCAGCCTGCCAGACAATTCCACCGTCATCTATGCAGGCGGCCGTCCGCCTGTCTCGACGAAAGGCACGCGCGCCGCCGTACAGAAAGCCCAGCCCAAAGCGGATGTGCGCTTCGATCAGGCGTTGGGCCATCTCTTCCCGCTTGTGCAACCAGATATGGCGATCACGCTTTTAAGACAAGCCTTGGCCTAAGCCACCACACCCGGCGTCATGCCTGACTCTAACAGCGCGATATCCTCTGGCGTGGCTTTCACGAGTTTCCGCGCGCCGAGGTCGAATTTACAGCCGCTCGCTTGCATGGAACACCAGCTCTCGCCCGTCACAGGGTCCAGCAGATTATGCACAAACTCGCGCGTGTAAGCGTTCGCACCGATCAGCGCCGGCACATAGATATAGGCGTCGCCGCGTTCGGGCCAACGGTGCATGACCGCGCGCATTTCCAAAAGCGCCGCACTCATGCCACCCGCCTGATAGGCGGGGTCCTCAAATTCGGGCCACCCCTCGCGGAACCATGCCACGGTCGATGTTGTGCGGCCAAACATAGCGCCCATGGTCACGTGGCGTGTTGCGTCAATTTCTGAAGGGCCAAAGACGCCCGCACCGATTACGGAGGCTCCGGCTTTTTCCAGCGCCGCGCGGTTCATGCCGATATGGTTCAGATCGCCGCTGACATTTCGCGCTTTGGCCGGTGCGGGTAACGGGGCGATATGATCTTTCGCCGCCGCGCGGAACCGCTTTGGCCATGGGAATGTCCGGTCATCAGGCAAGTAAATATGCGCGACCGTTTCGACCATCGTCGCTGCAATGCGCCCATCGCGATGGGTCATAATATGGCAGAGGCGAACCTGTGTGTCTTCGAGGCTGAGAACCGCGCTATCAATGCGCAGCGGATTTCCGGGTCGGGCTTCGCCTTGGTATTTGATATGGAAATCCGTGACGCGCGTCGAGCTGGCCGTGCCAGAGCGAAACGCATGGGATAGGCCCAGTTGGATCAGGAAACTGCGTCGCGCTTCGTCCGCTTTATGCACATAGTGGCGCATATTCATGTGACCCAGTTCGTCACATTCCCAGGCCGAACACTCGCCTGCCCAGCTTAAGCTAAAGCCGTCGAAAATCATGGTTAGGCGGCGCAATCCGCGCAAGTGCCGTAATGTTCAATGACAGAGCGATGGATCTGAAAACCCTCTGGCTTGCCTTCGGTTTGCTCATGGGTGTGATGTTCTTGGACGCGGAAACAGATGTCGCAGATGAAAAATGCCGCCAGATGACGATGCGGTTTTGCACAAGGGTCGCCGTCATTATTATGATCGTGCGCGTGCATATGATCGCAGGCGATAAAAGCGTTCAGGGCTTCCACGCGGTGGATGAGGCCGTGCCGAGAAAGAAAATCCAGTGCCCGATAAACGGTTGGAGGCTTGGGACTGCCCAATTCTGGGCTTAGCTGGCTTAGCAGGTCATAGGCTTTGACGGCCTTTCGGTTCTGAATGATCAGTTCCAACACATGTGCGCGCAGGGGTGTGAAGCGCTCGCCCGCCCCTTCGACGACGCGCCGCGCGCGCGAAATGCGACTTTCTATATCCGAGGGGTCGACCATATCATGTGTGTGTGCGCTCATACGATTGCGTATAGAGCAGGGGCCGCGAGGCCGCCAGCCGTATTCGGGTGTTGATGAAAGGGCGGTCAGCGGCTAAAGGCGCGGCTTAGTTTTACGAGCGTCCCGCCACTGCGGGCGATATTGGGGAAAATTATCATGGCTAAAGCACCCGTCGCCACAAATCAGGTTTCCGTTTCTGGAAATGTGATGTTTTACGAAAATCCGGTTCCGTTGAGCAAGGACAAGCACGAAAAATTCGGCGTCAAACAAGTCGGCCGTCCGTTCGACTTTATGAAGACGCAGCACTTCTTGCCACTGACAGCGCCAGAATTTGGCTCGGCCGCCGCGTCTGTCCCGATTATATTTGCAGGCGAAGAGCGTTCGCCTCTTGCCGTTATGGGCATCCGGTCCGGCGAAAACCTCTTTGTCACGGCCGAAGGCCAATTCGAGCAAGACTTCTACATGCCGGCTTTTGCCCGTCGCTATCCTTTCGTACTGGCAGGTGACGAAGCGAATGACCGCTTTGTTGTCTGTGTTGACGAAGCCGCAGAATGTGTGACCAGCAAAAAGCCAGAGCAGATGTTCTTTGAGAAAGACGACACGTCGAACTACACAAAAGAGGCGTTCCAATTCCTGCAGAGCTTTGAGCGGGATCGTCAGACAACGGCGCAAATGGTTCAGGTGTTCAAAGACCTCGACCTGTTCGAGCCGAAGGAAATGAACTTCCAAGGCAATAACGCGGATGGTTCGCTGGCTGAAAAGCAAAAGATCGCCGATTACTTCGCTGTGTCGGAAGACAAGCTGAAAGCACTCCCAGCCGAGAAGCTGGCCGAGTTTTCGCAAAATGGCTACCTCGCCGTCGCCTATGCGCATCTCGTGTCGCTCGCCAACTGGCAGCGTCTCGTGAACATGACGCTGCGCCGCGCAAGTGATGAGCAATCCGCGTAAGCGTTACGCAATATCAAACGATCGACCCGTCAGCGCACACCGCTGGCGGGTTTTTTATTGAGCGGGCCTCATTTCCGGCGCAAGTATAAGCAAAGCCAATAGAAAGTCCGCCATGTCCCTCTCCCGCCGCCGTCTCTTGCAATCCGCTTCCGCTCTGGGGGTGATGGGTTTGGCGGGGTGTTCCGCAGATAGCGTCGAAACGATTGAGGCTGTGAGCACATCTTCCGCTGATGCTGGCGCGTCTGCGACCTTGGACCGCGCGAAAGATTTCATGGTGCGTGCCTATCCCGAAACGGCCAGCTCGCTCGGCATTGATACGGGCGATCTTGCCTCTCTGAAAGCGCAGCTGACGGACCGCTCGATTGCGGGACAGGCGGCGATTGAACAGCAAGTGCGTACACTCGCAAAAGACCTCAACGCGATCAAAACATCGGATTTGAACGCGGGTCTCGCTCTGGATGTTGAGGTGGTATCCAGCGTTTTTGAGACGGCGACGGACGGCTTCGATACGCCTTACGGCGATGTGGCGCTGCTGAATTATAACTGGTCCTATCGCAACGCGCCCTATGCCGTTGCGCAAAATACCGGGGCCTTCATCGAATTGCCCAGCTTCCTCGATGCCAGCCATTCCATCACATCGGCCGGCGATGTGGAAAGCTATCTCGCGCGCATGACATCCTATGCGGAACAGCTCGACGGCGAAACGGAACGTGTCATCCGCGATGGAGAACGCGGCGTGATCTTGCCGGACTTCCTAATGGAAAAGACGCTCGGTCAATTAAAAGGCGCGCGCCAACGCGACCCTGCCAGCTGGGGTCTGGTGACGTCTGTTGCAACGCGCGGCGAACCCTATGGCAGTTTTGGCGAGGCAGCCGCCGCGATTGCGCGCGATCAAGTCGGGCCAGCCTTGGACCGCCAAATCGCGGCACTGGAAGCACTCGCACCAAAAGCCTCATCAAAGGCAGGTGTGTGGGCGCTGCCAGATGGCGACGCCTATTATGATTGGAATATCCGCGCCAGCACGACGACGAATATGTCCGCCGATGAGGTCCATCAAATGGGCCTCGAAGAGCTAGCCGACCTGCAAGCACGCATGGAGCCGATCCTGCAATCCGTCGGTTATACGACAGGGTCTGTCGGTGAACGGATGAGCGCGCTGGGCAAGGACCCTCGCTATCATTTCAAGCCGGGTGATCCGGGCCGTGCAGAAATCATGACATTCATCGAAGACGCCATCACCGACATTCGCGCGCGTATGCCGCAAGCGTTTGAGACGCTCGTGCCGGGCTATCTGGAAGTCACGCGTATCTCGCCCGAAGTCGAGGCAGGTGCGCCGGGGGCCTATGGCGGGGCAGGCTCGATCGACGGGACACAGCCGGGACATTTCTGGATCAACCTGCGCAGCACGGATTTGCACAATAAATTCAATCTCGCGGACCTCACCTATCACGAAGCGATTCCTGGCCATGTCTGGCAGGGCGAATATGCGTTCAAACAAAGCCCGCTCCGGTCCATGCTGGCCTTTAACGCTTATTCCGAGGGCTGGGCACTTTACGCCCAGCAGATCGCGGATGAGCTCGGCGTCTATGATGACTTCCCCGTCGGGCGGTTGGGTTATCTGCAATCTTTGGCGTTTCGCGCGTGTCGCTTGGTCGTCGACTCTGGCCTGCACGCCAAGCGTTGGAGTCGCGAGGAAGCGAACCAATGGTTCGTCGAAAACAACGGATCTAACCCTGAAGAAGTCCGCGGCGAAGTTGACCGCTACTGCGCATGGCCGGGCCAAGCGCTGGGCTATAAGGTTGGCCACAGCGCGATCAATCGCCTGCGCTCCAATGCTAAAGCCGAACTGGGCAATAAGTTTGATTATCGTCGCTTTAACGACGCGCTCGTCCTCGGTGGTTCTGTGCCAATGACCGTGCTGGGGCGTGTGATCGACGGATACATCGCGCGGGAAAGCGCACAGTCTCTTTGACATAAACAACGGACGCTTGGGACCTCCATGGGCCTGCTCGCCCTAAGCTGATGCACAATCACGTGAGGGAGTGACGCTGCGCATCGCTTTGTTAAGCCTCACCCGCTAATGGGTTGCCATGATAAGAGCATTGCTACTTACGATCCTTCTTTGGTTGAGTGCCGGTCTGGCGCAGGCGCGCGAGAGCTTGCCCGTCGATACGGGTGTGACAGAGCTCTCGCTGGTGTCCGACTTTGACACCGTTGCGCCGGGGCAGTCGCTGACGGTTCTGTTGCGGATGCAGTTAGAAGGCGACTGGTATACCTATTGGCGAAATCCGGGCGACAGCGGTGAGCCCGTGCGCATTGATTGGGACTTGCCAGAGGGCGTTAACGTGGGACCGATCCAATGGCCTGCACCCAAGCATAAATGGACCGGACCGATTGCGTCCTATGCCTTGGCCGGTGACGTCTTTTTGCCTGTCAGTTTTACAGTCGCAGAAGATGTGACCGCGCCGACAATTCGCTTAGTGGGCAAGGCCTATTATCTCGTGTGTGACACGCTTTGCGTACCGGAAGACGGCGAAGTCTCGCTGGTTCTGGGGGTCGGAGCCGCAGAAGAAAATCCGCGTGATGCTGCCCGCGTCGCCGCCGCGCTGGACGCGATTCCAAAAACTGTTGGTGCGCGCGGACATATGTCCCGCGACGGTGATCGTGTCGTGTTCGATCTTGCTGATTTACCGAGCGGCTTGGACGGCCCAACGCTTTATCCGCATGACAACCCGCTGATCGCCCATTCTCAGCCTGTGAACATGATCACGGGCACGGATGGTTTGCGCTTTTCTGCTGAACCCGGATGGGGCTGGGACGAAGACGAAACGAAGGCGACGGCCGTGACGGTTGTCCAGTCTGACGGCTCGGCGTTTGTTGTACCCTTGGAGGATGCGCCCGTTGATATTGGCGATATTGTGTCAGGCGCCGCCAGTGGCGGTGGCACGGCCAGCCCGCTTGGCCTTTGGGCGGCAATTTTCGGCGCCTTTCTTGGTGGGTTGGTCCTCAACCTCATGCCTTGTGTCTTTCCGATTATTTCGCTGAAGGCGCTCTCACTGGCCAAGACGGCGCATGGTGATCGCGGGGCCGTTCGGCGTGCGGGCTGGGCGTATACGCTTGGCGTTTTGGTTAGCGTGTTGGCGCTTGCCGCTGTTATCATCGGCCTCAAAGCTGCTGGCACGACGATTGGCTGGGGGTTCCAGCTGCAATCGCCTTGGCTGGTCGCGACGCTGGCGCTGTTGCTCTTTGCGATCGGGCTGAACCTATTAGGCGTTTATGAGATCGGTGGGCGTTTGCAGAATATTGGTTCTGGCACCGCCGCACGCGCCTCTGCGCGCAATCCTTTCCTCGGGAGCTTCCTCACAGGTGTGCTGGCAGTCGTCGTCGCGACGCCCTGTACAGCGCCGTTCATGGCGGGCGCGATTGGATATGCCTTGGCCAGCCCAGCCATTTTGACATTGCTCGTTTTCTTTGCGCTTGGACTTGGTTTTGCGCTGCCGTTTCTGTTGGTCGCTTATGTGCCGGGGCTGTTGTCTCGCTTGCCAAAGCCAGGGGCTTGGATGGAAACCTTCCGGCAATTCCTCGCCTTTCCAATGTTCGCCGCCGCGATTTGGTTGGTCTGGGTGCTGACCCTACAGGCTGGAGAAACGGGCTTACTAAAACTGCTGGGTGCGGGTTTATTGTTTTGCTTCGGGATCTGGCTGATGCGCCGGACGGGCACGTTCGCCAAATGGGCTGGCGTGGCCGCGCTGCTCTTTGCGCTCTGGTTACCGCTGAGCGTGAAGCCACAATCTGCATCAGAGATTTCCACGCAAAGCTGGTCGCCTGAACGCGTCACAGCTTTACAAGCCGAAGGCAAAACCGTCTTTGTTGATTTCACCGCGGCCTGGTGTGTGACCTGTA
Organism: uncultured Algimonas sp.; assembly: GCA_964414555.1. Lineage (GTDB taxonomy): Bacteria > Pseudomonadota > Alphaproteobacteria > Caulobacterales > Maricaulaceae > Litorimonas. The sequence continues at coordinate 10,568 of CAYPWW010000053.1, forward strand.
AAGTCAATGAGTTGGGCGTGTTAAAAAGCGCGCGCACGGCTGAATTATTTGCCCAGACAAATACGGAATTCTTGATCGCCGATTGGACGAACCGTGACGAGCTGATTGCAAAAGAACTCGCGCGCTATGACCGTGCGGGCGTTCCGCTTTACCTCGTGTTCAAACCGGGTGATGCGCGCGGGCAGGTGCTGCCGCAAGTGCTCAGCTATGACATCCTAAAGTATGCGCTGGAGTAGCTATTCAGATTTACTCTGCGGCGAGTTTCACCGACGGCTCATCGGGCTCATAGACCAGAATATCGGCGGGCTGACAGTCTAGCTCTCGGCACAAAGCCTCTAGCGTCGAAAAACGCACGGCTCGGGCTTTCCCCGTCTTCAAGATCGACAGGTTCGCCAGCGTAATGCCGACCCGTGTCGCCAGTTCCGTCAGCGACATTTTCCGGTCCAGAAGGACTCGGTCGAGATTGACTTTAATCGCCATTAGATCGTCAGCTCTTGTTCTGCGCGTAGGGCCGCGCCGTGGCGGAAAGCCTCTGAAATTGTCGCGATGACAAAAATGAAAAACCAAGTCCCGACCCGAATATCAATGCCGGGCTCAACACCGTTCAGCGCCGGCGCGGTCAGAGCATGTACCGTCATGCGGAATATCTCGCTGGCGGCAATAATGACCCAGATACGCCTTAGTCGCGCGACATTTTCCGGCAAGAATGGATCGCCGTGAATAACGCTTTCAACAACGGATTTCAGCAAGCGTAAAACCCAGAACCAGCTGGCAGCGATAATCGCCGTACCAAGACAGGCCCACATAACGGGAAAGGCTGCGCCAGCGACGCCATTATCCGCCAGAAAATCATCGCGTAATCCGTTGGGCACGATCATTAAGGCGGCTGCGATCAACATGACGAGACAGGCCAAAGCCATCACGATCATGCCAACGCTCAACAGCAGCGAGAGCGCGCGCGTCATAGGCGAACGTCCAGTCTCGGTCAGGGTCGCGGAAAGGTCCATGCCATATTGATAAACAATAATGCCGCAGATGCAAGTGTTGCGGTGCAGAGGTGGGGTGTCTAAGCGCAGTCCATGACACAGAAGACCCTCGCTCCTGGAACACGTATCGTTGTGGCGTCTCATAACGCTGGCAAGGTCCGCGAAATTCGTGATTTGCTCGCACCCTTTGGTCTGGAGGCCATTAGCGCGGCAGAATTGAACTTGCCAGAGCCGGATGAGACAGAAATGACCTTTGCTGGGAATGCGCGGCTAAAGGCCGTGGCCGCCGCCACGGCTGCTGGCCTGCCCGCCCTGTCCGATGACAGCGGCTTGGCCGTTGATGCGCTCGACGGAGAACCCGGCATTTACGCCGCGCGCTGGGCGGAGCTGCCCAAGATTGAGGTCGAGACCTATGGCGTGCGCCGCGATTTCGACATGGCGATGTGGCATGTGAATGATCGTTTGGGCGACACCGATAATCGCCGCGCGCGCTTCATCTGTGCGCTGTGTCTGGCTTGGCCAGATGGGACCACAGAGGTCTATGAGGGAACATGCGAAGGCGAGATGATCTGGCCTCCGCGCGGGGATCTCGGATTTGGCTATGACGCCATGTTCCGCATGTTGGGCGATGATAAAACCTTTGCTGAAATCTCTCCCGAGGCCAAACATGCGAAATCCCACCGCGCGGTTGCCTTTGAGAAATTTCTGAAAGACCAGTTCGCGGATGCCCACTAGCAGACAGAGTGAGCGCGAGCCACTCGCGATTTATCTGCATTGGCCCTATTGCGCGCGCATCTGCCCCTATTGCGATTTTAACGTCTATAAGCAGCGGACCGATGACAGTCTTGTTGGGGCGATACGTGCGGACCTCTCGCAGTGGCGCGATCTGACAGGTCCGCGACAGGTGACATCTATCCATTTTGGCGGCGGGACGCCCTCGCTTTTGCCAGTGGATGATATCGCGCAAATCCTGCGCGAAATTTCTGATCTGTGGGATATGGCGGCGCCCGTAGAAACGGCGCTGGAAGCCAATCCGGCGGATGCCGATGCTGAAAAATGGGCAGGCTATGCTGCGGCGGGTATCAACCGCCTTTCTCTGGGCGTTCAGAGCTTTCATGACCCCGCCTTAAAACAGCTGGGCCGCGATCATGACGGCGCGATGGCGACGCGTGCAGTGACGTTGGCGATGGAGGTTTTCCCGTCTGTTTCTGCGGACCTTATTTTTGGGTGGGCTGGACAAAGCGAAGCGCAATTAGATCGGGATTTGGATATCTTATTGACATCGGGCGTGCCGCATATTTCGACCTATCAATTGACGGTCGAACCAGGGACAGCTTTCGCTCGAGCCGAGGCGAGGGGCCTTGCCCGCAGCGTTGATGTGGATCAATCCGCTGGGCTTTATGACCGTGTGAGAGATCGCCTAATCGCGGCAGGATTTGATCATTATGAAGTGTCGAACTTCGCGAAACCCCATCATCGCTCCCAACATAATCTCGCCTATTGGCGCGGCGTAGATTACGTCGGCGTCGGCCCCGGCGCACATGGTCGCGTCACAGTCGCGGGAGAGCGCCGCGCGACAGTCGCGCATTTGCGGCCTGACGCTTACACCGAAGCCGTAGCGGCGTCCGGTTCCGGAATCGAGACGACCGAAATTTTGTCACCCGATGGCTGGGCCGAGGAATATGTCCTGATGGGCCTTCGCATTGATGAAGGCATCTCTTTACAGCGCTATGCGCAGATCGCGGGACGGTCTTTGGACAGTGAAGAAATGACGGCCCTCATCGCGGATGGCTATCTGGCTCAGGCCGGCGACCGCTTTTACGCGACTGCCGCTGGACGCATGGTGCTCAACGCCGTCACTGAACGCTTGCTCTTGGGCTGAGCGGGCTAGCTGCCGCCTGCCACACTGCGCGGCGCGGGATCGACGACAATGAATTGACCATTGCGGATTTGATAAACCGCTAAACCACGCTGGGGACGACCCGAGCTGTCAAAACTGACAAGGCCATCGACACCGTAAAAGCCTTCGCGGACTTCGGCGCGGGCATAGCGTTTCTTAGGGTCGCCGTCGGCGACATAGGCGCCGAACAGCACGGCATCATAAGCAAGGCTGGCCAAGCTCGAGGCGTCTTCGCCATATGTCCGGTCATAGGCATCCAAGAACGGTTGGCGCGTGTCGCGGTCCGGTCCGGCAAAGATGCCGCCATTCAGTGCAGGTTCGCGCACCGTGTCGGGATCGGCCCAACGCGACGTGCCCATGAATTGGACTTCCGCTGGATCAACTTCGTAATAGGGCAGCAGCGGCGCGAGCGACCGCAAGGCCGTGCCGCCTTCGGGCAATAAGATCGCCTCATAGCTCATGGGCGTTGTGCCGCCATTGACTTTGGCCAAGGCTTCACCCTCGGCATGGAAAGCGGCAAGGCGTTGCGCCGGCGACTGCATGACGGAAATATCATTGCCGACATATGTTTCGCTGGCTGTCACTTCGCCAAAGACGCGGTTGACGCTCGTCTCATACTCGCCCTTTACGCGGCGACCATATCCATTGTCCGGACCTAGATAAGCAAAGCGCGTTGTGCCGGATGCGGCGGCGAAATCAACGACGCGCGCGACTTCGGCTTCTGGCGGGAAAGACAGCAGATAGGCGCCGTCGCCGGCGGCTGTCTGGTCATTTGAAAAGGCGATCAACGGTGTCTTGGATTTGCGGGTCTCGCGCTTGGCGGCTTTCACATTATTCGCAATGACCGGACCCAAAATCACATCTGCGCCAGAGGCCAGCGCCGCACGCGTCGCCGAGCGTGTTCCGTCTTCCGTGCCTTTTGTATCTAGCGCGACCAGCAGCACATCGGGGCTTTCGCGTTCAAATACGGCCAGTTCCGCTGCGCGGAACATGGATTGAGCTTCTTGTGCCAAACGGGGCGAGCTGGCCGAGAACGGCAACAGCAGCGCCAAGCGCTTTGTGTCACGCCCTGTCATATGCGGCGGGGTCAGCCCATCGCGATTATTGACATAGTCGGGCGTGTCTACCGCAGGTTCCGGGGTTTTGACCTCGGGTTCCTTGGGGTCAGCTTCGACCGTCTTATCTGGGGCGTCTGGGGTTTCGGGTGTTTTCACATCGGTCGGCGTCGGGCTGACACCCACGCTAGGCGTTTGGGTTACGGGCCCGCGCGTCGGCTGGGGTGTGGGCGATGTTGTTGTGCAAGCGGCAAGCAGCGCTACCCCGCTGCAAAGTAGGGCTGTTTTAAACATCTGGCCAAGAGGCTTGGATTTAGGCATGGAAAGTCCTCTTACTTCACGCAGCGCGCGAAAGGTCGTCGTGTCAGATACTGTCTCTAGGCCGCCGTCTCTCGCCCCGCAACCACTGAGAGGCGAGTCAACTGCGCTGTTAACACCCGGTTTATATATCGTCGCAACCCCGATTGGGAACTTGCGCGACATCACCTTGCGGGCGCTGGACGTGCTGCGCGGCGCCGACAGGGTGCTGGCCGAAGACACGCGGCAGACCGGAAAACTGCTGGCCGCCTATGATATCGACGCTCGCCTAACGGCTTATCATGACCATAATGCGGCAGGTCGCGTGCCGCAGGTCTTGGCTTGGCTGGCCGAGGGGCAGTCGGTCGCGCTGGTCTCAGATGCGGGAACGCCGCTAGTGTCCGACCCCGGGTTTAAACTCGTACGAGCCGCCGTGGCCGCAGGGCATGAGGTGACCCCGCTGCCGGGGGCATCGGCCGTTTTGGCAGGGCTCGTGAAATCCGGCTTGCCATCAGACCGTTTTCTCTTTGCGGGTTTTTTGCCGCCGAAATCTGCCGCGCGCCGGACGGCACTGGCAGAGCTCACCGCGCTTCGGGCGACGCTGGTCTTTTTCGAAACGGGTCCCCGCATCGCTGCGTCCCTGAGCGATATGGCCGAGGTGCTGGGGGCGCGGGACGTGGTTCTGACGCGGGAGCTGACGAAACATTATGAAGAGGCCCGCCGTGGCGGCTTTGCAGAATTGATCGAAAGTGTGACCGACGATCCTCCGCGCGGCGAAATCGTATTGCTGGTCGGTCCACCACAGGACACGGGCTGGACCGAAGAAAAAGTCGTCGCGGCGCTAGAGGCTGTACTCCCCGAGCTCGGCGTCAAACGCGCGTCTGCACAGGTTGCGACCGAGTCTGGCTGGGCCAAGCGCGATGTCTATCAGCTGGCGCTCAAACTGAAATGAGCCGCGAAGACCGGGAACGCGAAGGCCGCCGCGCCGAGGCCCACGTCGCGCGCTGGTTGAAGCTGCGCGGCTGGAAACTCCTCGCTGAACGGTTCAAGTGTGCAGAAGGCGAACTCGACCTCATCGCGCGCAAGGGCGGGATCATTGCCTTCGTCGAGGTCAAGCAACGCACACGCGTCGATCCGCGAGAGGATATCGTCACGGCCTCTGGCGAGCGCCGGATGATGGACGCGGCAGAGGTCTGGGTCGGGCGAAACTACGACACACTCGGCACGGATTTCGAAATTCGCTTTGATCTTGCCGTCATTGAAGGGCCTGTCCGGCCCCTGTCCAAGGTTTCATATATTCCCAATGCCTTTGTCGGCGGTTGGTAACCCCTCGTTCACCATAAGCGCGTAGTTTCACGCGCATGAAACACGCGCTCAAACTGTCTCTTACGCTGGCTCTGGCCACCTCACTCTCTGGCTGTGCGATTGCCACGGCGGGCATTAAAAAGGGGGATGAGCGCAGCTTTGTCGGCTCCATGCAGGACGTTAATGCTGGTCGCGTGATTGCGGCGCGGATGACACGCGCCCATGATTTTGAACTGGGCGGCGTCGATGTCGAAGTCGCCGAGTCCGTTGTGCTGCTGTCCGGCAATGTCCCGACCCAGCAGGATAAAATCGAAGCCGCACGCATTGCGTGGTCCGCGCCGCGCATTGAAGAAGTCGGCAATGAAATCCTGATCAAGGGCAAGCAGTCTTTCATCCGAAACACGAAAGACGGCTTTCTGGAGAAATCCGTTCGCACACGACTGACGGCGGATAAGCTGGTCAAAGCGCGTAACTTTAACGTCGAAACCCATGACGGCATTGTCTATCTGATGGGTGTCGCGCGGACGAAGACGGAATTGAAACGCGCCGCGGAAATCGCGGCCACCACACGTGGCGCGCGCCAAGTCGTGTCCTATGCACGCATTGCCGATCTGCCCGCCGCCCGCCGTGCGGAGCTACAAGCCGAAGCCGATTACATCTTAAAGCCGAATCGGGATTTGCCAGATTTCCTGACGGCAGAGCCGCAACCGGGCGTCTCGCCCGCCGCCCCGTCTCAGACTTACACGCTGCCGGATACGGTTGTTCAGGCTCAGCCTGCTGTGCCGATTCAAGAGCTGCCATTGTCTGCGCCACTGCCGTTTAATCCACCATCCGCCTCTGTTACAGCCCCGTCGGAAATCGACATGGGCGATCGTCTGGGCAAGGAATTGCCGACGGATGAACAGCTGGGCGCATTTCGCTCGGGTCAAGCGGGTGAGGCCGTCTCGATCATCGAAAGTGCGCCTTATTATCTCGACCCGGATACAGGTGAAGAAATCCAGATCCGCTATGACGCCAATGGCAATATGTTGCCGCGTATCATTCGTTAGCCGAGATAATTGGCTTGGACGTCTTTCGTCCAGCCAATCGTAAAGTGGCCGTCTTTTTCGATCACAGGGCGCTTCATCAGCGTCGGATTTTCCACAATCAGTGACAGCGCAGTCTCGCGGGTCAGACCGTTTTTCTCGGTCTCGCTCAAACCGCGCCACGTCGTACTGCGCTTATTGACCAGCACGTCATACCCCAGAGCCGCTTCAAGCGTCTCGACGGTCGCGTGGTCCAAGCCATCAGCGCGAACATCGTGCAGCATAGGATCATGCCCAGCGGCCTGCAGCGCTTTGATCGCTTTTCGGCAAGTGTCACAGGCTTTCAGGTGCCAGATTTTCATGCGCTTTGCTCATTTTGGGTTTTCTGGAGAATAAACTCGGTCATCCGCGCGAAAATTTCAGCGCGTGGCGTGTCATTATGCATCTCATGCGCACAGTCAAAGCTGTGGAACTCCACCCGTTTCGCAGCGGCTGCAAAAGCCTCACTGGCGGCATAGGACGTCAGAACATCCGCCCGACTGTGGAGCAACAGTAGCGGCATACCCCAATCGCCCGCCTGCGCGGCAATCGCTTCGCCGGCTTCAACAATGCCGACGGCTGTGCGAAATCCTAAGCGACCGTGGTTCAGCGGATCTTGCTCGTAAAGTGCTTGTTCCGCTGGCAGGGTCGAAACTTTCTCTCCCACGATTGGTTGTGGCAGTCCGCCGCTTGGCAGCACGCGCCCCATCAATTTTGCAAAGCCGCGAACAAAGCCAGGGATAGGGTCTGGCAAGGCGATCAGGGGAGCGCTGGCAATAATTGCGCGAATGTCCGGGTGCGGATCAAAGCCATGATCCAGCACAATTCCGCCGCCCATGGAGTGGCCGTAAAGCACCATTGGTTGCGTCGGATAAAGCGCGCGCGTTTTGGCGAGAAGCGCGGCGAGGTCAGCGCGAAAATCGTCATAGGATGAAATAACACCTCGGGGTCCTGGCGTTTGGCCGTGCCCGTGTAAGTCCAATGCGACGACGCTGAT
>CAYPWW010000054.1:0-2403 GCA_964414555.1 uncultured Algimonas sp.
ACGCCGCGTTGTTCGCGTTGAAGCGCTTGACCGTCTAGCGTGCCTTTGACGCGGAAGACAGCGATGTCTGCGACGGCGCGGCCCTCGATATCTTCGGCTACGGCGATAGGGCCACCACCGATGACGCTCAGGATCGGCTCTGTGATATGGATTTCCGCCGTTGGTGCGCGGTCCGTAATTGTTCCGCGCCGGCGCGGTTGCCCCGCTTCATCTGCGATAAATTTAAATTTCGCGCCAGTTTGCAAACGCGCGGCGTCACTTTCTCGCGGCAGGGCGGTCATCTCAACAGTCTCGGCCGCGACAAGACGCAGAACTGGCTGTGACGTTCTCAGCAAATGCCCCGGCACGAGATGGTCGGGCAGGTCGCCAACCTTGCCGTTTTGCGGTGCGCGCAGGGTGAGCTGCTCGATCTGTCGGGTGATCGCAGCGAAGGCTTCGCGCTTCGTGGCGAGCGTGTCTTCGCTGAGGCTGCGGAGCTGTCGATCTTGCAAACTGGCCGCCTGTTGCGCGAGGCGGGCTTCGGCGATTTCGACCTCTAGTTCGGCGATCTCTCGGCGATGTATCAGCGCGGGAGAGGCGAGTTGGAGGAGGACGTCTCCACGTTTAACTGTCGCGCCGTTCTGGACAAAGACGTCAGTAATACGCGCCGGCTCCGGCGCAAAAATCTGTACCTGTTGGCTTGGGCGCAGGACGGCGGGCGCACGCACAGACGTTTGCCACGGCGTTAGAAAAAAGGTGAGACCACAGCCGCAAAGCAAGAGGTTTAAACGCCCGCGCGGGTTGGAAATAATTGTCATATGTTGGCTCCACCAATGTTTAATTTCGCGCCAAATGGGCACCACGATAAAAATACCGATCTCGATCACGAACAGCACGATCCCTATCGCTTTGGGAAAGATGTGATGCACGAGGATCGCGATCCCGAGGAATAGGAAAAAGCGGTAAATCCAAGTCGACCACGCATAGGTGCAAAGCCCTACAATACGGCGACGAGAGAAAGTCTCTGGTGCGCCTTCGTCGAGCCCCCACAGCATCTTGCGCATTACCCAACGCCCCACTGCAAACCCGCGCGCTTGCAGATTTTCAATCCCAATGGCGTCGCTGAGCAGGTAATACCCGTCGAACCGCATCCACGGATTTAGATTAACGAAGAGCGAGAGCGTCCAGCTGGTCGTGGCGGCGAAGAAGGCCGCAGAGCGCCAGACTCCATCAGGCAGGAACGCCCATGCCAGTAAAGATAGCGCGGCAATAGACAGTTCGACAATCATGCCAGCTGCACTGATCAAGAGTCGTGCCCGCCGATCTGAAATTCGCCATGCATCCGTCGTATCGGTGTAAAGGATCGGGAACATGACAAGGAACGCTAGACCAATCACTGGCACGCGGGCCCCGAAATGGCGGGCGACGAACCCATGACCCAGCTCATGAAAAATTTTAATGATACACAGCGTCAGAGCGTAAAAAATAAAGCCTTGTAGCGTGAAGAAATACAGGAAGGTCGAAACAAAGTCGTCCCATTGCCGCGCTGCAAAATAGAGCCCGACCGCTCCGAGAGCCGCGATGATCCAAAATGTGCGAGGGCGCAGGCAGGCGGATACACGATGACCAAAGCGGTCTAGAAATCGTGTCGGATTCCAGAGCGGTATTTTAAAGAAAAGATATTTGTGAATTAATTGCTCATGCCAGGGCTTGCGCATCGCGGCTTGGTGGGTGGCGAGGCGTTCCGTATCCGACGCGGCACCCAGATCGAGTAATTTCTCCGCGATCAGAAACTCGCACAACACATCCAAGTCTTCTCGTGTGATCTCAACGTCTGTTTCGCGCAAAAGACCTACAAGCTCATCCGGCGGCAGGCAGGCCCAGCGTGTGAGGATCAGAAACGCCGTCTCGCCAATTGCATGAAAGCGCCCTCGCACAGGGTCTTGTATCAACCAACGGTCTTTGGTTGGATCGCGCGAGATCGACAGCTCTTGCCGCAGGGGCGGGAGCGGGGGTGGCGGTGCCTCATTTGGCTGAGCTGTCATCAGAGACCAGACATCTGCCGCAGCAGGGTCACCGGACGACGCACCAAGAACCACGCCAGCGGCGCGGTCTCGCCGTGGATTTTTGCTACGCCGCGCGCACCGATCCGCGGCAGGTCATCTTCGCTGAGTCGTGCATGGGCGGCAAAGGCCATACCCCCGCCGGGCACTTCGGTAGCGCGGTAAGACGCGCGTTCCAATGTAGCCTCCAATGGGTGGACGGGATCCGTGTCCAAAAACATCCGCACACGCGCACCTTCGCGTAAGGCCTCGCCATGGGCGAGAGGGGCATCCAAACGCAAGAGCACGCGTGTGGGTTCGGCGATCCGGAGGATCGCTTCACCGGTGGCGACGGGCTTGCCGGAGAGGGCGCTCACGTCGG
>CAYPWW010000054.1:2503-18115 GCA_964414555.1 uncultured Algimonas sp.
GCATTGGGCGCGACGAGGACATCACGGATGACTCCGTCAAATTCTGAGGCGACGAGATAGGGCGTGTCCGCGACGACCTCTGCCGGAGCGAGTGTCGTCATCTGCACGGGAAGGCAGCCGATGAGGGCGAGCGCCGCGACGGTGCCTAGTACGATCTTACGCTTACGCGGGGCCATGCGGGCGCGTTTTGCGCCGCGTCGGGCCGCATGAACGAGGCCGTAAATTTCACCCAGTCGGGCCATGAGCGGCAGCTGCGTGTCTGCGGGCGGCGCGGCGAAGGTAAATAGTAATCCCCCACGCGACGGGTCCGGCGCAAATGGTGCGTAATGGGCATGTGCAAAGGGATAGTTGATTTGGTCTTCCGAGCGGCGGCTTTTGAATTGCCAGCTGGCGGGGCTGTCCAGCGTGCCAGCCTTAGATCGGTTGCGTAATTCCGCGCGCATCCATTGTGCAAAAGGGGTTGTGCGGTCAATCTCTGGCTGGCCCGTAATCGCCTCAATCCGGACACGGTGGCCGGACCGTTTGACCCAGAGAATATGTCCGCACTCCAGCACGGCGCGTGGCTTGTTCACGGCTTGATGCTGGAGTGAGAGCGCGTCTTGGGCTTGGATAGCCTCCCCCTCAAGACGGATCAGAACCTCTAACAGGCTGGGGCTTGTGCGCTTGGCTTCCGGTGGTGCGGCCGGCCGTAATTTAACGGGTTCGACCATTTATTTCGGTCCGAAAACGGCCACGCCGCTCATGCCCGGACGGGCTTTGAATTTCGCCGAAGGTTTGGCGGTTAACTCAATCGTCTGGCTGACGGGATCGACGACGGCAGAGAGGCGCAGGACTTTGGCGGGAATGGTTTCGCCCGTCTCATCCACCTTGAAAGAAAAGCTTTGTCCAGGTTTGGCCCAAGCGGCCCAATTGGACGGCGCGATCACGGAGATCTCGGTCGTGCCGGCGCGGTTGAGCGAATAAAGCGGCTGTCCCGCTTGCGGGGTCTCGAATGCATCGACATGACGCGCGGTGACATAGGCCGGGAAGGGCGCGTGGACCGTGCAGTCTTTCAGAGCGATTTCGAGGGCCGTGGATTCGGCTTTCAGTTGATCGCGCTCGGATTTGGCGATGGACACGTCCAGTGCGCCAGCAGCGCCAAGATTATATAGCTCGGCTTGATTGTCATATTTGAGCGAGAGCGTTTCATAGGCTGTCTGACTTGCGGCCAGTTCAGCCCGTCCTCGGGCGCAGTCGAATTCCGCTAGCACAGCGCCGCGCTTAACATATTGTCCGGCCTTCCAAGGGGCTGCGGTCAATCGACCCGTCATGCCGGCGGCGATATCGGCGGATTGTCCGGCGATCAAAACACCCCGCGCGGACGGCGACGCCTCTGACGGCTCGGCTTTGCCAGCCGTTTCCAGTGCCGTGGCCGAAGCGCCAATGATCGAGGCTGACATCAAGAGTGAGGCGGAGAGTGCATGTAAGCGTGTCATGGGACATATCCAAAAGAGTTATGCATCCATAGATTGCATAAATATCCTAAGGCTTTGCTAAACTCTACACGCTTAGGTCACTGATCTGGCGAGATGGCATTATAAATAAAGCAGAATTCTTTGCAGTTAATTGGCTGTTTGGCGCTGAGACAGCCAAAGGACAAACAGGGTAAATGCATTTTAAGCGTGTATATTAAAGGAAACTTCAGAACATTTTGTCATAACACAACCCAGAATAGAAATTATCTGGAGTCAGTGATGCAACGTATTCTTTTAACCTCTGCGCTGGGGGCGAGTCTGTTTCTCGCTGGCTGCACGACTAGCGTGTCGGCGATCACGCAGGGTGAAGCCTCTACCTATGCGCAAAAGACGCGCGCACAAATCGCCGCCGCGCAAACGCCGGTCACGCAAGCGATCTCGCTGTATGAGGCGATGGCCCGCGCGCTCAAGCATAATTTGGATCACCGCGTCGCGATGATGGAAATGGATCTGGCAGGTCGCGATGCCGACCTTGCGCGTTACGACATGCTGCCGCAGGTCGTCGCCAATGGTCAGTATTATGGCCGTAGTAACGAAGCCGGCGCGTCCTCTCTATCGCTGTTGTCCGGGCGTCAATCGCTAGAGCCTTCGACATCCACGGAACGCGATGTGTTTACCGCGGACCTGACGGCCAGCTGGAACATTCTGGATTTTGGTCTGTCGAAAATCCGCGCGGAACAGCTAGGCAATGAAACGTTGATCATGGAAGAGCGCCGCCGCAAAGCCGTCATCAGCATTATGGAAGAGGTCCACCGCGCCTATTACCGGGCGGTGTCGGCGGAACGTCTGGCAGGGAAACTGTCCACGCTGGAAGGGGACGTCCGCAGCGCCTTTGCACAAAGCCGCCAGCAATTTGCAGCGCGTCGCACGGCGCCCATGCCTGCACTATCCTATCAGCGAGAATTAAATGATATTCAGGCCCAAGCCCAAGCGCTGACGCGGGATATGCAAATGGCCAAGCTGGAATTGGCAGCTCTGATGGGCCTATCGCCGGACCAAAGTTACAGCCTGCAAATGCCGGATATGAACGCACGCCCGGGCCGTCTTGTCGCGTCCTATGACGAGATGATCGAGCAAGCCCTGCGCAATCGTCCCGAAGTGCGGGAGAGTCTTTATGCACAACGCATCGGCGAAAAAGAGATGAAAAAGGTCGTGCTGGAAGCGCTGCCGTCCATCGAAGGTTTTGCAGGGTTAGATGCCAGCTCGAATGATTTTCTGTTCAATAATGATTGGACGGATTATGGCGCCCGCGCCAGCTGGAACCTGTTAAAAGTCTTCTCGGTCCCAGCCCGCAAAAAGAAAGCTAAAGCCCGAATGGAGCTGGAACGTCAGCGCGGCCTCGCCGCTGCGATGGCCGTGATGACGCAAGTGGGTGTCGCCCGTACGCGCTATGCCTCGTTGGTCGAACAATATGCGACGGTCAGTGACGGCGCGTTGGTACAATCCGATATCCTCGGTCAAGTCGAGGCGCTGGCACAGGCGTCTTCGGCGTCCCGTCAAACCCTCGTCCGCGAACGTATGAATGGTATCTTGGCCGAAGCGCGCCGCGATGCGGTTCACGCCGAAATGGCCGAAGCCAGCGCGCATATCTATACGGCGCTGGGCTATGATCCCTATACGCGGGACATCACCGGCTCTGAAGATATTGGAACGATTGCCGAGAGCCTTCGTGTGCTTTGGACACAACGGGCACAAACGCCCGGCCAATAACTAACTCCCCCTCTTTATTGACCGCGATAGATGCGCTTCGATTTTGCGACTTTCGGTTCCACCGCGTGGTGGACACATCCGGCGGTTCCAAAATCTCGCCTCGGCCCGATTGATGAAGAGACCCCTGGCGCGCGATCCGTCGCGCGTCGGAAACCTGATCTGGGTCGTGCGGTTTCGCTCAACCCAATCTCAGCGTCTCGCTGCCCAGATCTTCTTTGTTACGTTCGACCCGGACCTTTTTGCGTCCCATCGGCCCATTGTGAGATCAGACCATGTCAAAGCAACCCAACGCCAAAAAACGAGCTTCCAAGCTGCTTAATTCTTCTGCCTCGACCTTGGGTCTGCGGGCATTGGAGCCGCGTATCCTATTGGACGCCGCTGGTTTTGTGACAGGCGCAGATGTCGCGATGGACGCTCTTGTTGCGCAAGATACCGCACAAGATATGGCGATTATCTTTGGCGAAACCGCGCCGAACCCAACGGGTGAAGGGCCGAATACGCCCGAGCTTTTGCTAGAGTCGCTGCGCGATATGGACCAAACGCGTTCCCCGGTTGAATCGGATGATCCACTTATAAGCGTTCAAATTTTCCGTGATCTAGGGGGAGATGATCTGGCGTCACTCGGGCTTTATGCGCCGGCAGATAATGTGCGGGCCGAGGCAGGAGACGTTTCGCGTTTTGGTGGGATTAAACCTGCACCATCTGGGGCAACGCTTGCCTTTATTGATCAATCCATCGCCGATTGGGAGGTCTTGGCCGAAGGCATGCCAACGGGCGTTGAAACCATATTTATTGCTGCGGATTCAGATGGTCTATCTGTCCTGCGGGATACGCTGGAAGGGCGTGATGATATTGCTGCCATTCACATTTTCAGCCACGGCGAAGCCGACACGCTAAACCTTGGGACAACCGAAATTACGGCTGCATCTCTGGCAAGTGACCATGCCGATGATTTTGCGGCGCTGGCGGCGTCTCTGACAGAGGGTGCGGATCTGTTACTCTATGGGTGTGACTTTGGTCGAGATGCGGGTGCGCTGTCCTTGATGGCAGAGCTAACGGGTGCGGATATCGCAGCGTCAAATGATGACACCGGTGCCGCAGATCTCGGTGGTAACTGGAACCTGGAGGTCGAGTCGGGCGATGTGGAAACGAAAGCCATTGAAGTTTTACAGTTTGGTGGTGTGCTAGCCGCTGGTGATTCAGTGATTTCTGATGGTGATTTCTCTGCCCTGCCAATTGCCGATTTAACACCCGCTCAATGGGATAGCTCACCGTGGGAGCCAATCGGTACGACAAATACCAATCATTCCGCTGGTGGGTTGGCATTAGGTGCGGGTAGTGCAGCACAAGATATTGAAGGCGCCACGCAAAGTTTTGCGACCTCGGCTACCGCGACTTATAGCCTAACCTTTGAGGCGCAGACATTTAATGCGAGTGGAAATGATGAGGGACAGGTTGAATTTACAATTTTCAACACTGCTGGAGATATCGTTGCGCAGGGCTATTCGGAAATTAGTCTCTCTGGTCCGACCACGCTTTTTGAGAATGGTGATGATGCATTAACATTCCCAGGAGACGGTGGTGACTACACCGTGCAGTTCCGAAATCATGTCGGCCTCGTTCTGCTCAGTGAAGTGTCTATCGTAGAAGTCGCCCCACTCGATGCGGCTCCAACACTTGATTTGGACCTTCAAGATCAAGCGCCTGTGCCGGGTCAAGATGGTTTTACGGTTCTGACATTTAATTCTGATCCTATCATTGAAAATGACGGCCAGTCAGAAGCTGATGATGGTGAAGGTAATGGCGAAACGGCGCGATATACCAATGTTGGTACAATTGATGGGCAAGCTATTGATCTCATAGCGACGGTTGTTCGTTTTATCACGGATACGAATGAGTTTAGCAGCCCTGGGTTAAATGACGGCGACAACCCTCTTATTCGGACGAATGATGGCGATGCGCAGGTTACACTGTCTAATCGTTACACGGGGGCTGATAATGACAGCACAGTTGAAATTCGCTGGCAGGTCGTAAAAAGCGGCACTGACATACCTGTTATTGGTAACTTTTCTATGGTGATCAGTGACCTAGATGGCGCAGGAACCAGCGGTGAAGAAATTGCCGTTTCGACAGATAGTCTCGATAGTTTTATCATCGGTGAGGGCGTCGCGACTGTAGATCAAGCTAACGTAGGACCTGGAAGTGATATCGTTGTTGATACAGCTCAAGGCGTACGAATTTTTGATGCCGATGATGACCCAAGAACCTTCTCGGGAGATGGCATTATCCGTTTTCAGGCTCTTGATAATAACCCTAATAATCCAGCTGCGCAGGGTGCGTCTCAGGCCAACTCGGTTCAACTGAACTTCACCAATACATCCGAGTATACGATTATTTATCACCGTGATGGACAAGCGGGCGGCTTTAGAATGAACGGTAGTTTTACGACTGCCGCTTTTGATAATGCTGTCGTTGTTGATACTAATCCTGACTATGCCAATATTTTCACCGAAGGTGATGCACCCGTCACCATTACGGCAGATACAATTCAAATAAATGACGATAGCGGCGTGATCGCTGGCGCAACTCTAACGATCACAAATGCAATGGCAGAGGACCTTATTGCCGCAACAGGGACGCTGCCTGCGGGCATAATGGTTGACCCGGCCTCAACGGCCACAACCCTTATTTTGACAGGCGATGCGTCTGCTGATGACTATGAGCTCGCCATCCAAGCCATCACATTTGAAAACACATCCTCGCAGCCGGATGAAACCGACCGTATGATTGAAATCGTTGTTACGGATGGTGCGCAAAATTCCAATGCAGCCACAGCCACGATTAAAGTAATAGATTTGCCCAATGCTGCGCCAATGATTGATTTAGACGTGCTTGATAATCCGAATGTTGAACCAGATGCGAATACCGGGGTTATACCGCTGAACATTTCAGACCCGATAAATATTATTACAGATGCAAATGGCCATACAATACAGGCGACCTATAGCTCTGTAGCTGTTGTAAATGGCGTAACGATCGACCTTGTCGCAACACTCGATAGTCTTGTAACTGAATTTGAACCTGACAGTACAGCTCCGACGCTCTTTGAATTTAATACAACATCATTTTCGACTGATCCAAACGATACAACTTTAAATGCAAATAATCACGTGCCTGGAAATTTTGGCCGCGCAGTTGTGACGTATGAACTTGTTGATCAAGTAACAGGCAATCCTGTACCGTTAACCTTCACTATCTTATTTGGTGATTTAGATGGTAACATCGATAACGGAAATGCTGAACGTGTTATCGTCAATGCGAATGATATTGATGCTTTTATCCTTGAAGATGGCACGGGTAGTGCCAATGAAGATAATGTTTCAGGGACAGATATTCTTTTCACAGAAACTGACATTAACGGAGAAACATTCATAAGTTTCGCTGGTACTGATAATGATGTTTCGCCTGTTATTACAGATACAGGCAATGCAGTACAGCTCGTCTATTCTAATACAGCTTCATTTACTGTCACTTTAGAGCGTGACAATAGCGGACGAAACATTGGCTTTAATGCAACTGTCGCCAATATTTTTGGGACGCCTGTAATTGAAGACACAAATACAGGATTTGAGAATGTTTATATCGAGGGCAGTGATCCGATTAATGTTGCGGCTCAATCCGCTAATGTAAATGATATCGCAGAAGGGGATATTAACCTCCTGACCATTACGCCGGGTAATATTGCTGACGGGACGTCCGAGGTCATTACATTTAATGGCGATAATGAGTCGAGTGTTACCTTGCCGTTAGATGGAAGTGATACGACCCAGCAAAGTTTGACGATTGGCGGGACAGATATATTCATTCAATTTGATAATGGCACAATTGAAATTACCGCACAGGATGGTGGTATCATTCCGCAAGGTGATCTTGATGCCCTAATTCAGGCGATTACATATGAAAACACGTCTGACATGCCGACTGAGGGTGTGGGAACAGACCGAACTTTAACGTTCCAAGTTACAGATACAGGTGGATTATTAAGTAATGAAGCTGTGTCTACGGTTGTAGTGATTGGTGTTGAACTCGACACAGATGGTGACGGGGTTATCGACAGCATCGACATTGACGATGATAATGACGGTATTTTGGATATAAATGAAGAGGGTTTTGAGCTCACGCGTTTCGAGGCTAACCCGGAAGATATTATTTTACTTAACGATTTACCGCAGGAGAACGGCCCAGTTGATACACCAGATGGACGTGTCAGTGTTGGCGAGGTCTTCATTGTTCAAAACGCCATCACAGACTTGGCGGGTAATGTTTTGGACGTCCGGATTGAGATACTAGAACTCAATTTCAATGCCGCAAATGAGGGTGCATATATTACCTTTAGGAATGGCTTTGCTGCTCTTACAATCAACAGGTTTGATGCAAATGCAGATGAAAATGTCATCGTTCGAGTTAGCCTTGTTGAGGCAGGGTCTGCAACTGCGGGTAACCTGGATGGCATTCCTGCGGAACTTGAAAATGCATTCTTTGATATTTCAGATATTGAAGCATACGCGAATACCCACGATTCAACAGAATTTGGCGGTATTGCGAATGTAACAGCTATTAATGGTGATGCTGTTACGCCGACAATTGTATTTCCTGCAGGCGAGAGAAGCTCTGTGATTCAAGGCGCTTTGTATCAAGGCGAAACCGTAACGCGAGGCAATGGTCGTGATCTTTCAAGGTTTGACTTAATTGTGACCGACCCAACATTCAATGGCGATGATCCGGCTACCCCAGATATTGATGAAAATTTAACGCTGAGTGATGAGGGGATAACGAGTGATCTTGAAGCATCAATTGGTCGTTTTCTTTTCACGAGTGTTTCCAGTTTTGATCTTGTTTACGGATTGACAGGTTCAGGTGGATCAGGCCCACGTACATTAGATATTTTAGGCGGGTTTACGAGCCCTCTTGATACAGACAATGATGGCATTGCGGATAGCCTCGATATCGATAGCGATAATGACGGCATAACCGATAATATCGAAGCACAAAGCACAGCGGAATATATTGCGCCGTCCGGCGTTGGTGCTCTCATGGGGGATGCCGATGGTGATGGTCTGGATGACCGTTATGACGCCACGCCAAATGGTTCGGCCGATGGGGCCGGCAGTGAGGGTCTGACCCCAGTTAATTCGGATGCCGCTGCAACCGCGGGTGCCGATGGCACACAGGATTATCTGGATACTGATAGTGACGGCGACGGCATTGATGACGCCACGGAAGCCGGTCACGGCGAAGCCTCTCAATTCGGTGTTGTATCCACATCTGCAAATGATGCGGACGGGGATGGCCTTTTTGATATTTTTGAAACCGCGCTGGACGGCACGACCAATGACGGCTTCGTGGCTAATGAATCTATCACACCGCTAGACGGAACTCTGTCTGATGCCGGTGGAGATGCCTCCGTTGGTACGGCCACGCCACTGGTGAATGATCTGGATTACCGCGATCTCAACGATGCTCCAACGGCGCAGAATGATACCGAGACCACGGATGAAAACACAGTCTTCTCAGACTCTGTGTTGCTGGATAATGGCAATGGCGTGGATCGTGACCCTGACAGCGATACGTTGAGTGTGACGCAAGTGAACGGGTTAGCAATCACGTCCGGTGGGATTATTGCCCTGCCATCTGGCGCGCTACTGACAATGAATCGTGGCGGAACTTATGACTATAACCCCAATGGTCAGTATGAAGGCCTAGCCGTTGGCGAAACCGCAACGGACAGCTTCACCTACACGATTGATGATGGAAATGGCCTGACCGATACGGCGACGGTGAATATCACAATCAATGGCGTGAACGATCCGATCACTCCGCAAATCCCGGGTGATCCAACGCCACCAACGGATCGCACAGATTTCATCCCAGATCAGACGGGCGTGGACAGCGATCCTACAACACCTCTGGATCTGAGCGTCTTCCTTGCGGACCCGGACACGACGGATGTTGTCTCTCTGGCGCTTGACCCAGCGGATCTTCCACCCGGGCTGAGCTTTGACGGGACGACGATTTCTGGCACGCCAAATGCGAATGCCAGCCAAGGCGGTGTGGGCGGGGTCTATGACATCCCGGTGACGGTGACGGACAGCAATGGCGACACCTTTGTTACCACTGTGACTTATACCATCACCAACCCAGTTCCCGTGGCCGAAAATGATGCCATTGCCGGTGCAGAATCTGACACGGCGGCCAGCTTTGATGTCTTCGCGAATAATGGCGTTGATGTGGACAGCGATCCAGATGGCGACGCGATCACGATCACCCGCGTCGCAAGCGGCAATGATGAAGCCGTTCTCGCCGGTACAGCTGATAGTACGGGCGTGGGCACAGCCGTCGCTGGGTCCAATGGCGGCCTGTTCACTGTCAATGCTAACGGCACGGCCAGCTTTGACGCCAATGGTGCGTTTGAGGACTTAGCCGCAGGCGAAACGCGCGTGACCGAAGTTGTCTATCAAATTGATGACGGGGAGGGCGGTACGGATACGGCCATTGTGAGTTATACTGTGACGGGTGAGAATGATCCGATCACGCCGCAAATCCCCGGCGACCCAACGCCTCCAACGGATCGGACAGACTTCATTCCGGATCAGTCCAGCGACGATAGCGCAACCCCATCGGTTTTGGATTTGAGCGTCTATTTCACGGACCCTGACACAACGGATGTTGTGACATTTTTTGCTGTGCAGAGCGATTTGCCGCCGGGCCTGACGCTCGTCAATGGCGTGATATCTGGAACATTGGATGACTCCGCCAGCCAAGGGGGTCCCAATTCCGACGGTATTTATCCGATCTCGGTAACGGTCACGGACAGCAATGGCGATAGTTTTGTGACGACAATTAATTACACCGTGACCAACCCTGCGCCGCTGGCCGTCAATGACAGCTATAGCACGCCAGAAGACACGGCGCTCGCGGTCAATATCTTGGCCGAGAATGACAAAGATTCAGACGGTGACGACCTCACTGTCACGGCTGTGCGCCTGCCCGATGGAACTGTTGTGCCGTTGGGCACGCCGACAGTCTTGCCTCAAGGCACGCTGAGCGTGGACGTGGACGGCGTGACGACCTTCGATCCAGCGCCCGATTTCAACGGTACGTTGGTCTTCGACTATGACATCAGTGACGGCGAGGGCGGGACAGACACCGCGACGGTCAACATTGATGTGACGCCGGTGAATGATCCGCCGAATCCGGAAATTCCGAGTGATCCGAACCCGTCAATTGGTCCAAATAATTATATCCCGCCACAAACTGGATTGGATAATGATCCGGTCACAGATCTCGACCTCAGCCCTTATTTTGGCGACATTGACGGCGATCTGTTGATGTTGACCCTTGATCCGGCTGACCTGCCACAAGGGTTAAGCTTTGAGGGTACAGTGATTTTCGGCACGCCGGACAGCAGCGCCAGCCAAGGCGGCGTTGACGGCGTCTATGTCATTCCCGTGACGGCGGATGATGGCAATGGTGGCACCTTCACCACGAATGTGACCTATACCATCACAAACCCTGCACCTGATGCTGTCGATGATGCCTTCAACGTCAATCAGGGCCAGACCCTGACGGGCGCGATCGTCGCAGGTTCGGACAGTGATCCGGACGGCGACACGTTGAGCGTCACCCAAGTCAATGGCGATGCTGCAAATGTCGGAACGGTCGTGAACGGTTCTGAGGGTGGCAGCTTCACGATTGATGCGAACGGCAATGTAACGTTCGACACAGATGGCGATTTCGTCGGCTTGGACGCCGGCGAAACGACAACGACGCGCGTGACTTATCAGATCTCTGACGGGGAAGGTGGTATCGATACGGCAATAGTGTCCGTGACGGTCACAGGCACAAATGATGCGCCCGTCCTGACAACGCCGCTGACACCACAAACGGGTGTCGATAATGCGCCACAGCCACCGCTGGATGTGTCGACTGTCTTCACGGATATCGACGGAGAGCCGTTGCGCTTTAGCTCGCCGGACCTCCCGCCGTTCCTGACACTCGATCCTGACACAGGCCTGATTACCGGGACGCTTCCTGCGGATGCCTCGCAAGGTGGACCGAATGGTGACGGCGTCTATGCCGTGACCGTTACCGCAACGGACCTCGACGGCGAGAGCGTCTCGACGCAGCTCACCTATAGCTTCACCAATCCACCACCTTTGGCCCAAGATGATGCACTCAGCCTCACAGAAGACGCGCCCCTTACGACGGGTTCTGTCTTTGCCGATAATGGCAATGGCGCTGATGCAGACCCTGACGGGGATATACTCACGGTCGCGGATGTGAACGGTGATTCAACCTTGGTCGGACAGCCTGTACAGGGCAGCGATGGCGGAACCTTCGTCATCAATCCGGACGGCAGCTATAGCTTTGATCCGGGTTCAGATTTCCAAGACTTGCCCGTAGGCCAGACGCGCATAACGACTGTGACCTATCTCGTCTCTGACGGTGAGGGCGGCACGGATACCGCCACGGTGACCGTCACGGTGGAAGGCTTGAATGATGCGCCAATCCCTGTGGACCCGACGCAGCCGACGGGGCCGTCTGATCCGAGTAATCCTGTTGATCCGGGTGATCCCCGCGATCCTCCGCTGGACCCGCAGGATTATATCCCCGCGCAAACCGGTAATGATGGCGAACCGATTACGCCGTTCGATCTGACGCCATATTTTGGTGATCCTGATGCGTCGGACGCGGTTGTCTTGAGCGTCGACCCAAGTGACCTGCCGCCAGGTCTGAGCTTTGATGGGACAAGCCTCACCGGCACGCCGGACGCGGATGCATCGCAAGGCGGAACGAATGGTGTCTACGAAATCCTCGTAACCGCGACTGACCCAAGTGGTGAGACGTTTACAACCATTGTGACATACACGATTGGCAATCCGTCACCTGTAGCCGTCAATGACAGCTACACAACGCCAGAAGACACACCGATTTCCGTCAATGTCATTTCTGACAATGACACAGATTCGGATGGTGACGTTCTGACGATTGATGCAGCGGCCTTGCCGTCGGGAGACATCCTGCCACTCGATACGCCGATTACACTGCCGGAAGGCGTGCTGACAATTGGATCAGATGGCACGGTGAATTTGGTTCCGACCCCGGATTATTTTGGGACGCTGGTCTTTGGCTATACAGTCACGGATCGCGAGGGCGGCACGGATGTGGCGACCGTCACGATTGATGTCACCCCCGTCAATGATGCGCCGATCCCTGTCGATCCGACCCAGCCAGAGGTAATAATGCCTCCAGCAGGCGAACCACAGGACCCGGGTTTCCCGATTGATCCAGAAGACCCGCATGTGCCGCCAGTAGATCCGAATAATTATATTCCGGAACAAATCGGCGAGGACGGCGAACCTCTGCCATCGCTTGATCTAACGTCTTACTTTGGTGACCCGGATCCGATGGAGCCGCTGACGATTACGGTCGTAGGTGAGTTGCCGCCCGGGCTGAGCTATGATCCTGTTACAGGTATCATCTCCGGCACGCTGGACCCAGATGCCAGCCAAGGCGGAGATCCCGCAAACCCCGGTATTTATAAGGTCGACGTGACCGCAACAGACCGAGACGGGCTGAGCTTCACAACGACGCTCTGCTATACTATCACCAACCCGCCACCGGTGGCCTTGGCTGACGGTGTTCTGCCTGTCGTCGAAGACACGCCAACGACGCTGAACTTGCTATCTAATGATAGCGATCCCGACGGCGACGCCCTCACGATTACACAGATCAACGGCACGTCTGTCACGGTGGGTGTCCCTGTGACCCTGCCAAGTGGTGCGACGGTGACATTGAACTCTGATGGTTCGATCGATTACGGACCTATTGCGGAGTATAATGGTGTCGACAGCTTCACCTATACCTTGTCCGATGGGGAAGGCGGCACGGATACCGCAACGGTCAATCTCGATATTACGCCTGTCAACGACACACCTGTCGTCACCCCACATATTGCCGGAGAGCCAGCCTTGCCACCACGTCAAAACAGTGACGGCGATGTTGTCTCTGTCGATGTCTCTGGTCCGTTTAGCGATATTGAGGGCGATCCGTTGACCTATACGACGACAAGTTTACCAGAGGGTCTGACGATTGACCCTGTGACGGGTGTGATCTCTGGCACCTTGCCGCCCGGAACGTCTGCGAATGGTCCGTTCGATGTCGTCGTAACGGCGACTGATCCCGATGGAGACAGCGTCTCTACGGACTTTGTCTGGACGGTCGACAATGTCGCGCCCGTCGTGGTGACGCCATTGCCCGATGTTGCAACCGAAGACGGCGCGCAACTGTCCTTCCCAACAGCGCCGAGTTTCGACGATCCGGATGCCGATGACGTGAGTTATAACGTCTCGGGTCTGCCAGCCGGGCTGTTTATTGACCCAGACACGGGTGTGATTTTCGGCACTGTTGACCCTTCGGCTTCGGTCAAAGGGCCTTATGAAGTGACAGTCACGGTCACAGATGCGCAAGGCGCGTCGATCAGCAGTAGTTTTGTCATAGATGTAGCCAACCCAGCGCCGATTATCGAAGCACCCGTCATGTCCCAGACACCGCTTGTCGCAGGTCAACCCCTGCGGATTGATGTCGGAGACGTGACGCAAGACCCGGATAGAGATTCAAGGCTGACCTATGGCTCGAATGACCTGCCACCCGGCCTGTCGATTGATCCAGACACGGGCGTCATTTCTGGCATTCCAACCTTACCGCAAGCGGAGCCCTATGTTTTCACCGTCACCGTTGATGACGGCGAGGGGGGCGTGTCATCCATACAGATTACATTGCCTGTGTCAGAAGATGGTTTTGTCCCACCAACAGCAGAGCCTAATGATCCTCTGTTGACTGACGTGGACCCTTATGAATTCCTTCAAGGGCAACCGATTGACCTGACGCGTTATTTCCATGACCGCGCTTTGGCGGCGGCCGATGATCTGGGCCGTATGTTCGGGGATCGTGATTTCCGCGGCGGTATGGTCGCAGCGAGTGTCCCCGGCATGGGTGATGAGCGCACCTATATGGTGGTCGAGGCTGTGGCCTATGAGCATCATCTGACGCTCTCGCTCGGCTCGACCTTCCCGATGTTCTGCGACGCCAATGTGCGCAGCTGGGATATTGATCTAGCCAATGGCAGTGCGCTGCCAGCGTGGTTCGATTGGTCGAATGGCGCGGACTTTGCCCAAATCAACCGTCCGTTGGATGTGGAGACGATCCAACTGCGTATTCGTGCGCTGCTGGATAATGGCCGCACTGCGACGACCGTGGTCGAGGTTGATTTGCGCACGGGCATGATCACCCAAGTCGGTGAGGCTTATGCTCAAGCGCAAACACTGGGTCAGCAGATGGCATTAGAAGCCCGCGCGCTGGAGGCCGAGCAGGTCGAACAGCACGCTGGCACGGATGCCCTGTTGCGCGCACTGGCTGGCTAAGCGTCCAGATATCTGAGATCAAAAAGCCGCTCCTTCGGGAGCGGCTTTTTCTTTACCGATTGCCAGTTTCAAATCCGAACAGGTTCGCCAGATGCACGATGATCATGAACCCCGTCGCGAGGCTGGCCAGTGCAATGATCATCCACGGCGGACGGTGCAAACGGATATTCGTCTTTTCTGCAAAGTGATTGCGAAAACCTAACACACCCAGCCCGACGCAAAGCGTTAGGCCGATCAAGCTAAGGGTGAGGTCGTCGGAGAAGCTCATATGCGGGGGTCGGTTCCGGTTGCGGTGTTAGATCGACGGACCCGCTAACACCATGTCGCGTCTTGTGCCAGAGGAAGCGTTGCCCGCGCCATTCGCGGCACGCATCCATCAGCGGCGGAAACAGCATCGCCCAATAGGCTGGCATAAAGATACAGGCCCGCATCAGCGCGGGTTGCCCCATGCGCCACGCACCAACCGCGCCGACTAAACAGCCGACCGCGATTGAGATGGCAAAGGTCAAACCATAGATCGGTCCGATCTCGAGAGGCTTCCCAATCCACCACAAGACTGTGGCAATGACGGGCAGCGCCAACAAAATTGGTGTATAGAACAACACCGACAAGAGGGTCAGGCCGAGCGTGAGTTGCAGCGTGAAGAACCGGACCAGCCCGGCCCAGCCACCGGGCGCAAAGGCTGCGCCCATTTGTACGTCCCATGTCTGCATATACCCCTTCAGCCAGCGCGAGCGTTGCTTGCGCCAATCGGCGGGGATGGACACAGCTTCCTCTTGGGTTGGAGGATGGATATAGCCGATGCGCCCGCCACGCGCGGCTAGCCGAAACGAGAGATCTGCATCTTCTGTGACATTATGGGCGTCCCAACCTCCGACAGCATCCAGAGCGTCGCGGCGCATGTG
>CAYPWW010000055.1:0-17536 GCA_964414555.1 uncultured Algimonas sp.
TCTGAGCGACCCAATGCATCCATTTCCGTTGCGAAAAGGCCAGCAACTGCCACAGCCACGATCCCGCGCGGTGCGATCAAGCTGACCAGCAAACTTTCTTGCCAAGACACGCCAGACCAGAGCGTGGACAACATCACGGCGACAGGGCGCACAACGAACATCATTACGAGGACGAAGACGATGACTTCCCATTCCGTGACAAAGGCTTGCAAGACTTCCGGCGTCAGGGTCGCTGTCAGCATGACGAACACGCCCGACACCAAGATAATCGCGATGTTTTCTTTAAACCGGCGCATCTCGACCATGGAGGCATATTTGGAATTGGCCATCGTCATGCCCAAGGCGGTGACAGCCAGAAGTCCGGTCTCATCTGCCATGGTATTGGCCACGACATAGATGACGAGAACCCAAGCCAGCATAACGGGCGCTTTCAGATATTCTGGGATCATGCCCCGCCGAAAAGCGCCGGCCATGCCAATGCCTGAAACGATACCCACGACTGTCCCGGCGATCGCGGCAAAGGCGATTTTGCCAAAGACCAAAACCATATTGGCTTCCATCTGTGTGATGCGGATGAACTCAAACACGATGACGGCGAAAAGCGCGCCCAGTGGGTCGTTCACAATGCCTTCCCATTTCAGGATATTCGCGGGTTTTGTCTTCAGATGGGCCTGACGCAGCAGAGGCATGATGACGGTTGGACCCGTTACAATAAACAGGCCGCCAACCATCGCGGCCAGATCCCATTCCAAGCCAACAATGTAATGCGCGGCTAGTGTGCCGAGGCCCCAAGCGACGGGGCCGGCGAAAATGACCATTCGCCAGACGGCTTGCTTGGCATCGCCGAGGTCACTGAATCTTAGGTTTAAACCGCCCTCGAACAGAATAATTGCCACGGCGATCCCGATCATGGGGCGATACACATCGCCGAAATCGACTTGTGGATTTAACCTGAGAACTTCTAGCCCGCCATGCGCAAAGCCGAGCACATCTAGCCCCATCAGAAAGCCGATAAGCGGGCCAAAAATCAGCCCAGCAATCGCCATCAGAACGATGGCGGGCCGCTGTAATTTCCAAGCCAGCCACTGCGCGCCAATCCCGAGTATTCCGATCAGGGCGATCTTAACAGGCAGGACAGATCCGGCGTGATGCGCATCCGCTGCGCCGCCCGCCATGATCGGGGCAAAAATAACATCGACCAGTCCAATCAAATGGAGCTGTAGCGCGGCCAGACATGCGAGGGCGAAACTCATAAACGATCCAATATAGCGTACGAGACAAGCCCGCGTAGTTGAATATCAACCTCTGGGTTAGCCTATCTAGCGGCGAACCCCAAAGTGTTTCCCGACTTATCCCGACCTATTCCGGCACACGGAAAATATCGAATCCAATGCCCGGATTGCCGTAATTGCCATTGTCATACTCATCGACGCTGTCTTGGAAGAAATGCAGGATGTGGTGATGCATGCGCTCGAACAGCGGTTCTAATCCCTCAAGCGTAACGGGCAGGGGCAGTTTTATCGCGCGCTTCTCCCCGATGGAAACATGCATTACGGCGCCTTCTTTGCGGCAATGCAATTGCAGGCGCATATAATCTTTATCCTCGGATATGCGCACAGCGAGACCAAAGCTGATAGGTTTCAGCGGCAGATAGCCTTGGCCAGCAACGGAAAATGCGGCGGACTGATAGTTTTCTGCGCGGAAGGGACCTTCCGGCGGCACAAGAAAGACGCAGGGACCGGTCTCGACGCTCAGCCATTGGCAGAACTCGTCTCGGACGGTTTCTGCGACGGATCGGATTTGCGCGTAATTCTCGAATGAGCGCCCGCCATAGGTCTCGGCCGCTGCCCAGATATCCGACAGTCGAGAGGCCGTTTTGGCTTTGGCAGGTGGTTTCGACATGGGCGCGCGTACTCCTAGTAACATCAGCGAACCTGTTTGCCGTGCCGTTTCGCGATGTCAACGATCCGATGGTCTCTGCCAAGCCGAAATTTCATCGTGACTTATGTTCTGGCATGACACTTGAACGATGGTCCCTGAACGAATGAGGGGCTACCATATGAAAAACTTTGTCATGATCGCTGTCGCGGCCAGTTTTGCGCTCGGGGGATGCGCGCAGGTCGGTAAAGCGGCTGACGGCGTATGGAGCGGGACAAAATCCGTCGCGAAATTCGTCTCTTCGCCGTTTCGTGGCAAAGAAGATCTGCGCGACGCTCCGGCACAAGATTATGCTTTTGGGCAAGCTGAGCAGGGTGATTATGTTGTCGAGCTGTATGATGCCCCAAAATCTTACGCGGGCTATGACGTTGTTCTGTATGACAGCGCACCCAAACTGCGCCAAACAGCGGCGAGCTATACAGTTGTCTCCGACCCGCGCGATGTGGCCTTTGTCAAATTGAACGGCACGTCTGAGACATCTGACTGGCGCTCCTGCGAAATGCTACATCGTGGCTATCTCTTCGCGACGGAAAGAGAGCTTCGCCTCTCGCCGGAGTTTGAAGTCTGCATGCGCAATAAAGGCTATGTGTTGAGCGCAGAGGCCGGACCCTATGCCGCCAACCCGCTGACGGCGCAGAGTGCGCGCAGCTACCCCGGCTATACTCAGCCTCGGATCAGTAGCTATTCTTACCCTTAGGACTCCTGCCGCAGCACTTGGCGTAAGCCTTCGCGGTAAGTTTTATATTTCGGAGCCCAGCCCAATTCGCGTTGGGCTTTGGTAATATCAACGCGCTTGCTCTCTGCATAAAAGCTTCGTGCCATATCTGAAATCTGACTGTCTGTGACCTCAACACGCTCTGGTCGCGGGAGATCAAGAAGGTTTGCCGCGAAGTCCAGCACGTCTTGCGGCGGTGCAGGGTTACCATCTGCGAGATTGTAGATCGCCTGCGGATTGGGCGCGTCAATTGAGGCCAAGAGCGCGGAGATGATGTCCTCAACATGGATGCGGTTCACGACATGTCCGGGTTTGATCACGGCGCGGGCTGAGCCAGCGCGTAACTTGTCGAACGGTGTGCGTCCGGCGCCATAGATTCCCGCCAAACGAAAAATGTGCACGGGCCAGCCTGTCTCGATCCAGCTGATTTCAGCGTCTGCGCGATGTTGGCCGCGTTTCAGACCGGGCGTCGGCCACTCATGCTCGAATGCCCATCCACCGTCGCGATCCCCATACACGGAGGTCGCCGACAAATAGCCGATCCAGCGGGCGCGCGTCTGCAGCCCTGCAAACGCGGTGAGGGCGACGTCTTCGCCTGTTTGACGATTCGGTGGGATAGAACTGAGGATCAGATGGGCTGAGCGAAAGGTGGAGAGCAACGGTTCACTCGCGGTCCCGTCAAAGCGCAAGCACCGCACGCCCGCGATATCCGTCTCGCCAGACCGCGTCGTGACACAGACGTCAACGCCCCGCGCTTGCAAGGTTGGCACGAGCGCGCTCGCTACATATCCCCCGCCCAAGAGCAGGGCTGTCTGCTTGTTAATGCTATGCGTCATTGTCCGTTCAGCCTCCTCCCGCTAGAGCGCCCTTCATGAAACGCCTCCTGATGACAAGTTTTCTTTGTGCTTTTTCTGTGACGCCCGCGTTGGCAGCAGACCTGACAGCAGATTTCGACACGCGACACGAGGCGTGTTTAGAATCGATCGCTGTTGATGCAGAGGTGGCCTATGAGGATGCACTGGCATGGCGCGGCGACGGTGGCGGACGACGGGCCAAGCATTGTATCGCTATGGCGCTTTTTGCTTTGGGTCAGCCGGATGAGGCAGCTTTTAAGCTAGACGCGTTGGCGGGCGCACCCGATGGCGGCGATGATTCCATGCGGGCGAATTTTTATTCGGAAGCTGCGAATTTCTGGCTTGAGTCAGAAGAGCCGGATCGCGCCTATGCCTCTGCTACGGCAGGGCTAAAGCTCGCCTATGATCACCTTGATCTGCGTGTCGCACGTGCACGAGCTTATGCAGCGACAGGACGGTTTGATTATGCGGAAACGGATTTGACGAGCGTTTTAACCTTGGACCCGACGCGAGCGGATGCGCTGCGTTACCGTGCAGATGCGCATCTGCAGCAGGGGGCTTTACAATCGGCCAAGGCAGATATTGAGGCCGCGCTGACCCTCGATCCAACGGTTGTCGAAACGGCGCTTCTGCGCGGCCAGATCAATGAAGCGATCCGACTGAAAACGCCGCCGACAGAATAATTATTCTTCTGGCGGGAGGGTCTCTGAGAAGAACTCCAAAATCTGCCGATCGCGATGGATACGGTTTTCTGTCTTACGAAAACCGTGTTTCTCGCCGGGATAGGTCATCACGCGCAGGTTCTGTTGCCCCGCCGTTTGCATGGCATCCATCAGCTTTATCGCATGGCGGAAGACGACATTATCGTCCGCCATGCCGTGGATCAGCAGGACCGGTTCTGTCAGCCCGTCGAGATATTTGAACACGCTGCCGTTCTCATACGCCCCTTCGGAATAATTTGGCGTGCCAGGGTTTGGATCGCCCAGGAAACGCTCGGTATAGGCCGTGTCATATAGCGTCCAATCCGTCACCGGCGCGCCCGATACGCCGGATTTATAGAGGTCCGTCTGCGCCAACATATGCAGGGTCATATAGCCGCCATAGGACCAGCCATAGACGCCCATATTCTCCGCATCGACATAGGGTTGTTTCGCGAGCCATTGCGCGCCAACGGTCTGATCTTGAACCTCGATCGTCCCCATCGTGCGGTTCAGATGATCTTCAAAACCCTTGCCCCGATTGGTCGCCCCGCGATTATCCAGCGTAAAAACAACAAAGCCATGATGGGCGAGCATTTTCTCAAAGTCTTTGCGCCACCAGCGATTGGCCACGCGCTGCACACCGGGTCCGCCGTAAACGACTGTGATTGCGGGGCGCTTTTCGCCGGGTTTAAGGTCCGTCGGCTTGAACAGCATATAATCCATCATTGTGCCGTCGGCAGCTTCCAACTGGCCATATTCGGGCACGATATGCGCTGCCAGATGCGGCGCATATGGGTGCGTGTCATCCAGCTTATTCTCGTTCAGCCAGGCCAGAGGTGCGCCGTCTTCCGTGTAGGCGCGCAGGTTCGTCGGCACGGTGTCAGAAGTGAAGCTGCCCAGATAGCGCGTGCAATCACTGTTAAAGCTTGCAGTGTGTTGACCGGCGTCTGTCGTCATCGGGTTGACCGTGCCGTCCATGCGGTTGATGCGGAACAGATGCGTCGATAGCGGGGTCTCCCGCCAGCCAGAGACGAACAGCGTCTCTTTCGTCACGCAGAGTGTGCCGCGCACATTCAGGTCTTCCGGCGTGAGCGCAGTAATGGCCCCATCAGCGCTGATTTCGAAGATTTGGCGGAAGTCATTGCGCTCTGTCGTCCACAAAAGCCCACCGCCAGATGTTGGGCGGAAGGACGAGCGGATATTCAACCACGTCGGTGATGTCTCTTCATAGAACAGGTCCTTCGCGCCCGTTGTCGCGTTGACCTTATAAATACGGTGGGTCCGATTATTACGGGCCAGCACACCGACGAACGCACTCTCGCCGTCCGGCGCCCATGCGACGCGGGTCAGGTATATGTCGTTCCCCAAAACAGGATCATCCGTCAGATCGATCCAATTTGTGCGCCCACCGCTCGTGCTGACGAAGCCCAGCTTTACCGTCGCATTGTCCGTTCCAGCAAAGGGATAGCGCTGCGCAATATTCGCGACGCCTTCGGCGCTGAAATCTAGTCGGTTTTCAATCGCGACGGGAGACTCGTCGATTTGGGTATAGGCGACACGGCTGGCATCAGGAGACAGCCAATAGCCCGTGCTGCGACCTAACTCTTCCTGCACAACGAAACTGGCCGTGGCATTGCGGATTGTGTCGGTCGCGCCGTCAGAGAGCTGGCGCTCCAGCCCGGTGTTCAGGTCTTTCACGTAAAGCTCATTCTCGCGCACATAGGCGATGCTTTGACCATCGCGACTGACCTTTGGATCGGTTTCAAAGCCCTTGGTCGCGGTGACCTGACGCGCCTCCGATGTGGCCAGATCGTAGAGATAAATGTCGCCGCCCAATGGAAAGAGCAATAATTCGTCGCCGGCCCAGCTATAGCTGACGATACCGCGCCCATATTGGCGCGCGCGCTCGCGGCGGTTTTTTTCTTCCTCTGAGAGGACTTCTGGACCTTCCAAAAGATCGGTCGAGCTGACCAGCAAGCGTCCTTCGCCCGTCTCCAGATCATAGGCCCAGAGGTCTTGTTGCGCCGCATCGTCCTCGCGGCCTTGCAAGACAGTAACAAACTCACCCGAGGGCGCGATGCGGGCTTGCGAAAGCGATGGCCCAGATAATGCGGGCGAGCCGTTGATCCGTTCCGGTGTCAAGCCGCCGGGAACGGGCGTCTCGCGAATATAGTTCACAGGTGTTGCTGGGACGGGGCGAGAGGCTTCTGTTGCTTCTTGCAAGGAAGGCGCGTCGCCATCCCCACTTTGGCAGGCAACGAGAACAGAGCTGAGCAACAGGGCTGGGAGGAGATGTTTCATAGCCTCACTTTTGCGCCGCCTGTCGCCAGAGCGCAAGATAGGACAAGCGCGCAAGACGGCTTTCCTTCGTCTTTGCGTCGCGCTACGCAATTGCATGAGCTTTCGCCTAAGACATGCCTGATCTCCGGCCCGTTTTCTTCGTCATCGGGTTGATGAGCGCTGCTTTGGGGCTGGCGATGTTCGTCCCCATGGTGGTCGACCTCGCCGATGAAGCCCGCGCATGGCGGGCTTTTGGCGTGGCGGGCGGGATGGTAACCCTCTTCGGGGCGTTGCTCGCGACCATAACCTATACGCCGAATCCCTCGCTGCGCGCGCGTGGCGCGTTTGTTCTGACCGTGTTTTCTTGGATTACGCTCTCCGTCTTATCAGCCTTGCCGTTTTTGTTCGAACCCATCGGCCTGTCACTGACGGACGCTTTATTCGAGGCAACATCGGGCATTACGACCACTGGCGCCACGGTTCTGACAGGGCTGGGTGATATGCCGCGCGGCGTGTTGATGTGGCGGGCGATCCTCCAATGGATTGGCGGCGTGGGTATCGTCGTCACAGCCATGGCGATCCTGCCCATGCTGAAGGTCGGTGGGATGCAGCTTTTCCGTTTGGAAAGCTCTGACATGGGCGAGAAAATTCTCCCCCGTGCCGCAGGTTTGGCGCTGGGGATTTCGTTGATCTATCTGGTCCTGACGATCCTGTGTTTTTTCGGATATATCCTAACGGGGATGAGCCCGTTTGACGCTGTGGCGCATGCAATGACGACGCTGGCGACGGGTGGCTACTCCACGTCAGATGCCTCTATGGGCGGCTTTATGGATGACGGTGCAGATATCGTCGGGACCGTCTTTATGATTTTGGCCGGCATGCCCTTTGGCGTTTATTTGCTGATGACGACTCGAGGCGATTTGACTGCGCCGTTCAAAGACGCGCAGGTCCGGGCCTTTATCGCTGTGCTGGTTGCCTTGACCGCCATCGTGACATTGTTCTTGCTTGTCTCGGATCAGTTCGAGCTGACGCGCGGCTTACGTTTGGCGGCGTTTAATACCGTCTCCATCGTGACGGGCACAGGCTATGCGACGGCGGATTACAACGCTTGGGGACCCTTTGCCGTGGCGGCGTTTTTTGCCTTTATGTTTATCGGCGGCTGCGCGGGATCTACGGCGTGCTCGATCAAGATCTTCCGCTATCAGGTCGCCTTTGAGGCGTTGCGCAATTACCTATTCCGGATGCCACGCCAACACGCCGTGGTTCCCATGCGATATGGCTCTCAAACCCTGCCACCTGCCGTTGTTTATTCGGTTATGAGCTATTTCTTTATCTTCTTTATGACCTTCGTTTTCACAGCGATTATCCTGTCGATCATCGGGCTGGACCCTATTACGGCTTGGTCCGGCGCGGGCAGTGCTGTCGCGAATGTCGGTCCGGGATTGGGCGAGATCATCGGCCCAGCGGGCACATATCAAGACTTGCCCGGTTCAGCGAAATGGGTGCTGTTGATCGCGATGATCGTGGGTCGACTAGAGATCGTAACAGCGCTTGTGCTGCTAACGCCGGCGTTCTGGCGATCCTAAAGGTCTTTGACCTCAAACCTGTAGTCCGTCGCGCAGAACTCACATTTCGCCGTGATGACACCGTCTTCTGCCATGTCGTTCAATGCGCTGGCGTCGAAGCTTTTGAGCGTATCGAGCAGGCGTTCGCGCGAGCAGCGACAATCCGCATTGACCGCGTGGCTGTCCACAACGCGCACACCGTCTTCGTGGAACAGGCGGAACAACAGCCGGTTCGTTGTGACCTCTGGGTCGATCAGCTCGGCATCCGTCAATGTCTGGAACAGGGTCTGTGCTGTTTCCCATGGCATGGCGGCATCCGCGCGCGCGACATCATCGGCGATTTTTTGGATCATCATACCGCCGCCCTGCCAATGCGCGCCGTCCGCTTCGACGGATTGCCCGCAGGCGAGACGTAGTTTTGTCGGGATTTGCTCAGATTGATTGAAGTAATGCTCGGCACAATCGGACAGGCGCGCGCCTTCAATGGCGGCGATGCCTTGATATTGCTCCATGTCGGGGCCTTGGTCGATCGTCATGGAAAACGTGCCGCCGCCCAAAAGGTCATCTGCACCGGGGTTACGGCTATCCAGCTCGATCTCGCGCAGCTTCTCTGCGTCCCAACGGGCATAGGCGCGGATATTTCCGTCCGTCGTACAATCCGCCATCAGCAAGCTGATCGCACCTTCGTTCGTGCCGTGGCATTGCACGACCAACCGGCCGTCAAACTTCAAGGATTGCGCAACAAGTGCGCCGATCATCATAGCTTCACCCAAGAGGCGCGCGACTGCATCTGGATAGCGGTTCTCTCCATCGGGGCGCAGGGCTTTATCCAGCGCAGCCCCCAGCTGTACGGCACGACCGCGTACAGGCTGTCCGTCCAGCTGAAAGACTGTGACCTGATCGGTTGTCGGCGTGTCGAGTGTGGGAGTGGTATCGTTCATCCGCGCCATGTGGGGCAGGTGAGGCGTCCGCGCAAGTGGCGGGTGTGCCCTCGGACGAAATCCGAGGGCAGTATGTGTCAGCCTAAGGGCTTACTTTGCAGCTTGTTTCGCCATCAGGTCACGGATTTCCGCGAGCAGGACTTCGTTAGCTGGTGGAGCGGCTGGCGCTTCTTCTTCAGCCTGCTTAGCTTTGTTCATGCCTTTGATAATCATGAACAGAACCCATGCAAGGATAGCAAATGCGATGATGGCGTTGATGAATGAACCATAGCTAATCGCTGCGCCTGTACCTTCGATCGCCGCGCCAGTCGCGTCGACTTCGGCAGGTGATAAGACGATTTTCTTGGCGCTAAAGTCCAAGCCGCCACTGTAGTGGCCGATGACTGGCATGATGACATCTTCGATCAGTGATTTGATCACGGTACCAAACGCACCGCCCATGATGATGCCGACAGCCATGTCCATCATGTTGCCCTTCATGGCAAACTCTTTGAATTCTGAAATCATTCCCATTGGTTTTCCCCTAATGTTGCGTGCAGAGGGGGCCCCCTGCCTGTGGCAGGGGGTCGCATAACTAGTGCTTTGGCGTCAATAGGGTTAATCTAGTCCAAGTTTCATAATTAAACGGGAAAATAGGCCTTTTATGCAGTACCTTCACACTATGTTACGGGTCTCGGATCTGGACGCGGCTCTCAAATTTTATTGCGACGGGCTCGGGTTGGTCGAGACTCGTCGCTATGAGAATAAGGCCGGCCGTTTCACCTTGGTTTTTCTCGCGGCGTCGGAGGATTTGGATACAGCCAAATCCGACCAAGCACCTCTGGTTGAGCTGACGTATAATTGGCCGCCAGAAGACGGCGAAGCGGAAGTCCTGACGGGCGGACGAAATTTTGGGCATCTGGCTTATCGTGTAGACGATATTTACGCGACCTGCGCGCATCTTCAGTCTTGCGGTATCACAATCCTACGTCCGCCCCGCGATGGGCGCATGGCTTTCGTGCGAAGCCCAGATGGCGCGTCTGTGGAATTGTTGCAGTCAGGCGAAAATTTGCTGCCGCAAGAACCTTGGTTATCTATGGGGAATACGGGCGAGTGGTGACACGCCGTTAGTGCGACACGCTATTTTGAGGCGTTGTCGATCCGCTGGCGAAGTTCTTTGCCTGTCCGGAAAAACGGCACATGCTTTTCCGGTACAGGTACCGCAGTGCCGGTGCGGGGGTTGCGACCCATGCGGGCTTTGCGATGACGGACTGAGAAAGCCCCAAAGCCGCGTAATTCAACGCGGGCGCCCGCTTCTAGCGTTTGGGTGATGGTTTCCAGCACCACGGCAACAAGGCGTTCGACCTCGCGTCGTGTCAGATGCGGGTTTTCAGCTTGTAGGGTATCGATGAGCTCGGATCGCAACATGCGCCCTTTAACCAAACCGTCGCTTGACGCGTCAATATGATTCACGCGCAAATGGTTGATTTAGGTAAAGAAAAAGCCCCTGAAACAGGGGCTTTTATAGTTAATGACCATTTAACAAGGCTAAATGGTGAGATTTTCATCTTAGGGATCAGTCGCCTTTCAGCGCTGCGCCCAGAATGTCGCCAAGTGATGCGCCGGAGTCGGTGGAACCATACTGCTGCACGGCTTCCTTCTCCTCGGCGATTTCCAGGGCTTTGATCGACAGCTGGTAATCATTGCGAGCCCGGTTGGCGCGCGTGATCATGGCATCGACCTTGTCGCCAACAGCGAAACGCTCTGGGCGTTGCTCGGAGCGCTCGCGGGACAGATCACCCTTACGGATGAAGCCTTTGATCGCACCGTCGTCA
The DNA here is from genome assembly GCA_964414555.1 of uncultured Algimonas sp. Lineage (GTDB taxonomy): Bacteria > Pseudomonadota > Alphaproteobacteria > Caulobacterales > Maricaulaceae > Litorimonas. The sequence continues at coordinate 10,809 of CAYPWW010000055.1, forward strand.
CCGAACGACACGTCCAGACCGGCTTGCTGCACATTTGTAATCGTACAGGTGACGGTCGCACCACGGTTGGCGCCAGCGGCGGCGGCGGGGCTGTCGTCTTTGACGAGCTGCTTGATGCCGAGGCTGATGCGCTCTTTGTCGGTATCGACTTCGAGGATCTTGGCCTCGACTGTGTCGCCCTTCTTATAGTCTTTGAGCGCTTCTTCGCCGGACTTGTCCCAAGACAGATCGGACAGATGCGCCATGCCGTCGATCTCGCCGTCGAGACCGATGAACAGACCGAACTCTGTGATCGAGCGAACTTCGCCTGTGACAGTCGAGCCAACCGGGAAGCGGTTGTCGAAATCGTCCCATGGGTTCGATTGGACCTGCTTGATGCCGAGGGAGATGCGACGCTTCTCCTGATCGACGTCGAGAACTTCGACTTCGATTTGCTGGCTGGTCGAGACGATCTTGCCGGGGTGGATGTTTTTCTTGGTCCAAGACATTTCGGAAACGTGGACGAGACCTTCGACACCTTCTTCCAGCTCAATGAACGCACCGTAATCGGCGATATTCGTGACCGTACCCGTGTGGCGTGTGCCCGGGACATACTTACTGGAAGCGGCATTCCACGGATCTTCTTGCAGCTGCTTCATGCCGAGGCTGATGCGTTGCGTTTCCGGGTTGATGCGGATGATCTTGACTGCGACCGTGTCGCCAACGTTCAGAACTTGGCTTGGGTGGCTGACGCGACGCCAGGACATGTCTGTGACATGCAACAGGCCGTCGATTCCGCCCAGCTCAACAAACGCACCGTAATCGGTGATGTTTTTGACGATACCTTCGCGCGTTTCGCCTTCTTTAAGCTGACCGACGAGCTCTGCACGTTGTTCGGCACGGCTCTCTTCGAGGATCGCGCGGCGCGAGACCACGATGTTCCCGCGTGAGCGGTCCATCTTCAGGATCATGAAAGGCTGTGTCTGGTTCATCAGCGGGCCAACGTCACGCACAGGGCGAATGTCGACTTGGGAACCGGGCAAGAAGGCGTTGATGCCGCCGAGGTCGACCGTAAAGCCGCCTTTGACGCGCCCGACGATCTCGCCGTTCACGGGCTCTTCTTTCTCGAAGAACTTGTGCATCTTGACCCAAGCTTCTTCGCGGCGCGCTTTATCGCGCGAGAGAACAGCTTGGCCGAGCGCGTTTTCGATACGCTCTAGATAGATATCAACTGTGTCGCCGACTTTTGGCATGGTGTCTTCACCGGGGGTGAAAAACTCACGGGCATCGATGCGGCCTTCGGTTTTCAGGCCGACGTCAACGATGACGACGTCTTTTTCGATCGCAGTGACCAAGCCTTGAACGACTTTGCCTTCCTGCATGGGCGACGCCTCAACGGCGGCTTCGAACATGGATGCAAAGTCATCCGTGGTGGGGTTCATAGATTCGGACATATGTAAGGGGAGCTCCAACAAAGGGTCCTGCCAACCGTCTCGCACCATTGCGAATGTGACGATGGACTAGCCCGGCCAATCCGGGCGTAAGAGATGACGTGAGGGTGGAGACCTTCGAACGTCGTGCGCGCCTATAGGGGAGGGGGTGCGCGTTGGCAAGTCCGCGTCTGGCGAGGGCTTAACGAGATGAACTTAAAATGAATATAATGGTCGTGGCTGCAAAAGAGCGATACCACCCCCTCGTTAGGTCTGGTAAGCTTCGACCAGAATTTGGGCATCAAGGGAAACATCATGTCAGAAACTGAAAACAAGGCTGGCGGCACAGAAGAGGTCGATGTCACGGCCGCATGGGCAGCAACGCAGGATCAAAAAGGTAAGGCCAAGAAATTGCGCCTCATGGCTGGCGGCTCTTGGTTCGTCGCGATTGGCACGGAAATCGCGGCAATTGTCCTGCTGATGAAGAACACATTCGACAGCGGCGGCCTCGCCCTGCTGATTGGTTTGTTCGTGGTCATTGCCATCTTTGCCATCGCTGGTAGCTTGATGTGGAAACGCGCAAACCGCCACGACCCGGCCAGCAAGTCCGAGCCGGTCAAGTTCTTTGTCCAGAACCAGTTGGGCGCGATCATTACTGTTCTGGCGTTCTTGCCGCTCTTGGTCTTGATCTTCCTCGACAAGGACATGGATCCTAAGACAAAGAAATATGCGATGGGCGCGGGGGCTGCTTTGGCCGTCATTGCGGCCGCTTTTGGTGTGGACCTCGATCCGCCCTCAACCGAGCAATATACGCAGGATATGAATGAGTGCGCCGCGCAGATTAAGGCGAAGCAGGAGACGACTGCTTGCTCCCCCGAAGTTGCCGAGCAAGCGCAAAGCATTGCAGATGACAGCGCAGCCGTTGCTGAAGCCACGGGTGGTCTGGATGTCGTTTATTGGGTTGCGCCAAAAGATGGGGCCGAGAAATCAGCCTCCAAACTCGTCTTCCACCTTTGCGAAGATGTGACTCATTTGCGCGGTAAAAAGGTCAATTCAGGGTCTGTCACCGAAGCCTATTCGCAAAACGCTGTTCGGCTGACGAAACAGCTCGCCATGGAACAGCGTCAATGCGGCTTTGCAGAAGCGGCGGAGTAGCTTTTACATCGGGTTTGACGGGTTTGATTTCACCGATATGGTGAATACCAAACCCAAGGCCTTTCAATGATACAGCGCGGCTTCGGCCTATATCGACGTGTATTTATCGCAGTGTTTTGCCTGTCCTTTTCTTCTGGGCAGGCATTTGCTGATTCAGCCTTAGAAAATGTCACGATACGATCAGAACAAACTTCTGACATAACGAAGGCTTTCACCCCGCGCCCGACGTCTAATCTTGCCATTGATTACAACCGTCTGACGGGCGTGTTGGGCGAAGCTGTGCTTTACATGGGCCACAGTACCCGAAATCGGGCGGCCCGCCGCAAGCGCACCGGCACACGTATGCCTGACCGCATTGATACGAAATATCGGATGGAGGGGAATAAGGTTCTCTATCCCTATTTCAGTGCTGAGATTTCGCGAAACATAGTGATCTTAAATCGAGAGATGTTGTCCATCGCCCAGCAGGTCGACATCACAACGCTTTCGCGCGATCAGCAACTGGCCTTTTGGATCAACCTTCATAATTTGCGTGTCATTGGCGAGATCGATGCACATTATCCCGGGCCCGCCCGCAACATATTTGGGATCAAACCTCTAGAGAGATCTAAGGCGGACCTACATTCTGCGCAGCTCTTTCATATTAACGGGGTGCCCCTGTCTTTGCGGGATATCCGTGAGAAAATCGTCCTCGCCCATTGGAACGTACCAGACATCGCTTTTGCCTTTCATCTTGGACATATGAGCGGGCCGTCCATGCGACACAGAGCCTATGAGGCGGCGCGTGTGCAGGAACAAATTCGCGACAATGCAGAGGAGTTCGTGAACGCTTTGCGCGGGTATGAAAATGGCCGAATAAACCCCTATTTCAAAGAGGTCGCGCCCCATGTTTTCCCTGACTTTGAGAGGGATATCAGACACTATTTCACGAAACGCATGTGGCCTGAGACGCTCGCTGAATTTAACGAACATGGTATCAAGCGCACGCATAGACTGGACCGCGCACCCGCGGATATCACCCATGGGAAAGGCCAAACTTTCACGCAGGAAATGCGCGCCACGACGACCTTGTTCCAAGCTGCCCCTGCCTATGACGGACCGCGCAGTTCGGGTATGATCCTCAATCCCTATGTCGATCAGTTCATTCGTGAGCGTGACAGCAAGCTGGAAACCCTCCGCCGTCAAAGCGAAGCGCGCAAAGGCACCGTCATCATTGTCGATGAAACGCAACCGCCTCAGGAGTAGGCGACCATTGCGACTCGCAATCCGCGCGACACTCGCCTAAATCCAATCCATGCGGTTCGGCGAAAATTTTCTGGAAGAGTTGAAAGCGCGCGTGCGGCCCTCCGATGTCGTCGGCCGTCATGTCAAACTCAAGCGACAAGGCCGTGAATTTGCCGGACTCTCGCCGTTCACGAATGAGAAAACGCCCAGCTTTTTCGTCAATGACGAGAAAGGCTTCTACCATTGCTTTTCCAGCGGCAAGCACGGCGATGCGATCTCTTTCTTGATGGAAGTCGAAGGGTTGAGCTTCCCTGAGGCTGTGGAAGCGCTGGCGAATATGGCAGGCATGGAGATGCCCAAATCAGATCCCCAAGCCGAAGCCCGCGCCGCGCGCAATAAAGAGACCATCTCTTGGATGGAACGCGCGCAGGAATTTTTCGAAAAAACACTCTATCGCGCGGACGGCGAGGCGGCACGGGACTATTTGAAAGGCCGTGGCCTCTCCAAGACGGCGGCCAAGGCATTCGGCATGGGTTTCGCGCCGGATAACTTCTCTGCCCTAAAAGACGAGCTACTCGCCCAAGGCGCCACACCGGCGCAATTGATCGAGGCTGGATTGCTAGTCGAGCCAGAGGATCAGGGTCGCGCCCCTTGGGACCGTTTCCGCGATCGGATCATGTTCCCAATCCACGACGCGCGTGGGCGGCTGGTCGCCTTTGGCGGGCGGGCAATGGCGAAAGATGCGAAGGCAAAATATCTCAACTCGCCGGAAACGCCGATTTTTCAGAAAGGTCGGCTGCTGTATAATTACCACCGTGCGCGCAAAGCACTGGCGGACAGTTCCAATACAGCGCGCGGGATGATCGTCTGCGAAGGGTATATGGACGCCATTGCGCTATCGCGTGCTGGATTTGGTCATGCGGTTGCGCCGATGGGGACGGCTCTGACGGAAGATCAGCTCGACCTGCTGTGGCGAGTTGGGCCGGAACCGACCCTTTGTTTTGACGGTGATGCAGCAGGCCAGCGCGCGGCCTATCGGTCTATTGAACGGGCCTTGCCGATGTTGCGTCCGGGACAGTCCTTGCGCTTTGTCATGTTGCCAAACGGGCAAGACCCAGATGATCTGATCCGCGCACAAGGCCCGCCCGCCATGGCGGCACTGTTGGAAAGCGCATTACCCCTAGTGGATATGCTCTGGCGGCGTGAAGTCGAGGCCCAGCCCCTGAACACGCCAGAGGCCAAAGCCGGTTTGAAATCCCGCCTCTACAAAGCGCTCGATGAGATCGGCAACGCCGATGTGAAAGCGCTGTATAAGACAGAGCTGCTGGCGCGGTTCGATGCTGCCTATGGCTGGCAGGCGGGCCGTCGCAACGGGCGTACGAAGACTGAAGACAAAGCCAATAAATCTGTCGAACGTGCCGCGGCGCAAAAACTGGCTTCGAACACCCGCGTCGAAACCACGCTCATGGGGGCCATCTTAGAGTTTCCGGAGCTGTTGGAGCGCGTGGATGAGCGCTTGTTTGCGCTGGAATTTGCCCATCCTGCCTGCGCAGCATTGCAGCGCGGCACCCTCGACTGGTGGCGACAGACGAAAGCGGTTGAAAAGACTCAGCTCTTTTCCCATATACAATCTTTAGGATTGGAACAGGACTACCGTGTTCTATCTCGTCAGCGCGCGCTTATTCGTGCTGGTGTGGGTGGCACGGACGCGACGCTGGACGACAAAGCGGCCCTCTGGAATGCCCAGGCCGACACCCTTTTGGGACCTGACCCGCGCGAAAATGGACCGAGTGAAAGTCAAACACGCCTCGAAGATGTTATCGACGGGGGAAATGCGGACGGTATGCACCGTGCGATGCGAGCGTCGAAAGAGGCCCGCGAATAGATTTTTACGGCCGTTCTCCTGTAAGGGGGACTGGGTTGCGGCGACACGCCACAACGCTTATGCGGCTAACCTTATTTTAAGGGCGAGTTTACTATAACTCGCCTTTGACAATGAAAGTGGTCACCCATGGGCAAAACCGCCGCGGCTAAGAAAACAGCCACTCCTGAAGAACCGAAAAAAGTCGTCCGCCTTGATTTCGAGAATATCGAAGTCAAGCGCATGCTGGTCGAGGCCAAGAAATCTGGCCTGCTGCACACGGATGAGCTGAACAAACATCTCGTCCTCGACGGTATCTCTGCCGAGGAAATCGAGATCGTCATCGCGCAACTGTCCGAAATGGGCATTTCCGTGCATGATCAGCGTGACGAAGAAACGCTGGGGCCGAAAACACTCGCCCGCACATCCACGACGGCTGTCAAAGGCGGTAACTCCAAAGACGACCTTGATCGTACCGACGATCCTGTGCGCATGTATCTGCGCGAGATGGGCGTTGTTGAGCTGCTCTCGCGTGAAGGCGAGATCGCGATTGCGAAACGGATCGAGGCCGGTCGCAACACGATGATCAAAGGTCTGTGCGAAAGCGCACTGACATTCGAAGCGATCATGATCTGGCGCGAAGAACTCGCCGAGGGTGAAATTCTCCTGCGCGACATCATCGATCTGGACGGGACTTATAACCGCTCTATCGGTAATATTCAGGAAGACCGTTCTGCGCTCGCCGTCCGCCGCGAGAAAATCGAAAAAGGTGAGTTGGAAGCCCAAGAAGGCGATCTCCAGCCGCTCTCCGAAGAGCGTAAGCCAAAAATGCCGGAGCGGAACTATAAGCCCGGTGAAAAACCCATCGATGATGATGAGGACGAGGAAGAAGATAAGACGAACCTGTCCATGGCCGCGATGGAGGCTGCCCTCCGTGATACGATCATGGACAAGCTGGACCGGATTTCCGAGAATTTCGGCCGATTCCAAAAACTGCAACAGATGCTCATTAAGGCGCGTTTGAACGGCAAGAAGCTGCGCAAGCCGCAGGCCGTCGAATATGATGAAATTCAGGCGCA
>CAYPWW010000056.1:0-1700 GCA_964414555.1 uncultured Algimonas sp.
GGCAGCGACATGCCGCTGAATCAGGTGGCTTCGGTCTCTGTGCCAGAAGCTCGCATGTTGGTCGTCAGCGTTTGGGACAAATCCCAAGTGTCCGCCGTCGACAAAGCTCTGCGCCAATCGAATCTGGGCCTCAACCCGGTCATGGACGGTCAGACACTGCGCATTCCGATGCCGCCGCTGACGGAAGAGCGCCGCAAGGACCTTGTCAAAGTCGCAGGTGGATATGCCGAGACAGCCAAGATCGCGGTCCGCAATGTGCGCCGCGATGCGATGGACGCGCTGAAAAAAGCGGAGAAGGATGACGGCATGAGCGAAGATGAGCGCAAGGCCCATGAGGGCGATGTCCAGAAAGCCACAGACGCTGTGATTGGTGAGGTCGAAAGTACGCTGTCGACCAAAACCGAAGAAATCATGCAGGTCTAAGGCACTGTCGGCCCCGTCAACATATCTGCCAGAACATGTTGCCATCATCATGGATGGCAATGGTCGCTGGGCGCGAGCGCGTCACAGGCCCCGCGTCTTTGGTCACAGAGAAGGGGTCAAAACCGTCCGGCGTATCGTCGAGGATGCCTCTAAGGTCGGGATTACCTGTCTCACGCTCTATAGCTTCTCGACAGAGAATTGGACGCGGCCAAAATCTGAGATCGCGGCGTTGTTCAGCTTGCTACGCGAATATGTCGAAAGCGATTTGGAAACGCTGCATTCGCGGAATGTGCGGGTGCGTATTTTGGGGTCTCGTCAGGGGCTAAAGCCTGACCTGCTGGAGTTGATCCGTCGCGTTGAGACAACGACGCAGGACAATACGGATTTCGCGCTCAATATTGCGTTTAACTATGGTGGGCGGGACGAGATCCTGCGCGCCGCCGCCGCTGCCGTCGCAGATGGGCGCGATTTCTCCAATATGGAGGAGGTGGATTTCGGGCCTTATCTTGATACAGCGGGCCTGCCAGACGTCGATTTGGTCATCCGGACATCGGGTGAGAAGCGCATCAGTAACTTCCTGCTCTGGCAAGCGGCCTATGCGGAATTTGTCTTCACAGATGTGCTCTGGCCAGATTTCAATGCCGATGACCTAAAGACAGCCCTCGCAGAATTTCGGTCTCGCGATCGACGCTTTGGCAATCTCAGCAAGCCCGAAGTCGCATGACCGAGACGGACGCCGTTATAAAGCCGAAGTGGAAGAACCTCGGTGTGCGCTTTGGCTCCGCCGTCGTTCTGGTTCTGATTTGTCTGGCACCGTTTTACTTTGGCGGCTTGCTCTGGGCCGTGCTGGCGGGCCTGTTTGGCGCGCGTATGCTCTATGAATGGGTTCGCATGAGCGACCCAGAAGCCGGACTTCCAGAATATATCCTGCCCATCATCGGGCTCGTCGTTGGAATTGTTTATATTGCACAGGGCGAGACGTGGCTTGCGACGCTCTCGCTTGTCGTGACCTTGCTGGGGGTCGCGGTGGTCCAATTCGCCCGCAAAACCGCCCCGCGTTTGGGCTGGACAGAGATCGGGATGCTCTATGTCATTGTCCCGACACTGATGATTGTCGCACTGCGAGGGAATGAGGTCGGCTTTGATTCGACGGGTTTCGGGCGGCTTGTTTTCATCGTTATCTGCGTCGTGGCGGCGGATGTTGGGGCCTATTTCGGCGGATCAATCATGGGTGGACCAAAGCTCGCCCCCAGGATTTCCCCGAATAAAACGTGGTC
>CAYPWW010000056.1:1800-17306 GCA_964414555.1 uncultured Algimonas sp.
TCCTCGGCTCGACAGGGTCGATCGGAAAAAACACGCTCGATATTGTCGAACGTGCGCCCGAGGGGACCTATGACGTTGTCGCCCTGACAGCCAATCGCAGTGCGGAAACCCTAGCAGAGCAAGCCCTGAAATTCCGGCCAGAGTTCGTCGCGCTTGCGGATGAAAGCCAAGCGGGCGTGTTGCGCGAAAAGCTAAGTGGTTCCGGCATCGAAATCGGTGTTGGGGCAGGGGCTGTCGTCGAGGCTGCCAAACGCGCCGCAGATTTCACCATGGCCGCCATTATCGGCTCAGCCGGATTAGAACCGACATTGGCGGCGGTCGGGCAGGGCAATCACGTTGGCTTGGCGAATAAGGAATGCCTCGTCTGTGCGGGTGAGACCTTTATGTCCGCCGTACGCACGTCCGGCGCAACGCTCTTGCCGGTCGACTCTGAGCATAATGCGATTTTCCAAGTCCTTGAAGACGATCCCAAAGGGATTCGCCGCCTGATCCTAACCGCAAGCGGTGGACCGTTCCGTGAGGCTTCCATGGAACAACTGCGCAATGTCACGCGCGAAGACGCGCTGAATCACCCTGTCTGGTCCATGGGCGCGAAGATCAGCATCGATTCCGCGACCTTGATGAATAAGGGCCTAGAGCTGATCGAGGCGAGCTGGTTGTTCGATCGCCCGAGTGCAGAGATCGATGTGATCGTGCATCCCCAATCGATCATTCACTCTATGGTGGAATATATCGACGGCTCTGTGCTGGCGCAGTTGGGCAGTCCTGATATGCGCACGCCGATTGCCTATGCGATGGGCTGGCCGGCGCGGATCGACGCGCCCGTGGAGCGTTTGGACTTTGCCAAGCTGTCAGGATTGACGTTTTTTGAGCCGGATACAGAAAAATTCCCGGCTTTGCGCTTGGCAAGAGAGGCATTGGAGGCGGGCGGGCAGGCGCCTTGCGTACTGAATGCGGCGAATGAACAGGCGGTTGCGGCCTTTCTTGACGGGCGCATCCCGTTCTTGGGAATCGCGCGCGTCGTCGAGGCGACATTAGATCGTCATGCCAAGGGTCAGGATTTTGCTTGTGCACCCGCACAGGTAGAAGACGTGATTGCGCTGGATATCGCCGCACGCGCGACTGTGGATGACCAGATTGTAAACTTGTAAAGCCTGCGCCTTTGCGGCAATTCCGATGGGTCCGATAGGCCCCTAATTCCAGGGGAGATTCGCAAGGGGAGTGACACATGCTGGCAGGCGCGTTCTATTTCCTCTTCGCTGTGTTCAGTTTTCTGCTGGTCCTGTCGTTTCTCGTCTTTTTTCACGAGCTTGGACATTACTCTGTCGCGCGTTTTTTCAACATCGCCGTCGAGAAGTTTTCCATCGGCTTTGGTCGGCCCATTGCGAAGCGTCGGCGTAAGTCTGGTGAAATCTGGCAAGTCTCGCGTATCCCGCTTGGTGGCTATGTGAAATTTGCAGGCGATGCGGGCGTGGCCAGCAATCCCGACGTGGAACAACTCGACCAAATGCGCACGGAACTGGCAAAGACGCCGGATGGGCCACAGGTCGAAGATATCTTTCACTTCCGCCCCGTTTGGCAGCGCGCGCTCGTTGTAGCGGCTGGGCCGATCGCGAATTTCTTGCTCGCCGCTGTTTTATTCACCGGGTTGGGCCTCGCCTTGGGGCAGCAGTTTTATCCTTCCCATATTGGTAAAATTACAGCCGATAGCCCTGCGGCGGCGGCAGGTTTTCAGTATGGCGACAACATCTTAGAGATGGATGGGCGCGACGCGACGCGTTTCAGTGACGTTCAAGCCTATGTCTCTTTGCGCGCAGGCTCGCCCATCGAATTTATCGTGGACCGAGATGGCGTGCGTAAAACTCTGATCGTCACCCCTGAGCGCGAGGTTATTCGCGACCAAATTGGCGGACAATCGACAGTCGGTCGAGTCGGGATGCAGCTTCGGGATGGGACGCTGCCGATCACCAAAGAGCTTGGCGTGTTAGAAGCTAGCGCCAGCGGCGTTGCACAAGTGGGTCAGACCATCGCCATGACAGGCACATATCTCGGACGCCTTTTTCAAGGGAAAGAAGACGGCAAACAATTAGGTTCTGTTGTCAAGATCGGCACAGTCGTCGGCAAAGTCGCCTCAGACACGGCGCAGGCCGATGTGCCTTTCGGCGTTAAGGCGCGCGCGTGGGCCATTCGGATGATCTCTCTAGCGGCAATGATTTCAATTGCGTTAGGTATCGCGAATTTAATGCCACTGCCCGTGCTGGATGGTGGACATCTTCTTTATTACAGCTATGAAGCGGTCGCCGGACGACCTTTGAGTCAGAAAACACAGGAATTAGGTTTCCGGCTTGGTTTTGCGGTTCTTCTGGGCCTCTTCGTTATTCTGACGATCAACGACATCGGGTATGTCGGAAGCTTTTTCTCCAATCTGGATGCCTCATGAAGTCTTTCCCCACAGTGTCGGCCTTTATTTTGCGGGCCCTGATGGTCGTCGCGCTCTTCTGCGCTGCGCCGCTTTCCGTACAGGCACAGGACGCCGCCCCGTCGGTGGCGCCCCCAACGGTAATCCGCTCGATCCAAGTTCAAGGCAATCAACGTGTCGAGGCCAATACGGTCGCGTCTTACCTCTTGTTTGCGCCGGGTGATCCATATTCTGAGACACGTCTCGATACCTCGCTGAAGACGCTGTACGCGACGGGCTTGTTCGCCGATGTTGCGATTGACCCGCGGGACGGCAACGTCCTCATCCAGGTCATCGAGAACCCAATTATCAACCGCGTGATTTTCGAAGGGAATAAATCCCTCAAGACCGATAAAATTACGGATGAGATTGAAGCCGAACCGCGCGCGATCTTTACCCGCGCCGCCGTCCAAGAAGACGTCACACGCATCATCGAGCTTTATCGCCAGTCTGGCCGCTTTGCCGCGACGGTTTCGCCCAAGGTCGTGCAGAAGCCTCAAAATCGTGTCGACCTCGTTTTTGAAATTACAGAAGGTCCCGTGACAGGCGTCAAGCGCATCAACATCATCGGCAACGCTGAGTTCCCCGATCGCCGTTTGCGCAAAGAAATCGCGACAGCAGAATCGAGCTGGTACAAATTCTTTAGCTCGAATGATAATTTCGATCCGGGCCGTCTTGAGTTTGACCGCGAGCAACTGCGGACATTCTACACAAACCGTGGGTTCGCTGATTTCCGTGTCGTCTCCGCCGTGGCCGAGCTGACACCGGATCAGGAAGATTTCTACATCACCTTCACAGTGGATGAGGGCGAAGAATATGTCTGGGGCGAGGTCAGCGTCGAAACTGAGCTCGACACGCTGAACAAGGACTTCCTCGAAAACCTGATCCCTGTCCGGACAGGCACAATTTACAACGCCAGTAAGGTTGAGGATGCGATTGACAGCCTGAACTTTGCGGCAGGCATTGGCGGCTACGCCTTTGTGGACGTGCAGCCACAGATCAAACGGAACCGCTCTGACAAGACTGTCGATCTGGTCTTCAACATTGTCGAAGGTCCGCGCGTCTACATTGAGCGCATCGATATCGTCGGCAACACAACGACATTGGATTACGTCATCCGTCGCGAGATGGAGTTGGTTGAGGGTGATGCCTTTAACCGGATCCTTTTGGACCGATCCAAGAACCGCGTGCGCGCTCTGCGTTTCTTTGAGGATGTCGAAATCACAGAAACCCAAGGCTCGGCACCTGACCGCGCTGTCGTTGAGGTGAGGGTTAAAGAGCAGCCTACGGGTGAGCTTTCCTTCTCAGCAGGTTTCTCTTCTGCGGACCGTTTCCTCGTCGACCTTTCCATTACCCAGCGTAACCTGCGTGGACGCGGCCAAGCGTTGCGGATGAGCGTCCGTGCATCGTCAAACCGTCGCGAGATTGATCTGCGTTTCACCGAACCGCGCTTCTTGGGCCGTAACCTCGGCGCCGGTGTAGAGCTGTTCGACGTCGTGATCGATTTTATTGACGAAGCGGGTTTTCGCCAGTCGCGGACAGGTGGTCAGGTTAGCCTCGCATTCCCGCTAACGGAATATACGAATTTCTCCGCGCGTTACTCTCTGCGTAAAGAAGACATTGAATTCCCGCAGGAAAACCAATGTCCCGGCTTGCTTAGCGCGGATAGCCAGGGCCAGACTGTCTCGGCGACGAATACGCAGCTCCTTACACTCTGTGAACAATTGGGAGGTCGTCTGTCCTCGATCTTTGGTTATACCTTTGGTTGGGATCGTCGGAACGATCCGATTACACCGACGCGCGGCTTTGACGTGCGCCTGTCGCAAGACTTGGCCGGCCTAGGCGGTGATGTGAAATATCTACGCTCTGACATTCGCGCCAACGCCTATCGCGGCTTGTACAAAGACGTCATTGCCTCTGCGACCTTGGCTGGCGGTTATATCCGCGGCTTTGGCGGCGACGGTATTTCGATCAATGATCGGTATTTCAAAGGGAACTTTGAGTTCCGCGGCTTTGATAATGCAGGCGTTGGCCCACGCGTCGTGACCTTTAATGCTGATACAGGCGATACGTTGATCAACGGCGTGCAAGATGGCCGCGGCCAAGCGTTGGGCGGGAATCTGTTCGGTCTGGCCTCCACAGAGGTCAGCTTCCCCGTCGGTATTCCGTCGCTTTTGGGCAGTCTGTTTGTCGAAGCTGGTACGGTTGGCCTGCTCGACGATGAGTTCACCTATAACACAATCGTCAGTTCAACGGATCCATCTTTCACGCCCGGTTCATCCTGTGAAGGTATCACGACAGTCGGTGTTCTGTGTCAGCAGACCATCGACGAACTTGCGCCGCGCGTCACCGCCGGAGCCAGTGTTTTCTGGGAAAGCCCCTTCGGACCAATCCGGTTCGACTTTACTCAGCCGCTGGTCAAGCAACCCTATGACGACCGTCAGTCGTTCCAATTCACTACCCGTACGAGGTTTTAGATCATGTCCCCCTTCAAGACCCTTCGCGCCCTTACACTCGGCTTTGGCCTCAGCCTCGCATTTGCGGCCTCTGCCTTTGCGCAGTCGACAATCTTAGTCGTCGACACACAAAAAGTTCTCAAAGAATCGACAGTTGGCCAGCACGTCGCGCGGCAACTGGAAGCTATCTACAGCTCTGCTCAGTCCGAGATGAAAGCCAAAGCGTCGCCGCTGGAATCGACAGGTAAGTCGCTTCAGGCACAGCTACAGACAAAAACGTCCATGCAAGACCTGCAATCCGACACAGGTCTGCAAGCGCAGATCAAGCGTTTTGAAACCGACAAACAGGCATATAAGGTCGAAGAATATTACACAGCTAATGAGCTGAAAGTGACCGAAGCCAAAGCGATTGGCCTTGTCTCTCAGCGCGTTAAAACGATCATCGACCAAATCGCTCGCGAGCGGAATGCAGACGTTGTTCTGGAAAAATCCCTCGTGATCTATGGTGATCCGGCTGACGTAACCGATCTCGTGATCTCCCGCCTCAATAGCCAGATGACAACTGTTCCTGTCGCGCGCGAGCGCCTGCCACGTAAAGGCTAGGTTTTTTCGCGCTAGCGAAGCTCGGCGAGGGGGGGCACATGATCGACACGCGATTTTATACTGTGTCCGCGCCGCGCTCTGTCGGTGATATCGCTGCGCAATTTGGGTTTGCCCTACCGTCCGCCTCTATGGCGGACGAAATGATTCAGGCGCCGGCCTCTCTGCCAAACAGCCTTCCGGGCGAGGTTACCTTTTTTGCGAATAAGCGTCGGAGTGACGATCTGAAAACGGCGAAGGCGACAGCCTGCCTGACGACGGAAAAACTCTCGGATCTGGTCAAAGCGGCCGGGATGATCGCTATCCATACCGACAGCCCGCGCGATGATTTCGCACGACTGACGGCCTCTATGGCCCGGGACGGCGCATCTGATGTTCTGATGAGCAATATCGCTGACACAGCGCAGGTTCACCCTTCCGCAGTGCTAGGTCAGGGCGTGTCGATTGGCGCGCAGACGTGCATTGGTGCGAATAGCGTGATTGGCGACGGTGTCGTGATTGGCGCGAATTGCAACATCGGCCCGCTTGTGAGCGTTTCTTTCGCGCGGATTGGACAGCGCTGCGTGATTAAATCGGGCGCGATTGTGGGCGGAACAGGCTTTGGTGTCGCGAAAGATGCGGCGGGGACATTCACCGTTCCGCATCTGGGACGCGTTATTTTCGGCGACGACGTCCAAGTCGGCTCCAACAGCTGTATCGACCGAGGACAGTTGGGCGACACTGTCCTGTCAGATGGTGTGAAGATCGATAACCTCGTCCAAATTGCGCATAATGTCTTCATCGGTGAAGGCACCATGCTGGCGGGACATGTTGGGGTTTCGGGCAGCTGTCATATCGGGAAGGGAGCGCTGTTCGGGGGACGCGCCTCGCTCGCTGATCATATTACCGTTGGCGACGGCGCCATCTTGGCGGCCTTTGCAGGCGTGATGACGGATATTCCCCCGGGCGAAATGTGGTCAGGCTCTCCCGCCATGCCGATCCGCGAACATATGCGTAACGTTGCGACCTTAAAGAAATTGACGAAGCGATGAGCCAGCATAGCTATCCTCTCGACCGTGAAACCGTGATGGCCTATTTGCCCCATCGCGACCCCATGCTGTTCATCGATCAGGTGATCAGCTCTGATGGGACGTCGATCCATGCCCGTACAATTGTTGATGCGGCTTGGCCTGTTTTCCAAGGGCATTTCCCCGATCTGCCGATTATGCCGGGCGTCTTGCTGATCGAAGCGACCGCGCAAGCTGGTGCTCTGATCGTCAGCCTCGACGGCGGTCTGCAAGATGACAGTTTTATTGCGTTCTCAGGCGTAGAGCAGGCCAAGTTCCGAAAGCCTGTTCTTCCCGGCGATGTGTTGGATATTCACGCTGAAATCCTGCGCCATCGAGCCGGGTACTATAAATTCCAAGGCCATATCGAGGTGGCGGGCAAAACCGTTGTTGAGTTGCGGTTTGCCGCGACGCAAATGCCGATGTAGCCTGCAGATATGTCGACAACGATACATCCTACCGCGTTAATCGATCCAAAGGCGCAGCTTGGCGCAGGCGTCCACATTGGGCCATATTGTGTCGTCGGGCCAGAGGTGACCTTAGGCGATAATGTTGAGCTGATCGGCCACGTTAGCCTGTCCGGCCGCGTAAGTATTGGCGCAGATTGCAAGCTCTATCCTTTCGTCTCCATGGGCTATCCTCCGCAGGATTTTAAGCATCGCGGCGGCGAAGTCGGGATCGAAATTGGTGCGCGCTGCACCTTCCGTGAAAACGTCAACATCCATCCCGGGACAGACATCGGAAAGCCCATCACACGCATTGGGCATGATTGCTATTTCATGGTCGGCACACATCTCGCCCATGAAGGGCAGATGGGAAATCATGTCGTCGTCTCAAATGGCGCCCAGATTGGCGGCAATGTCACGATTGGCGATAATGTGACCTTAGGCGGTCTTTGCGCGATCCATCAACACACGCGCATTGGCGGACATGCCTTTATCGGTGGCATGGCGACGGTGACATCTGACGTCATTCCCTATGGTTTTGTGCTGGGCAATGCGGCGCGCCTAGCAGGACTGAATGTTGTTGGTCTTAAGCGGAACGGATTTTCGAAAGACAGCATTCGCGAGCTGCGGGCAGCCTATCGCTTGCTCTTCGCGCAGGAAGGCACCTTTGCCGAGCGTTTGGAGGACACCTCCAAGCTCTACAACAACCATGACCTCGTGCATGAAATCGTGGCCTTCATTCGGGCAGAAAAACACCGCCCACTCTGTATGCCGCAACTGGGCCGATGAGCCTGCGCATTGGGATCATCGCCGGCGGCGGAGGCTTGCCAGCCAATGTCGTGGCTGCCGCGCGGGAGAAGGGGCAGCTCGGCACGATCCTCGCGCTCGAAGACTTTGTCTCGCCAGACATATTTCCAGATGCAAAGCGCGTAACGCTTGGTCAATTTGGACAGATGACGAAGCTTCTGCACAAGGCGAATTGTACACATGTCTGCTTTGCTGGCATCGTGAAACGACCCGATTTCAAACGCTTACGGCTTGATTTTAAGGCGGTTCGCCACCTGCCGGGGACAATCCGCGCCGCAGGTCAAGGAGATGACGCCTTGATGCGGCATGTCCTCGGTTTGTTTGAACAAGAAGGTTTCGAGGTGATCCCTCCGCAAGATGTTTGCGCCGAAATCATGCTGGGTGAGGGCGTCATAGGCGATGTAGCGATGACGGAAGAGCACCGTGCAGATGCGTTGAAAGCCTGCAAGACAGCGTCTGCCATTGGCGCGCTGGATATCGGTCAAGGTGCAGTCGTGGCGCGAGGTGTCGTTCTGGCCGTTGAGGCGCAAGAGGGCACGGACGCGATGTTAGACCGTGTCGCAGATCTGCCAGAAGCACTACGCGGGGTATATGGCGCGCGCGTGGGCGTTCTGGCGAAACTCGTCAAGCCGACGCAAGATACGCGCGTTGACCTTCCGACATTGGGGCCAGAAACCGTGCGTCGCGCCGCCGCCGCTGGTTTGGCTGGCATCGTCGCAGAGGCTGGCGGTGCGTTCATCCTTGACCGTGAAGAAACGATCGCTGCTGCGAATGCGGCCGGACTGTTCATTGCCGGCTTGCCCAAATCCGGATGAGTGTTTTTCTTGTCGCCGTTGAGCCTTCGGCTGATCAGCTCGCCGCGGGTTTGGTGCGAGAGCTACGCGCCGCCAATCAGGATATTGATATTCGTGGAATAGGCGGCGAGGCCTTGCGGAATGTCGGTGTGCCCTCGCAGATGGATATAGCGGGTCTCGCGATATTGGGCTTTGTCGAAGGCCTGCGATACTATCCGAAAATTCTCAGAAAAGTGCGAGAGGCCGCTGATCGCGTGATGGACTGCCAAGCCAAGGCGGTCATCCTCATCGACAGCTGGGGCTTTATGATGCGGCTGGCGAAACAGCTGCGAAAGCGTGGCTACACAGGGCAGATCATCAAATATGTTGCGCCGCAAGTTTGGGCGATGCGCGCGGGGCGGGCGAAAACTCTGGCTGAACATGTTGATCATCTCCTCACGATCCATAGTTTCGATGCACCTTATTTCGAACCCCATGGCTTGCCCGTCCATTATGTGGGGAACGCCGTTTTCGATACGGATTATCGGGCAGGGGACACGCGCGCTGTTCGTGCGCAATATAAGCTCGGCGAGCGTCCGGTCCTTGCGGTGTTCTTTGGAAGTCGCTCCAGTGAAGTTTCGCGTCTGACGCAGGTTTTCACGGAAACTGTGCTGGCCCTACGTGCGGATATCCCTGACCTTGCGATCGTCAGTCCTGTCTCTGACAACGTCGCGAAAGAGGTCGCAGCTGCAGCCGCCGCAGATTTGCGCATGCAGGAAATCATCCTTTTGCCGGAAAGCGCTAAGCTCGACGTGATGGCCTGTGCGACGGCTGCATTGTCATGTTCGGGGACGATGACAACGCAGCTGGCCAGCGCGGGCATACCGACAGTGGTTGCCTATCGACTGTCGTCGCTGACGTATGTTGCGGCCCGTCGGCTGTATCGGCCCGACTATATTTCAATCGTAAACATCGCCGCAGAGGCCGAGCTCATGCCGGAGTTTCTGCAAGATGAGGTCAGTGCAACCGCCTTGTCTGCGGCGGTGCACCCCTATCTTACGGACACAAAAAAACGCACCGCCGCGAGCGATGCGTTACTTTTGCAAACGGCAAAAATGCGGGGCGAGCAGGGATCGGCGAGCGCGAAAGCGGCCCGCGCGATCCTCAATATTCTCGCCTAGCGTTTGTCCATCGGGACGAAGTCACGCAGTTCTGCACCGGAATAGAGCTGACGCGGGCGCCCGATACGCTGTGTCGGATCTTCCAACATTTCGTTCCACTGCGAAATCCAACCCGTTGTCCGTGCAAGCGCGAAGAGAACCGTGAACATATCCGTCGGGAAGCCGAGCGCCGTCAGGACGATGCCGGAATAGAAATCAACGTTTGGATAGAGGCCACGTTTGACGAAATACTCTTCACTCGTCGCAATTTTTTCTAGCTCCATCGCGACCTCGAGGATTGGGTTTGTGACACCCAACTCGCCGAGGACTTCGTGCGTTGTACGGCGCATGACCTTCGCGCGCGGGTCTGTCGCTTTATAAACGCGATGCCCAAAGCCCATCAGGCGGAAGGGATCGGACTTGTCCTTGGCGCGGGCGATATATTCCGGGATGCGGTCAACCGTACCAATCTCGCGGAGCATGTTCAGCGCGGCCTCATTGGCACCGCCGTGGCTCGGTCCCCAAAGACAGGCAATGCCCGCTGCGATACAGGCGTAAGGGTTCGCACCCGACGAGCCCGCCAAGCGAACCGTCGAGGTCGAGGCGTTTTGCTCGTGATCCATGTGCAGGATGAAAATCTTGTCCATCGCGCGTTCGATGATTGGATTGACCTCATAGGGCTCGGCCGGAACGGCAAAACACATACGCAGGAAATTGCCTGCATAGGACAAGTCGTTCTGCGGATAGACGTGCGGCTGGCCGATCCGGTATTTATAACAGCGCGCGGCGAGCGTTGGGATCTTGGCGATGATCCGGTGGATCGCCATGTTTCGCGACTCATCTTCAGTCGTGTGCTGATCATCGTGATAAAAGCCAGAGAGCGCACCGACTGTCCCGCAAAGCATGGACATCGGATGGCTGTCGCGGCGATAGCCTTGGAAGAAGCTTTCGACCTTATCGTGCAGCATGGTGTGGTTCGTGATCGTGTTTTCGAACGACTTGAACTGGTTCTTATTCGGCAGCTCGCCATGGATCAGCAAATAAGCCACTTCTAGCGAAGTGGACTGCTCTGCCAGTTGTTCGATGTCATAGCCGCGATAGAGAAGTTGTCCTTCGCCGCCATCGATGAAGGTGATCTGACTCTCGGTTGAGGCTGTCGAGGTGAAACCCGGGTCAAAAGTAAAGTGACCCGACTGCTTATAGAGTGAACGGACATCTACGGCGGGCGCGCCAAGGCTCCCCTTCATGATGGGCAGGTCGTAGCCTTTGCCATCGATGGTCATCGTTGCCGTGCCGGTCTGTGTAATCTTATTTTCCATGGGTCTCTCTTTTTCTTTGTCTCTTAGGAATCGAATTGGGTGATGGCGTCGTCCAGTCGCGCCAGGGTTTCCTCGCGGCCTAGAAGCGCCAGCACATCCGACAGATTGGGGGAGGGTGCGCCGCCGGTCAGGGCGGCCCGCACGGGCTGTCCGATCTTGCCAAATCCGATATCATTTTGGTCCGCAAAGCCTTGCAAGTCAGCTTGCAAAGCGTCCGCCGTCCACGAGGCGTCTTTGCGGGATTTCAACGCCTGTGTCAAAGCACGCAAGAGGTCAATCGCCCCTTCGCGGCGCAAGGGTTTGGCGGCTTTGCCTGTTATCTCAATCGGCCGAATATCCATCAGATACAGCGCTTGCTCTGCCAGCTCGATCAGCGTTTTCGCGCGCGGTTTTAGCGTCGGAACCCCCGCGAGGATGCGGGTGGACACCATGTCTGTCAGGGGTTTGGGGCTTTGCGTGTCGAGGAATGGTTGCGCCATTGACAAGAGCTGGGTGTCATCTGCAGCCTCAATATGTTGGGCGTTGATGAAGGCCATCTTGTCAAAATCTAGCCGTGCGGGTGAGCTGTTGATGCCGTCGAGTGAGAAAACATTGGTCAGGGCGTCGTCCGTCAAGAAAATTTCGTCATCGCCATGCGCCCAGCCGAGCTTCATCAGGTAATTGCGCAAACCAGAGGGCAGGTAGCCCATCTCCGCATAGGCCTCGACTCCCAAGGCGCCGTGGCGTTTGGACAGCTTCTTGCCATCAGGCCCATGGATGAGGGGGACATGCGCCCAATCCGGCACATCCCAACCTAGCGCTTGGTAGAGCTGTGTCTGGCGACCGGCATTAATCAAGTGATCATCCCCGCGAATAACATGGGTCACGCCCATATCGTGATCATCCACGACCACGGCCAGCATATAGGTCGGTGTCCCATCCGCGCGCAGCAGGACGAGATCATCAAAATTCTCATTTTCCCACACGATCTCGCCTTGGACATGGTCGGTGATCGTTGTTTGACCCTCTGGGACGCGGAAGCGCACGGCAAAAGGGGCGTCTTTCTCTTCGGTCTTGTCCCGCCAAGCGCTGCGGAAGGCACGATTTTCTGCGCGGGCTTCTGTCTTTAACGCGTCGACTTCCTCGGCCGTGGCATAGCAGCGATAGGCCGCGCCAGACGCCAGCAAGGCATTCGCCGCCGCAACATGGGCCGCGGCATTGCGACTTTGGTAGACAACATCGCCGTCATGGCTGACGCCCAGCCAAGCTAGTCCGTCTAGGATGGCCTGTGTGGCTTCGTCCGTGCTGCGCGCGCGGTCTGTGTCTTCGACGCGCAGCAGAAATTTCCCGCCCATCTTGCGTGAGAAGTGCCAGTTAAACAACGCCGTCCGCGCGCCACCAATGTGCAAAAAGCCGGTGGGCGAGGGGGCAAAACGGGTAACAACGGGACGGGTCATAGGGGTAAAAAACTTTCGCGCTTGCATCGTTCCGAGAATTCGCGTGTCTATTTCACAGAATGTATGCCGATAACAGCGATTTTGCCCAGACGCAGGTGAAGACCGGATGGTCGCAAAAGCGGTTGTCTGACGCGGGTGTCTGGCTCGCGGATGTGCCCGCTTTCAATGTCGGCGTTGTGTTTTTTTCCATAGGGATTGCGCTTTACTTCGGGTTCGGGTTTGAGCCTGATATACGCCTTGTTGCTCTGACGATTGGGTTGTTGGCAGCGCTCTGCTGGGCATTTCGCGCGCGTGTCGGATTTGCGCCCCTGTGCCTCATGCTTCTCATCTTCCTTGGGGTGGGGCGATCCGCTTGGCACAGTGCTGCCGTCGCCACGCCCAACCTGCCGAATTACGAGCGCACCTATCGTATTCAAGGCTGGATTAGCGACGTTGAGCGGTCGGGTCGCGGTGAGCGCTATGTCGTCGAAATCGCAGATATTCGTGGCTTTAGCGCGGCCGAACAACCCAAACGCCTGCGCATCCGTGTGACGAAAGCGGCCGAACCACCCTTGCGCGCGGGGGACACGCTGAACTGGCTCGTCTCTGCCAAAGCGCCGCCGGGTGCCGCCGTGCCTGGCGGATATGATCCGGGGCGCGCGGCCTATTTCAAAGGGATTGGCGGTTTCGGCTTTGCCTATGGTGCGCCGGAGAGAGAGACAGACCTTACACTTGGGCGCTGGGATGATCTGCGGCGCTGCGTTGCGCGCTGGCGAAACGGCCTCGCGGATCGGGTGATGGACGCCGCGCCAGAAGACACCGCCGGGCTGCAAGCCGCCCTCATGACGGGGGTGCGTCGCCATATCCCGCCCGAGCAGACAGAGAGCCTGCGTATAGCGGGGCTGGCGCATATTCTCGCGATTTCGGGCTTGCATATGGGCCTGTTGGCTGGAGGGACGTTCACCTTTGCGACGTTTTTGCTGGCGTGTATCCTGCCACTCTCGCGCCGCTATGATATTCGCAAGCCTGCCGCCGGTATCGGCATTTTGGCCGCAACAACCTATCTCGTCTTGTCAGGTGCATCTGTTGCGACCCAGCGCGCATGGGTCATGGCGGTGATCGTCTTCCTTGCCGTCATTCTCGACAGGCGGGCTGTGTCCATGCGGTCGGTCTGCGTGGCGGCGTTGATTACCTTGACGCTGCATCCGGAAAGCCTTGTCAGTGTCGGCTTTCAGATGTCCTTTGCCGCCGTGGCGGCGCTGGTCGCGACCTATCAGTTTTGGCAGCGCTATCGTCCCGCCTTTGCGCCGGCCAATCGTCGGCGGCGAACATTGAATTTCTTCACTTCGTTAAGTGTGACGAGCCTCGTCGCCGGTTTTGCGACGGCAGGTTTTGCGCTGTTTCATTTCAATCGATTTGCGCGCTACGGCTTTGCCGGGAACTTGCTCGCGATGCCGCTGTTTTCCCTCGCCGTGATGCCGCTGGCTGTGATCGCTCTGCTTGCGATGCCTTTTGGGTGGGAGTCTGCGCCGCTCTGGCTGATGGGCAAGGCTCTGGAGCCGATCCTTTTGGCGTCAGATTGGGTCGCGGGCTGGCCTGGTTCGCTGGATTACGTGCCTGCCGCACCGGATTGGGTCTTGCCGCTTTATGCCATCGGGTTTTGCGCGTTGTGTATGGGCAAGAGCGGATGGCGCGCGTTTGGGTTCGTCACGATCTTGATTGCTTTCGCGGGTTGGCGTCAGATGGACGCGCCGAGCCTGCGCGTGTCAGAATCTGGGCAAGTCGCGTTTTGGAGCGTGCCAGAGGACGGCGAGGGCGCGCCCGTTCTGCTCGTCGGGTCCAAGCGCTCTGATCGCTATGGGCGGGAGCAATTCGCCCGCCGTGCTGGCAGTCCAGAAGCGGAATGGGAGAGTTACGCCAAGACGATTGCGACATGCGATGCGCTGGCGTGCCGTGCGCGGGTCGGGGCGTGGCAGATCTCCGTCTTGCAAGCCCCGTCAGAGGTGGAAGCGGAATGTGCCGTCTCGGACCTCGTGATCTTGGCCGTTCGTAGCGCTGGCCCTGTTGCCCGTCGCGGGTGTGAGGCGGTCCTAATCGATGAAACTTCCTTGAGAGACACGGGCGCATTGGATGTTTATCTGCGCGACACGCTCACGATAAAGGCCGCGCGTCCCGCAAAAGCGAAACGGCGGCCTTGGCACTTTCAGTGAGCGGTCTTAGCCGCTGAAACGAAACTAGTTGTAGCTGCGGACCAAGCCGACGAGCACACCCTGCACTTCAACCCGATCTGGGCCATAGGTCTTTGTCGGGAAGTCGCGGTTTTCCGCGATTAGCTCGACCTGATTACCTTGGCGGTAAATCCGCTTAAGCGTCGCTTCATCTTGATCGACGAGCGCGACAACGATCTCATTATTGCGCGCCGTATTGGCTTTGCGAATGACGACAATGTCGCCGTCCATGATGCCGGCTTCAATCATCGACTCGCCTTCGACTTCGAGCGCGTAATGGTCGCCATTGCCCATCATAGAGGGTGGCACGGCCATCAGATTATGGCTGTCCTCAATCGCAGCAATCGGCAGACCTGCCGCGATTTTCCCAACAAAGGGGATTTCGTAGCTGTCATTTGCCGCAACGGGCGTCAGGGCCGCGCGATTATCATAGCCTTCAGGGAGTTTCAGGACTTCAATCGCCCGCGCTTTATTCGGCAGCCGACGGATAAACCCGCGTTCTTCCAAGGCGCTGATCAGACGGTGGATGCCGGACTTCGACGCCAAACCCAGCGCGTCTTTCATTTCGTCATAAGACGGCGGGACGCCAACGGCTTTGATACGTTTGTCGATGAGGATCAGCAGGTCTCTCTGCTTCTGGGTCAGCATGGGTCACTCCGTAGAATCGAGGCCGAACAGAACGGCAACATCTAAGTTTGTTCTACGGATGTTCTCTTGTCTGTCAACCCATAAGCGTGCGCGTTGCCGCTTCCACATCGTCTTGCCGCATCAAACTCTCGCCGATCAGATAGCCTTGCG
>CAYPWW010000057.1:0-16965 GCA_964414555.1 uncultured Algimonas sp.
CTCTTTCCAGGTTGAAAACCTGGCGTCCTAACCGATAGACGAAGGGACCGCATCGCTTGGATTTGCGCGATATAAAGTCGGTCTGCGAAAGACGCAAGTGCCGATATGAGAAAATCATGCGACAGTTTCGGCCAAATCCGACAGCTGGAAATCAATCGTGGTGCGTCCGTTCCAAACATTGGATTGCAATTGCCCCAAAGCGTGAAAGCGGCGTGCCCCGGGGTTCAACAGTACCTCGTCCAATCCAGACTCCCCTGCGCGGAAGCAAATGCCGGAAATCGACCGACCCGAATCATCGGCCAAGGTGAAACGCACATGATCCCCGCGTGTGCGCTTGGCAAATGTCACCGCGACATTGGCGAAAGCAAACAACGGTCGCGGATTGCCCGCGCCGTAAGGCCCAACCCGCTCGACCTTCTCCAACATCGCAGGCGTCGCAGCGGCCAGATCAAGCACGTGATCGACCTTTGTAGACCGATCCTGCATGGCTCTCGCAACATCCTGCGCGAGAGTTTCAATCATATAATCTTGAAAGGCTTGGAGGTTTTCTGGTGCGAGGCTCAAGCCTGCCGCCATGGCGTGCCCGCCACCCGACGTCAGAAGACCCGCCTCACGCGCGCCCGTCACCGCCTGCCCCAGATCAACGCCTGTAATCGACCGCCCAGAGCCTTTCGCAACGGGCGTTGGCGCATCATGGTCAATCCCGATCACGATGGCAGGCTTGCCGAAACGGTCTTTCAACCGCCCCGCAACAATCCCAATAATGCCCGGATGCCAGTCTTCCATGGCAACAATGATGACAGGGTCATCCGCGCTTGACTCTGCGGCGTCTAAGGCTTCGGTGAGGATGCGGTCCTGCATCTGTCTTCGGGTTGCGTTGACGCGGTCCAGCTCTGCGGCGAACCCATAAGCTGCTTGCATATCTTCGGTGGAGAGCAAACGCGCGCCCATATCAGCACGACCGATTCGCCCGCCCGCATTTATCCGAGGGCCCAAAACAAAGCCCGCGTGATAGGGCGTGTAGGGCGGCACAACTTTCGCGACATCCGCGAGAGCTTGCACACCGATATTTTTATCGGCTGAGAGAACCTTCATCCCCTGCCGCACGATCGCTCGGTTCACCCCGCGCAAAGGCACAACATCGCAAATCGTGCCCAGCGCAGTCAGTCCCAACAAGGATTTCGGGTCGACGCGCGTTTCGAGGCCACGCGCCCGCGCCGCGCGCTGCAACGCCACGATCAGGATAAACACGACCCCTGCCGCAGCGAGATGCCCTTGCCCAGAGCGATCATCTTGGCGGTTCGGATTGACGATTGCGCGGGCGGGCGGCGGTGTTGCGCCCATTTGGTGATGGTCGATAACAACGACGGGCAAGCCTATCGTGGCCGCATGTTCCAAAGCCGTCTGCGCCGCTGCGCCGCAATCGAGCGTTATAACGAGATCGACGCCCTCGGCTTTCAACTGATCAAAAGCGTCCGTCGACGGGCCGTAGCCCTCTTTTACGCGGTCCGGCACATAGAGGCCGAATTCATAGTCCAAGCCCCTGCCCCAGCGGATCAACTGCGCCGCAGAGCTGCCGCCATCTACGTCATAGTCCGAGAACAGCGTGATTTTTTGATCCGCAGCGATGGCGTCCAGAATGATCTCTGCCGCGCGGTCCGCGTCTTGGAAATCCGACGGATTGGGCAGGCTGTTCCGCAGCGTCGGGGCGAGGAAGACCTCAACCTCGTCCGGTGTGACATTGCGACCAGAGAGCAGGCTCGCCGTGAGAGGGTCCAGCCCTGTCGTGCGGCAATAGGCTTCCAAGCCCTCAGGATCATGCCGCAATTCCCAACGGCGCCCCTTTACTGAGGCCGATACACCGAGGCAGTCGCGGCTCACAAGCCTGCGATGGGCCGGACCGAGCGGAGCTTCTGAACCGATCCATCGACAGAGTTCATGATTAGCGTGTGAGAGTGCACACGGTCGCCCGCAAACTTCACCCCGTCCAGCAATGTCCCTTGCGTAACGCCCGTAGCAGAGAAGATCGTTGGGCCGGATGCCAGACCTTCGAGATTATAAATCTTGTCCAGATTATCGATGCCGACACGGCGCGCGCGGGCAACTTCGTCGTCATTGCGGAAGGTCAAACGGCCTAGCATTTGTCCGCCGATACAGCGCAAAGCCGCCGCTGCCAGAACACCTTCCGGCGCGCCGCCAGAGCCGACATACATGTCAATCTGTGTGTCGGGGTCTGTCGTCGCAATGACGCCCTGCACATCGCCGTCCGTGATCAGGCTGACCCGTACGTTAAGATTGCGCAGATCGTCGATGATCTTACCGTGGCGTGCGCGGTCCAAGACGCAGACATTGATCTGATCCGGCTTGACGCCCTTCGCTTTGGCCAGCTTTTTGACGTTATCGGCAGCTGAGGCATCGATATCGAGGATATCTGCGGGATAGCCCGGGCCGACGGCGATCTTGTCCATGTAAACATCCGGCGCGTAGAGCAGCCCGCCACGCGGGGCGAATGCCATCACGGCGAGAGCATTCGCCATGGCTTTAGCGGTTAGGGTCGTGCCTTCCAACGGGTCGAGCGCGATATCGATTTCGACGCCTTTCCCTTTGCCGACCTCTTCCCCGATATAGAGCATGGGTGCTTCGTCGCGCTCGCCCTCACCGATGACGATCCGGCCACGTATATCCATTCCGTTCAGCGCTTTTCGCATTGCGTCGACGGCGGCTTGGTCAGCGGCTTTTTCATCGCCGCGTCCAACAAGTTCTGTCGCTGCAATCGCGGCCTTTTCGGTCACGAGCGCAGCTTGCAGGGCAAGACCTGCGTTAAATCCAATTTTCGACATATCGCGGCTTTCTACTCTGCAGCAGCGGTTTCGACCGACGCCATCAGCTGTTTAATATTTCGCGCAGCCTGCCGGATGCGCTGTTCATTTTCTACGAGCGCGATGCGGACATAGCCCTCACCATTCTCACCAAATCCATTACCCGGAGAAACGGCTACGCCGGCTTCTTCCATCAGTAACTTACAAAAGGCCACGGACCCCATATGTGCGAATTGCGGCGGCAATTCCGCCCAAGCAAACATGGATGCCTCTGGCGAGGGAATGTCCCACCCAGCACGACCAAAGCTCTCGACTAGAACGTCGCGGCGTTTCTTATAAACCTCGCGCGCTTCAGCCACGCAGTCTTGCGGACCATCTAAGGCGGCACAGGTGGCGACTTGGATCGGGGTAAAGGCGCCGTAATCGAGATAGGATTTCACCCGCGCCAAGGCGGCGATCAGGCGTTTTGACCCGACGGCAAAACCCATGCGCCAGCCCGCCATGGAATAGGTCTTGGACATGGAAATGGTCTCAATCGCCAGAATATCCTCAACGCCCTTGGCTTGGAAAATCGATGGTGGCGGATCACCAAAGTAGATTTCCGAATAAGCTAAGTCCGATAAGATGATGATATCATTCGCTTTTGCGATAGCGACGATCTCTTCGTAAAATGCCAGGTCGCAGACCATACCCGTCGGGTTAGACGGAAAACAGACGACGATTGCCATGGGCGGCTTGTCGGCTTTCGCGAGTGCCGCTTTCACACCCGCGAGATATTCATCCGCCGTGATCGCGGGAATCCCCTGAATTTTCGCACCCGCGATGATAAAGCCGTAGGCATGCAGCGGATAAGACGGATCGGGTGCATAAATCACATCGCCCGGCGCGGTGATCGCTTGGGCGAGGTTTGCAAACCCTTCTTTCGAGCCAATGGTCGCCACGATTTGATCCGCAGGGTCCAATGTCACGTCAAAGCGACGTGCATAATACCGCGCGCAGGCCTGACGCAGGCCCTTGATCCCACGAGAAGCGGAATAGCCCGTCACCCGTGGCTTCTGAACTGTCTCGATCAGCTTATCGATGACATGCTGCGGGGTCGGCAGATCGGGATTGCCAAAGCCGAAGTCGATGATGTCTTTGCCGTCTGCGCGTAGCTCAGCCTTCAGCTTATTGACCTCTGCGAAAACATAGGGCGGCAGGCGCTTGATGCGATAAAACTCATCCGCGTCGTCATAAGTTTGGTGTTGCATCAGTCGATGCCCCCCGGCGGATCATCGGCTTTATAAGCCTGTGCGCGCGCTTTCAGCTCTTCAAAACGCGCGTCGATTTCCGCTTGGGACAGCGCATCCTCTGGGATCGCTTCAAAGGCGCCGTCTTGCATCGCGATCAACGCTTTTGCATCCGCATCCCATTGGGCATCAGACCGCATATCCGTTGGGCGCTCTGGGGCTTCTGCCAAATCAGGGTAATCATTGCCGATATTCGCCGCATCATTCTCAAATTCGGGAGACTTCATCAGGTCGATTTTCGGCATGCGCACGGTCTGACACGCGCATAGCGCAGGCAGGAGCAAAGTCGCCACAATGATTCGAAGTGAGGTCAGGCGTTTCATCTTGCCTCGCTTATGGTCGATCGGGCGCGCGTGGTCACCTGAAAACATGGTCAGGCGCGACGGTGGATTATGGAAACAGCGCTGCACCCGTCAGGCCTAGCGTCTCAGTCCAACCTTGCGTCAGATTATAGTTTTGGATCGCTTGTCCAGAAGAGCCCTTTGTCAGGTTGTCGATCACCGAAATAATAACGGCGCGCCCCGGAACACGATCCGGCAAAATGCCGATGCGACACATGTTAGAACCTTTCACGTGACGCGTTTGCGGCACAACGCCTTTGGCTTCGACCGTGACAAATGGCGTGTCAGCGTAACGCGCGACATAGGCTGCGCGAAGGTCTTCAAGGGTTTTTCCGGCTTTCAGATCGACGTAACATGTCGCGATCATCCCACGGTTCATGGGCAATAGATGCGGCGTGAACGTCACGGGCATGTCAGCTTGCCCCATAACGCGCAGGCCTTGCTCGATCTCTGGCGTGTGGCGATGCGTGCCCACAGCATAAGCATGTGCGCCGTCGGTCAGCTGGGAATAGAGCAAGCCATCCGCCGTCTTGCGCCCTGCACCTGTCACACCAGATTTCGCATCGATGATGATGGAGTTGGTTTGGATCAAGCCGTTTTGAACGGCGGGTAAGAGCGCTAAGAGCGAACAGGTCGGGTAACATCCTGGGCAAGCGACAAGGGTTGCGCCCGCGAGAGCGTCGCCCGCATATTCACTGAGGCCGTAAACACGGTCCGCCAGCAATTCCGCATGGTCATGCGACCGACCATAGGTCGCTTCATAGACGGTCGGGTCAGACAGGCGGAAATCCGCTGACAAATCGATGATCGTCTCAACCTTCCCAACCAGTCCCGCAATCGCATCCTGCGACGCGCCGTGTGGCAAGCAGGCAAAGACAACATCCACATCTGTCCAATCAACATCCTCTGCGCGGATCAAATCCGGCAGGCCCAGACCGGCGAAATGCGGATAGACTTCACCATAAGCTTGCCCTGCCCGCGAATGGCCCGTCAGCGCGACAAGCTCTAGCTTGGGATGGCCGAGGATCAGGCGCACGGCCTCTGCGCCTGTGTAACCAGACGCGCCGAGGACGACGGCTTTTTTCAAAGTGGACATGTTTGGCTCCCAACAAAAAAGCGCCTCGGGAGACCCGAAGCGCTTGAACTGTAAACCCGAAGGTTTTGGAAAGTTCTAACGTTTCGAGAACTGGAAGCTCTTACGCGCTTTCGCACGACCGTACTTCTTACGTTCCACAACACGCGAGTCGCGTGTGATGAAGCCAGCGGCTTTCAACGGACGACGCAAGGCCGGCTCGTAATATGTCAGCGCTTTCGTGATACCGTGACGGACCGCACCAGCTTGACCGGAGAGGCCGCCGCCTTTGACTGTGGCAATCACGTCATAGGAATCGACACGCTCGGCAACTTGGAAAGCTTGGGCGATAATGAGGCGCAGAACGGGACGGGCGAAGTAAACTTCCTGATCGCGACCATTGATCGTGATCTTGCCGTTACCGGGTTTGATCCAAACGCGGGCGATAGAGTTCTTACGCTTGCCAGTCGCATAGGCGCGGCCAAGATCGTCGATTTTTGGCTCTGGTAGTGGGCCTTGGTCAACAACTGTGGCGTCTCCGCCAGCAGCGACAGTGCCGTCCATGACGTCTTTCAGGTCAGCTAGGCTTGCTGCGGGTGCAGCTTGTGTTTCGTCAGCCATGATTATTTGCCTCTCGTGTTCTTGGAGCTCATCGATGCGAAATCGATAACTTCGGGGCTTTGGGCTTCGTGCGGGTGATCCGTTCCCGCGTAAACGCGCAGATTGGAGAGTTGCTTACGCGCCAGCGGACTTTCTTTTGGCAGCATACGCTGAACCGCTTTACGCATGACACGGTCAGGGAAACGTCCGTCGAGGACTTTTGCCGCTGTCGTCTCTTTCAAACCACCAGGATGCTGTGTGTGACGATAATACGTCTTTTGCTCACGCTTATTGCCTGTGAACTTCACTTTATCGGCGTTGATGATGATAACATTGTCGCCGCAGTCGATGTGTGGCGTATAGTTAGGGAGATGCTTTCCGCGCAGGCGCATTGCGACAAATGTCGCGAGGCGTCCGACGACGGCATTTTCCGCGTCCACGAGAATCCATTTCTTCTCGACGTCTGCGGTTTTCAGAAACTTCGTCGTTTTCATGATAAACCTTTGAGATAGGCACGACCTGATGGCCGTGTTTCGATGGCGCTACCTACGGAAGGCCTCGAGTCTCGTCAAGGCGCGTTTTCACGGACCTATTCAAAAATAGCTAGTAAAATCAGCAGTCTAGTAAATCGGTATTATTATACCGCACGTTTTCCGCGCCAAAACAGACCCAAAGCCGCGATGAACACAAAGATCGAAGAGAATTGGTGCAAAAGCGACAAATTCAGTGGCGCAACGGCCAGCAATGTCCAGATGCCGAGGACGATCTGCCAAAGCAACAAGACCATCAGCATAACAGCCGCCGGCTTAAGGTCTTTCCGCGGCCAAGCCTTCATCATCACATAGATCGCGAGCACCAGAATGATGTAGGCCAAGGTTCGGTGATTAAACTGAATAGCCGCAGGGTTTTCGAACAGGTTTCGCCAGAACGGGTTCTGCACAGCATAGCCAGCTGGAACAAAGTCACCATCCATCAGTGGCCACTCATTATAGGTCATACCAGATTTCGTCCCCGCCATGAAGGCACCCGCGATAATCTGCAAATAGACCAAGCCCGCCAACAGCCCTGTTGCGAAAACCAAACGACCGCCCGGGGCAGGTGTCCATCGGCTGAGCTGTCGGCGCAATGTCCAATAGAGCGCGCCGAGAATAATGAAGGCGATACCCAGATGTGTCGCCAATCTATACTGACTGACATTGACCATACCTTCTTGCAGGCCGCTATGGACCATCCACCAACCCACGGCGCCTTGCAGTCCGATCAACAGGGCGATGCCGAAAAACTTCCAGCGATGGCCAACGGGCAGCTTTCCCCGAAACAGGAACCAAAACAGCGGCAGCGTGTAAGCCAGACCGATGAAACGGCCTAGCTGGCGGTGGCCCCACTCCCAGAAATAGATGAATTTAAACCCAGCCAAATCCATATCGGGATGTTCGGCCTCGAATTCTGGGATCAGCTTATATTTCTCAAACTCAGAGAGCCATGCCTCTTGGGAGAGTGGCGGGAGAGCCCCTCGTATCGGCGCCCATTCCGTGATCGACAGGCCAGAATTAGTGAGGCGCGTCGCCCCCCCCACAACAATCATGACGGCTACGAGGACCAGCA
Source organism: uncultured Algimonas sp. (assembly GCA_964414555.1). Lineage (GTDB taxonomy): Bacteria > Pseudomonadota > Alphaproteobacteria > Caulobacterales > Maricaulaceae > Litorimonas. The sequence continues at coordinate 7,727 of CAYPWW010000057.1, forward strand.
TGAAAATCAGCCAGATTTCAACGGATCGATTTCGAGAATAGGTCATGGGCGCGATATAAGGGCAGCGAGGCGGCGGGGCACCGCGACATTTATGCAAGACGCTAAAACTGTGAAATGGTCGGAGTAGCAGGATTCGAACCTGCGACCCCACGCCCCCCAGGCGTGTGCGCTACCGGACTGCGCCATACTCCGCGCCATTTCGACCCCGCGCTATACGGCCATGCGCATCGGGACGCAACATGACAATCCGCGGGAGATGCCTCAGTCAGAGTCTGCGCGGAATGCGCCCCAATCGGCTTTGAGGGCCTTCAAACGCGCCAGAGCATCTTGCAATTCTGGCTTCTCTGCCAAAGGCGCAGGAGCTGGCGCTACAGCGACAGGCGCGGGTTGCGGAGCTGGCTGTGGAACTGGGGCCGGCTGTGGAACTGCGACAGGTGCCGGTTCTGGTGCGACAGCGATCGGCTGCGGGGCTGCGGCTCTACGCGGTGCGGGCTGTGCGCGGATTCGTTCAGGCAACAGCTGTGTTTCTGCAACGGGGCGCTCGCGGGCGGCTTGCTCGACAGAGCGGCCCAGTTCTGTGATCCGTCCGGGACCGCGTTTTTTGATCAGCTTTTGCACATCTTTGATTGGATGCTTCTCATCATGGAGGAGCGTTTTGATCCCGCGCAGAAACTCAATATCCTCTGGGCGATAGAACCGGCGCCCACCGCCGCGTTTAATCGGCTTGATGTCGGAAAATTTCGACTCCCAAAATCGCAGCACATGGGGTTGGAGCTCTAGCTCCTCCCCAGCTTCGCTGATCGTTCTGAACGCCCGTGTTGTCTTACTCTGCATCCTTCGCTCCGCGGTTAAATCGGGTGCGAATCAAGTGCTATCACGATTTGGGTGATAATGCCGAATCGACACGTTCACGCAGCACTTGAGAGGGTTTGAAAACGAGGACACGACGGGGGGTTATCGGCACTTCCTCACCCGTTTTCGGGTTGCGTCCAATCCGTTGTTTCTTGTCGCGCAAAGAGAAGGTTCCAAAGCCCGCCAGCTTGACGTGATCGCCCTTCTCTAAAGACGCGCTGACGTGATCAATCACGCTCTCGACGAGGGCAGAGCTTTCCGTACGGGACAAGCCAATTTCACGGTAGACCGCCTCGGCTAAATCCTGCCGCGTCAGAGTTTGAGTCTTGTCAGATGCAGTAACCATAACGCTTTTAAGCAAATCACGCGCTTGCGAGGCAAGCCTAAACCGTTGGATTTACGCGAAAAATGACGATTTTAGTATCGCAGGAGCGCTGCACCCCACGTAAAGCCGCCGCCAAAGGCCTCCAGCATCACCATATCGCCGCGCTTGATACGACCATCTTTCACGGCGGCATCCATCGCGAGCGGTACAGAAGCCGCAGACGTATTGGCATGTTGGGCGACGGTCGACACGACCTGCTCTGGGCGCAGCTTTAGCTTTCGCGCCACAGCCGTCAGGATACGTTGGTTCGCCTGATGCGGGACAAACCAATCGATATCGGCGATTTCTACGCCTGCCTGTTCGGCACAATCGCGCATGACTTGTGCAATCTCTGTGACGGCATGTTTGAAGACTTGATTCCCCAACATCCGCAGATGCCCGACCGTTTGCGTGCGCGACGGCCCGCCATCGACGTAAAGCATATCGCGGTGACGTCCGTCAGACCGGACATAAGAATGAATGACACCCGCTTTCGCGTCATCGGTTTCCGTGGCTTCCAGAACAATCGCCCCTGCCCCGTCGCCAAACAACACACAGGTCCCGCGATCTTCCCAATCTAGGATACGAGAAAATGTCTCCGCCCCGATCAGCAAGGCTCTCTGCGCCCCACCCGTGCGGAGCAAAGCATCAACGACATGAATGCCGTAGAGAAACCCACTACACACCGCTTGCACATCAAAAGCCGCGCCATGCGTCATGCCGAGGTTCTGTTGAATGATCGTTGCCGTCGCAGGGAATGTCAGGTCTGGCGTCGAGGTAGCCACAACGATCAGATCAATGTCTTCTGCGGTTAGGCCAGCATCATCGAGGGCTGCCTTGGCAGCAGCCGTGCCCAGATCGCTGGTATATTCACCGTCGGCGGCAATATGGCGCTCATGGATACCTGTACGTTCGCGAATCCATTCATCGGATGTTTCGACTTGCTTGGCGAGCGCCTCATTCGTGAGGATGTGTTCGGGCAGATAGCTCCCGATACCTTTAACAACACTGCGCCGCATCATGAGATAAATCCAATATTGTCATCTTCATCGTGCAACGCATTAAGGCGATCATCAATCGCGGTCAGGAAGTCGCTTTCCGCCAGCCCCATGGCGATATCCAACGCATTCGCATAACCAATCGCATCTGTGCCGCCGTGGCTTTTCACGACAATGCCGTTCAGCCCCAAAAACACGCCGCCATTCGCACGGCGGGGGTCCATCTTTTTCTTTAGTTTGCGCAACGCCATCAGGTTCAAAGCCGTTGTAAACTTTGACCAGAGATTATCATTCAGCGCTTCCGAGAAGAAGGTGCTGATAAGTTTCGCCGTACCTTCTGCCGTTTTCAGCGCGATGTTGCCGGTAAAGCCGTCCGTGATGACGACATCCACCGTGCCAGCGGAAATATCATTGCCTTCGACAAAGCCTTTGTAATTCAAGCCGAGCTGCGATTGAGCGAGCCGCTGATGCGCGGCCTTGATAACTGTATTGCCTTTGCCCTCTTCCGTGCCGACATTGAGCAGACCAACGGAAGGCTCAGCCTTGCGGAAGATCGCGCGGTAATAGGCCTCACCAAGGACCGCAAATTCCGTGAGCTGTGCCGCGTCACATTCAACATTAGCGCCAACATCTAAAACCACCGTCATTTCACCCGACAGGTTTGGCCAACTCGCGGCGATGGCGGGGCGTTGCACGCCTTGTTTCGCGCGAAGCTGTAATTTCGACATCGCCATCAGCGCACCAGTGTTGCCAGCCGATACGGCAATTCCCGCCTGCCCGCCTTTGACCGAGGCAATCGCGTTCCACATGCTGGAGCCTTTGCCCTTGCGCAGAGCTTGGGACGGCTTGTCCTCCATCTCGACTGTTTTTTCGGTATGAAACACTTCGGCGCGTTCGCGGGTGCGTGGCGCTTGCTCCAAGTAAGGCGCAAGCAACTCGGCATTGCCGTGCAGCAGAAAGCGCGCACGACGATTAGCCCCCTGATGGGTTAGGAAATACTCGATTCCCTTGATGACGATCTCGGGCGCATTGTCACCGCCCATCGCGTCGATTGAAAGTATGAGTCCGTCCAGCATGACACCTTCCTGTTAAGCCCGCTTATAGGCGCGCAGACAGGCGGGGACTAGCGTTAAAGACGGGTTGGCGGCTCCGGCATGTGAAAGCGTGCCATTGCAATCTCTCCCAACGACTTCTCCGCGAGGATGCCGTCAAAAGCTTGCAGATATTCAGCCATAGGTTTCGCAAACGCCTCGCCGTCTAGTGATTCGGTAAAAGCCTCTGTCAGACCCGCCTCTGCCGCTTCGCCGCGCAAGGCTTCAGCATAACGCTTCACACGCGTGTAGAAGAGACCGATCATGGGTTTAATCCGCTTTGCGACGCCCGCATCGGACAAGCCTTCTTCGCGCAGAGCGATTTCGAAATCATCTTTCATCACATCAAACAGGGCTTGCCCGAGGCGCTCGCCCTGTTCCCCAAAACGATTCAACGCGGACAGCAATCCCGCGATATGCACGGTGAGAACGTCAATTCGGCCATCGTAAGTGTCGGCAAAGCGGTCTTGACCGTAAAATGCGGGCTGCCGCGATTGTGCCAGCGCGCGCTCATAAATCTGCCGTGCATCCCGCATGGCCGAGTCGCCCCCCGTCACCTTGGAGAAAAGTTTGGAGAAAAAGCCCATAAGTCATTTATCCTGTCGCGCGCGTGACAAAGTTTTCACGCAGTTGGCGGCTTGCCCTGCACAGGCCATCCGAGTAGGTCAATCCCGCACTGTGTAACGGAAAGTCTAATGCGCATGAATGTTCCAGCGAAACTTCTGATCGGTCTTATCGCAACGGCCGCTATGGCGGGCTGTAACCCCGTCTTACGGACGCATGGCTATGTCCCCAACGGCGACAACAAGCCGCAAGCGGTAAATCCGGAAACGGATACAAAGACATCCGTGTTGGCGCGCCTCGGCAACCCGTCGGTTGAGTCGACCTTCGATGATGAGGTGGAAGACGACACATGGTATTACATTAACTCTGTGCGTCAGCGTTACGCCTACCTGCGTCCACAGATCGAAGATCGTACGATTACGGCGATTTCCTTTAATCCCGATGGGCAGGTCACACAGGTCGCGGAATATGGCCTGGAAGACGGCGTGCCGGTTGATTATGTCAGCCGTAAAACACCGACCCGCGGGCGCGAGCTGTCTGTGCTAGAGCAAATCTTCGGCACCATCGGCAGACTGCCAACGGACCGTATTGGTGGACAACAAGATGTTCCGGGCGGCGCAGGCGGACCTGGCGGCGGCGGTCGCTAAGACAACGCCCCCCTAAAAATGCGAATGGCCGCGTTCCGGCCACTCCATCGCTTGCCCTGTGACGTTCAGACAGGCAACACCCTCACCCGCATGAACATTGCCGATCTTTGACAGCGTCAGCTTGATCCGGCGCGCGGCATCAAACAGCGCCTGCCGATCTTCTGGCTTGGCTGTGAAGACGATTTCATAATCATCGCCAAAGGACAGTAGCGCTTGCTGCGCTGCAAGCGGGTCCGTCTGACCGTCTGCCCAAGTCTGCGCGGCATTCGACAGCGGCAAGGCATCAAAGTTCAGCGTCAGGCCGACATCACTCGCGCGCGCAATATGCCCGGCATCGGCCAATATTCCGTCCGACACGTCTGCGGCGGCCGTGGCGAATTGGCGCAAAGTTTTACGAAACGAAAGCCGCATCTCAGGCCGCCAATAGGCGCTTTCAAACTGCCAGAGATGATCGGGATTTTGTGCAGGGGTAAGCGCGCGCCCAAGTGCCAGCTCACAACCAAGTTTCGCATCGCCCAGATGGCCCGTCACCCAGACATCATCACCGATCGACGCGCCGCTACGTTGAACCATTGTGCCCTTTGGCACTTCGCCCAGCAGCGTGGCTGTCGCCACCATGGGGCCGTCGATCACAACCGTGTCGCCTCCCAAAAGATCAAAGTCGAAGGCCTGTTGCGCATCGCGCAGGCCCGCCGCAAAACCTTTCAGAAACACAGGGGCCATCGATGTTGGGATCGCGAGAGATAACAAGTATCCTATGGGCCGCGCACCCTTGGCAGCCAAATCCGAAAGATTCGTGCGCAACAAGCGCTCCGCCGTGTCCCCACCGTAATGACCTTTTGGGAAATGCACGCCCTCGACAAAACTGTCCTTTGTCAGGACCAGATCATGACCCGCGCGCGGCTGTAACAGCGCCGCATCATCGAGGAGGTTCAGTCCGCCCGGTCCCGCCAATGGCGCGAAATAGGTGCGGATGATCTCATGCTCATTCATCTGGGCTCATTCATCAGAGCTTGCGATGGGAGCAGCTTCTGCGTGGGAAGCGGTCAATCCGAACTCTGCCGCGCGGACAGATTTCGCGATCTTGTCCAAGACACCATTGACGATGCCTGGCTCTTTGCCCGAGAAAAAATCGCCCGCAATCGACATATATTCATTGATGATGACGAGCGCTGGTACATCTGGGCGGCGCATAATTTCATAGGTCGCACAGCGTAGCAGCGCCCGCAAAGTCGCGTCCAAACGCCGGAGCGGCCATTTGTCCGTCAGGCGCGTCTCAATCTCGACGTCGATCTCTTCTTGAAGGCCTACAACACCGTCGACGATATCTTCGAAAAACGGCTCGTCCGCTTCGACCATGCCGGGTTCATCTGCATAGCCGAACCGGTGGTTCAGGAACTGCATCTTGACGGTCTTATGCGGCGCGTCGCCGACTTCCATCTGATACATGGCCTGCACCGCGCTGACGCGCGACATGCGGCGGAGTTTGGGGTTCGCGCTCATTAGGCTTTACCGAAATCGAAACCGATTTTCCCAGATTTTGAGGCGACCATTTCTTCGCGCAATTCGATCATGCGCAAAACGGCAGAAGCTGCAAAGCCACCTTTGTCCTTCTTTGACGGCTTGGACCGCGCAATGGCCTGTGCCTCATTTTCCACGGTGATGATCCCGTTACCAATGGCGAGCTGGCGAACCATAGCCAGGTTCATCAGAGCCCGCGCGGATTCTTCGCAGACATAATCGTAATGCGTTGTCTCGCCCCGGATGACACAGCCCAGTGCAACATAGCCGTCATAGCCCGCATTGGCGGCTTCGGCGTAAGAAATCGCGTGCGGAATTTCGAGCGCGCCAGGCACATCGACGACGGTGACGTCAGCGCCAGCTGCATCGAGTTTAGCCATCGCGCCCTTCAGCAAATCCTTGGAGATCGCCTCATAATAAGGCGCCTGAATGATGAGAATTTTCATGTAATCAGGCCCGTGTGTTTTTCAGCGGCGTGATACCGACCAGCTCAAGATCATAGGCCTCAAGCCCAATGATCTTTGGCATTTTATTCGTGATCAACCGCATTTTCGAGACGCCTTGATGCGTCAGCATTTGCGCGCCAACGCCGTATTCGCGGATTGTTTGCTGCTTACGGTCAATTGTCGACTTATGCGCGCCGAGGCGTTCTAACAGACTGTTGATTGTACCCTCGCGGATCAGGATCAATACGCTATGGCCGTCATGGGCGGCGAGCTGTTTCATCGCGTCCCAGATCAAGCCAGAGCGCGGGCTCTCTTCCGAGAGAATATCTCCTGCGAAATCGATTTTATGCACGCGGACAAGTGACTCTTGGCCAGCAACGGCTTCGCCTTTGGACAAAGCGACATGCTCCTTGCCGTCGAGGAAATTCCGGTAGACGTGGATCTTAAACTGATCGCCCGCCTGAGAGGTAAAGTCAGACGACGCGACATGTTTGACGAAGTGGTCCTTCTGCATCCGGTGCGCAACGAGGTCTTCGATCGTGCCGATCTTCATACCGTGGAACTGCGCGAATTTGATCAGGTCCGGCAGGCGCGCCATCGTCCCGTCATCATTCATAATCTCGCAGATCACAGCGGATGGGTTCAGCCCTGCCATACGGGATATATCGACGGAGGCCTCTGTATGGCCCGTGCGGACGAGGACGCCGCCGTCTTTCGCCACCAATGGGAACATATGACCGGGGGTGACAACATCGTCTGCGCGGCTCTCTGGGTCGATCGCGACTTGGATCGTCAGCGCACGGTCGGCTGCGCTGATGCCTGTCGTGACACCTTCGCGGGCCTCAATCGATTGTGTGAAAGCCGTCTCAAAGCGCGAGGCGTTGTTTTTGTTCTGTGGTTCTAGGCCCAACGTTTCCGCGCGGCCTTCTTCCAGTGCCAAACAGATAAGCCCTCGACCATATTTCGCCATGAAATTCACGGCGTCTGGCGTCGCGAATTGCGCCGGGATGATCAGGTCACCCTCATTCTCGCGGTCTTCCGCATCGACGAGGATATACATCCGGCCATTGCGGGCGTCTTCGATAATCTCCTCTGGCGTGGCCAGTTGATAGACATCGTCGAATGTGGCTGTGTTGAGTTCGGTCAAAACTTATTTTCCCATGGCAGCAAGGTAGCGCGCGACATAGCGGGCGATCAGGTCAATTTCCAGATTTACTTGATCACCGACCTGTAATCCACCCAACGTCGTCGCAGTGGCGGTATGCGGGATGATATTGACGGAAAATGTCGAACCCGATGCGTCGTTTACTGTCAGCGAAACGCCGTCGACGGTAATCGAGCCCTTGGGCGCGATACCAAAAGCGATTTCATCAGGCGCTGTAAAGTCCAGCTTGATCGAGCCTGCAATCTCGCTGCGGCCTGTCAGTGTGCCAACGCCGTCCACATGACCCGTCACCAGATGCCCGCCCAGCTCATCCGCGCCAGTCAGTGCCCGCTCCAGATTGATCTTTCGCCCTTCCGTCCAATCAGACATCGTCGTCTTGGACAGGCTCTCATCAGACACCTCAAAGGCGTACCAGCCGGGGCCTTTTTCGATCACGGTCATACAGGCACCTGCATGAGAAATAGATGCGCCAATATCGATGGTCGCGGTATCGTAGACCGTCTCTACATCCATACGCGTATCACCCCATTCGCCGCCTGTGCCGCGTGTCACGGATTTCACCGTGCCAATATCCGTGATGATCCCAGTAAACATCAATCCGCCCTTACGTAGATTTCGTGCGTGTCTAATCCGACGTCGCTGACCTTCATACGATGCAAGCGGATGGCATGATCCATATTCGTCAAACTCAGCGCGCCAACACAATCGCGCCCGTCCCCGCCCAGCAAGATCGGTGCGCGATACCAATGCAGCGTATCAAAAAATCCGGCGCGAATGAAACTCGCGATCAACGTCCCGCCGCCTTCGATAAGAAGCGAGCGAACCCCCTTCTGGTGGAGAATGTCGAGGGATTCGCGCAGGCTCAACCCGTCTTCATCCGTGATCGGAAAGACCTCGACACCTTGCACTTGCAGAATTTTGGCGCGGGCCTCTGATCCTGCGCGTGTGAATACCCAAGTCGGTGTCTTTTGCGCTGTCGTCGCAAGATGCGAGTCCGGCGACAGGCGCAGCGTGCTGTCATACACAACCCGTATGGGGTCCCGTCGTCCCGGCACGCGCGAGGTCAACTTTGGATTATCCAGCTCTGCCGTATTTGCGCCGACAGCAATCGCGTCATTCTCGGCCCGCAGATAGCGTCCATGCGCGCGAGACGCCTCAGAGGTGACCCATTCGGACTTGCCATTGGCCAGCGCGATCTTGCCGTCCAGCGACGTCGCAAGTTTCAGCGTAATTTTCGGCCGCACGCCTACTCATCCTCATTGGAGAGTTTCTGATCCTCAATGAAGGCACCAAAATCTTCGGTCGCACGGAAATCTTTATAAACGCTGGCATAGCGGACATAGGCAATTTTATCGAGGTTAGAGAGGCCTTCCATGACCAGCTCGCCAATTCGGTCCGATTGAATGTCAGACGTGCCACCCGCCTCTAACTGGCGCACAACGCCAGAAATCATTTGTTCAATCCGTTCCGGATCAACGGGGCGTTTTTGCAGCGCGATCAGTACCGACCGCGCTAGTTTATCTCGGTCAAAGGGCGTGCGACGCCCGGATTTCTTGACGACCATCAGCTCGCGCAGTTGAACCCGCTCGAA
>CAYPWW010000058.1:0-15901 GCA_964414555.1 uncultured Algimonas sp.
TGACCTTCGACATCCAATCCATCCGCAGCCAATTCCCGATCCTCTCCCGAGAGATCAATGGCTATCCGTTGGCCTATCTCGACAATGCGGCGTCGGCGCAAAAGCCGACCGCCGTCATGGACGCCATGCGGGCGCAGTCAGAGCGAGCCTATGCGAATGTGCATCGTGGGCTTCATACGCTCGCGAATGAAACGACCGAAGATTTCGAGGCGGCGCGGGGCAAGGTCGCGAGCTTCCTCGGCGCACCGGCGGCCAAGAATATCGTCTTTACGCGCGGCGCGACGGAGGCGCTGAACCTTTGCGCCTATGGCCTCGCCCATCTGATCGAGCCGGGTGACGAGATCATTCTGACGCAGATGGAGCATCACTCCAACATCGTGCCGTGGCATTTCCTGCGCGAGCGGTACGGCGCGGTGATCCGCTATGTGCCCGTTACGGAGGAGGGCACGCTTGATATTGACGCCTTCCACGAGATGCTGGGCGAGAAGACCAAGATTGTCTCTTGTGTTCACATGTCCAATGTCCTCGGCACGGTGAATCCGGTCAAGGACATGGCGCGCTGGGCCCACGCGGCGGGCGCGATTATGGTCGTCGACGGCACGCAAGCGGCGGTGCATCTAGACGTGAATGTCAGTGATATCGGCTGTGATCTCTACGCCATGACAGGGCATAAACTCTATGGCCCAACAGCCATTGGTGCGCTGTACGGAACAGATGCGATTTTCGAGCGGATGCAGCCCTTTAATGGCGGCGGTGAGATGATCGAAGATGTTTTCCCCGACCGCGTGACCTATGCCGACGCGCCCTATAAGTTCGAAGCAGGAACGCCACCAATCCTCGAAGCGATTGGCCTCGGCGCCGCGATAGATTGGATCGGACAGTTTGACCCCAACGCGATCCAGCAGCACGAAATGGCGCTCTATAACACTGCGCGGGACGGTTTTGCCGATATGAACTCGGTGAAAATCCTCGGTACTGCGCCGGATAAAGGTCCAGTGTTGGCGTTTAACATCGAGGGCGCTCACGCCCATGATGTTGCGCAAATCCTAGATAAATATGGGATCGCCGTGCGGGCAGGGCAACATTGCACCCAACCGCTGATGGAACACTACGGCGTGCATTCAACGGCGCGAGCCAGCTTTGGCATTTACAACACATTGGAGGAGGCCGAGCGCCTGGTGGAGGGTGTTCGCAAGGCGGGCCTCTTCCTATCCTAAGCCACAGCGCCTATATTCACGATGATGGACAATTCGATGACAGATAGACAGCGACAGGCCGAAGCCCTCGCCAATGCGCAAATTCCGGGTCTGACGCCTGCGAATGAAAGCGGCACGGTTGTGGCGTCTTCAGAACCAAAACGCGACATGGTCGATGTATCCGGCGCACCGATCACGCCGCCTGATGAGGCCGAGATTGAACGCATCACAGAAGACGTGATCGCGCAGCTGAAATCTGTCTATGATCCAGAAATCCCTACAGATATCTATGAGTTAGGCCTGATTTATAAAGTCGAATTGGAAGATGATCGCACATTGAAAGTCGACATGACTCTGACCGCGCCGGGCTGTCCCGTTGCGGGGGAAATGCCGATTTGGGTGCGCGATGCCTGTGAAGTTGTTGCGGGTGTGCGTCGGTGTGAGGTCAGCATGACCTTCGATCCTCCCTGGACACCCGACCGGATGTCTGATGAAGCCCGCTTAGAATTGAACATGTTATGACCACGACAACCCGCACCCGCCGACCACGACCAAAGCTCGTCACCCTATCGGATGACGCGGCGAAACGTGTGAGCGAAATTCTGGAAGAACGCGGCGAAGGTTACTTGCGCGTTGGCGTCAAAAATGGTGGCTGTGCGGGCATGGAATATATGATGGATTACGTCGCCGCGCCGGAAAAATTCGACGAGGTTGTCGAGGACAAGGGCGTTCAGATCGTTGTCGATGCGAAGGCTGTGCTCTTCATTCTTGGCTCTGTCGTGGATTATGAGACGACGCTGCTGCACTCGAAATTCGTGTTCAAAAATCCGAACCAGACAGACGCCAGTGGCTGCGGCGAGAGCGTGACGATTGTGCCGGTCGCCGCAGAATAGAGCTTTAGTTTTCTAACAATCCAGCAGGTTTCGCCGCTGCAAGCATTGCGGCTTGCAGTTTCTCAAAGGCGCGGCCTTCGATCTGGCGAATCCGCTCGCGGCTGACGTTGTAGATTTTCGCAAGATCTTCCAATGTCATCGGCTTCTCGGCCAAGCGACGTTTAGCAATGATATCGCGCTCACGATCGTTTAAGTCGGCCATAGCGTCGCCCAACAGGTCCATACGCGCGTCATGTTCTTGGGCCTCACCCAGCACGTCTTCTTGCGAATCCGATTCATCGGTGAGCCAATCCTGCCACTGCGCAGAACCATCTTCACCGCCAATGGTGACGTTCAGGGAACTGTCCCCACCACCCGACATACGTCGGTTCATGGAGGTGACTTCTTTTTCTTTGACGCCGAGATTCGTCGCGATTTTCGCGAGATGTTCTGGTTTTAGATCGCCGTCTTCAAGGGCTTTCATCTCGCCCTTCATGCGGCGCAGGTTGAAGAACAGCTTCTTCTGCGCGGCCGTTGTGCCCATTTTAACGAGGCTCCACGAGCGCAGGACGTATTCCTGAATGGCGGCACGAATCCACCACATCGCATAGGTCGACAGGCGAAAACCCTTATCGGGGTCGAACCGCTTGACCGACTGCATCAGGCCGACATTCGCTTCCGAGATCACCTCGGAAATTGGCAGGCCATATCCGCGATAACCCATCGCTATTTTCGCCACGAGACGCAGATGCGACGTAACCATTTGCTCGGCTGCATCCGTATCACCGTCTTCCACCCAGCGTTTAGCCAAACGAAATTCCTGCTCTTTTTCAAGCATCGGGAATTTACGAATTTCTTGTAGGTAGCTGTTCAGACCCTGCTCTGGCGAGAGCGAGGTCGAGAGCTTCATGTTCCCGCTATAGGTTGCGTCTTTCATCGAAGTCGATTTCGATGATTTGCTCAACGCTTTTGATTTAGTCTTGGACTCAGCCATGGGTGATCCCTCCAGCGATTGCATATAGGATACGAATATCAGGTTTAAAGGGTTGCACGCCTAAACAGTTTGTCACGCCAGCGTGATCGGATCAGTCGAGCGGTAGGTCAACCAGCGCATCGACGAGGGCTTGCATCTGTGGCGGCAGGGGCGAATCAAACGCCATCTCTTCTTTCGTCACCGGATGGATAAAGCCGAGATGCCGCGCGTGCAGGGCTTGGCGTTTGAAATCTGCGATGGACGCGCGCACGATTTCCTCTGCCGGATGATTTGACGTCACAAAGGCGCGTTGCTTGCCATACAGCGGGTCACCTAGCAGCGGACAACCAATATGCGCCAGGTGAACGCGAATTTGATGCGTCCGGCCCGTTTCTAGGCGACAATCCAGCTGGCTGATTTTCGGTGTGCCGATACTGGCGGTTTGCGCGCGACCAAACCCGCGCAGGAAGGCGTAGTGCGTGACGGCATGACGCCCGACGTCAGACGCGTTGATGTCATTCATCGTTCCGCGAACAACGGCCTGTTTCTTACGATCATGCGGCGAACGCGCGAGGCGGGAGATGATCGTGCCAGAGCGCGGCTTTGGCGCGCCACGGACGAGACAAGTATAGACACGCTCAATCGAATGTTTGGCGAACTGCTTGGAAAGGCCTCGATGGGCTTTGTCCGTCTTCGCCGCGATCATGACGCCGGAGGTATCTTTATCGAGGCGATGGACAATACCGGGGCGCATGACGCCGCCGATGCCCGACAGACTATCCGCGCAGTGATGCAGCAGCGCATTGACGAGCGTCGCAGAGCGTGACCCGGGCGCGGGATGCACCGTCATGCCTGCGGGTTTGTTGAGGACGATCAAATGGCCGTCTTCGAACAATATATCGAGTGGGATGTCTTCAGGCTGCGGCGTGTCGTCCACGGGCGGCGGGACGAGCACGCCATATTCGATATCTGCGCGGACTTTAGCCGTGACTTTCGTTGCGATATTTCCATCAGCTCGAACGTTCCCGCTTTCGACCAAGTCTCGAATGCGCGCTCGGGACAGCTCGGTCCAGCTAGAGAGCCATTTGTCTAAACGCTCGCCGGCGTCCTCGGATTCCGCTGTGCGGATCATCCAAGAGGGATGAGTTTCAAGAGATGTCATGTGGTTTTAAGCCAATGCAGCGGCGCAGAGCAGGTATGCCCGACCGGAGGGTGAGCCAAATGTAGCCCGCAGGGCAGGAGCGGTGGGCGACGTCCGCCCGATCCTATCATCGAACTGATCGGCAAAGCTTTTCACATTTGCGCGTAGGACAGGGTCTTCCGTCATACAGGACCGCAGATGTCCAACGGGGTCAGGGATCCGTTTCGTGACGGCAGATACCAATCCCGCCACGCCCTTATCAATACGCCCTTGTGTCGCGTCTAAGATCGTTCCGTCATCGATGATGGCGGCAGGGGACAAGCTGATCGCGCTAAGAGCTTCCACGATATCCACGTCTTTTGCTTGGGGCGCTTTAGGCAATGTGAGGGGCGCAGCGGGTATCTCTGGCGCGCGCAAAGGCTCTGCGGCCGTATCATCGGGACGGTCTAAGCCCCCTAGCATATCGCGCCAGCGCCAGCCGTCTTTTGGCTTTTCAGATTTACGCGCACGACCAAACCCGCCTTCACCGCCCGGACGGCTGAGGACATCTTGGTTTGACAGATCTAGAGTCGATGCGGGTTCAGTTGCCGTTTCAACATCAGGCGTCAGGTCTAGCATGCTCGCCTCCATTTTACGCTCACGATCAGAAGCGTGGCGAGGCGGCGGCTCTACGGGTGGGAAATCTGTCTCTAATGGACGCAATTGTAGGCGGCTCGCGGCGGCTTTCTCCTCCAGATCAAGCGCCATGTCGTCGGTCTTGGCTCCCATTGTGGAGAGACGCGTTTGCAAAAGTTGCATATCCGTTTCCATGCGCGCAAACTCGCGGCGCATTTGCGCGAGGTTACCTTCGACCATACGCGCTGTTTCGCCCTGTGCCGTCAGGGCCGTTGTGGAAGCGGCATCGACCTGAGACGACAGCTCGCCGTAAAGCGTGTCGAGATCGGATTTGCGGGTCTCTGTTGCCGCTTTCAGCTCGGCCAAGAGCGTGTGGCCTTTTTCGACTGTGGTCTGCAGGGCGTCCAGGCGCGTTTGAGCCTGTATATTGCCATCGTCGAGCTGCGCGATCTGTGTGGACAGCTTGGCCTCTAACTCGGTTAGCTGTTCCATTGCTGTGCCCAGTTGTTTTGCGGCCCCGTCTACAACTTCGCCCGTTTGGCCTGCCGTTGTTTTGAGAGATTCATTCGTCAGAGAGAACGTCTCCATGGCGGGGGAGAGGGCGGCTTCGGCTGCGGTGGCAGAGGTTTGCAAGGCTTCGCGTTGTGTTTCGATGGCCGTCGAAAGCGCCGTCATGCGATCATCAAACGTCCCCGTCAGGCTCTCGAGGGCTTGGCGTTGGAGCGTTAGGTTGCGGCCGACATCTTCCGACCGGCTCATAAGCTGTGCGCCGGCAGCATCGAGGGATTGGTTTTCGCGCGTTATAGCCGTCTGAACGCCGCTGAGGACTTCGACCGTATCCGCTAGCTGTGTGTTCACGCTGGCGATTTCTTTTCGGATTGCACTGGCGAGAGATTGCGATGCATCCAGTGCAGATTGATCGGGCGTGACGAGTGCTTGGGCTGCCGCCGCCATCTGCGCATTCTGGTGTGAGATATCAGAGAGACGTCGTGCCGCCATGGCAAAAGGGATCAAAAGCAGCAGCGGCAAGAGGAGCAAGGTCGCCAGACCGGCGATTTGCATCATAGATGCCTCATTACCTCCGAAAATTTGTGCGCCGAAATAAAGCCCGGCTCCAATCAGCCAAAGCAAGGAAAATCCAACAACTATCCATATAATCCAACGAGATGAAGGCGTTTCTGCAAGTTGAATCGGCGCGGCAGGTCGGGTTACAAAAGCGGGGACAGGCTCCGCTTTTGGCTCTGCCGAAATGGCCCGTACGACCTCGTCGCCGCCTGGCTCAATGGAATAGATTTTCTTGGTAATGTCAGACAAAGCTGGCCCCTGAAACGCTGCGTTCTATGCACTTATCAGAAGGCCTCGCGCGGGGAAAGCGCAGAGGCGTTACGCACGGAACGCGAAATTATCCGCGAGACCGTCTGCGAAGCATCCAAAAAATGACGACGATCAGGCCCAAGACAACCAAGGTGGAAATCGCATCTTTCAGCGGGTCGGACCCCGTTAAAAACACGGAAGGTGTCGGCAACACGGAGTTCTCGTAATTCAGCATCGTCGCCGCAAAGCAGTTATTCCCAGCATGGACGCCAATGGCTGTTTCTAACCCGTCATCAAACAACACCAGAAGACAAGCGGCAAAGCCAAAGAAGAAATAGCTGCTCATCACAATCGGTAGGATCGAGCGATCAACCGCGAGGGCTTCGGGGTTGGACAGATGTAGCGCCATAAAGGCGAGGGAGGTGATCGTAAACGCCACCCACTTATTCCCCAGCAGGTGCATCAGACCTTGATTGAAATACCCGCGAAACACGATCTCTTCCGTCGCGGATTGCAGAGGGATCAGCAGTAGCGAGACGATTGCAAAGCCCCAAAAGCGGGAAGCGTCAAAAACAAATGCGATTTCCATCAGCCCGAGCATCTGGCCCAGCCACGAAAACAGACCCAACACAGCCCATGTCACCAAAAAGCCCTGCGCAACCCAGAACCAGCGAAATTTCGCCGCTGCCGTATGAAGGCTCAACAAGGTCCGGCGATGGACAAATTTCTGCCCAAGATAGAGCGCTGCAGCGCCTGCGGGGAACGTGAGCAGGAACAGCCCGAATGCGATTGGACTGACACCCATCGCGCGGTTCATCACGGCCATGTAATCGCCTTGCTCAATCAAACTGCTATTATACATCAGCCCGATAATCGCGATAACGATAGAGAGCAGCGTTGCGCCCAGTAAAACGGGGGAGACTTTTGGTCGGCCCAATTCTGGCTGGGCATTGAGGAAACTCAACGTTTTTGTAATCGTCACAAGCGATAGAATAATGGAGGCGATACCGGCCACTAATAGGACCAAGCCAGACAAGGCATAGGCGGCCATCTGCTCTTCGGGCATCATATTCATGGCGGCTTCGTTGAAGGCGACCCCGATCTCTGGGTCTTTTTCAGAGGCAACATCCATCAGTGCACTGACCAATGTTGTCTGAACGATGACCCAACCGACAAAGGCCAGCCAGGTGACAAGTATCCAGGACCACCAGACGGAAAGCCCACGTTTTGTTTGTTCAAAATAACCCATGATTTTGCGCTAACATATGCGGGCGGGATGTCTAGTATGCCCTATGACTGATTCACCAGAAATCGACTTCGACCACCTCAATCAATATGTCGGAGATGACCCTGACTTGACTCGGGAGGTGTTTGGCCTGTTCCGTAATCAGGTCGAAATGTGGAGCCGTGGATTGCATCCCGATGCCGACGATGAGGTCTGGGCGAGCGTCACGCATTCTCTAAAAGGTTCTGCCCGTGTCGTCGGAGCAATGGGGTTGGCTGATGCCTGCGAGCGCGCAGAGGCTCTCATCGGGGATGACCGCCGTCCGGGGGGTCGCGAGGTCGCCGTGCAAACACTGGAGCATCGCATTGAAACCGTCCTCGCAGAGATCGCACGTTGGGAATATCGCGATGACATGGACCGCCTGCGCAAGGGCGAAGTCAGATAAACCACAAGATCGTCACAGCTTTGGACGATCCCCGCCCCATTCCTGCCCAGAATCAGCCTATGGGTGAGATAACGCACTAAAGGGGACGGGCTGCCATGACATCGACGCCAGTAAATATCTTTCTCGGATTGATCGGGTTCTTCCTCGCGGGCCTTCTGGGCTACTGGCTGTTTCCCTCAGCAGACACAGGATCTGAGACTAGCGCGCCAATCGTTCAGGCGGCCGTTGAAGCCAAACCTGTAACCGATCCAAAACCATCAGAACCGGATCGTCCTTCAGAGCCAGCACCGGCCATTGAAACAACTGAAACACCAACGGCACCCCCAACGACATCACAAAAACCTTTGAGCTATCTCGGTTGGGAAACGGTGGAAGCCGATAACGCGCCGCAAGCCTGTCTCTTATTTTCCGAGAGTTTCAACCGCGCCAATGAAACTGACCTAAAACCCTTCATCCGCGTCACGCCAGAGACGCCCTTTTCGATCAAAGCAGAAGGCCGAAAGATTTGCGTCCTAGGCTTGGCTTACGGACAGACCTATCGCGTTGTGTCACGCAAGGGACTGACGGCGGATGCAGGCGCAGAATTACCAGGCTCACGCGCCGCAAATGTGACGTTTCAAGACAAGCCTGCTTTTGTCGGCTTTGCCGGAACGGGCATAATCCTGCCGGAAACGCAAGATGCACGACTGGTTTTGAAGACCGTCAATGTCGAGCGTGTCGACCTGAAAATCTACCGCGTCAATGACCGTATTCTCAGCCAATATTCGCCAGACCAAGGCGAAAACGGCGTCGAGGGCCGCTATGTCAGCACCTATATCGCGAGCGATAAGCGCGTCGAAATTGCGGCGGAAACTTTGGAAATCGACGCATCGAAGAACACAATGGTCGAGACAACATTCGACCTCGCTGACACGATCTCTGCGCAAGGGCCGGGTGCCTATATTGTCATGGCCGAAAATGCCGGCGGAGACCTTTCAGACTACCGCAATGCAAAAGCGCTGCGGTGGATCATCTCGACCGATCTCGCCCTAACGAGCTATCGCGGCGCGAGCGGTCTGGATGTTAGTGTACGCTCGATCAAAACGGCTGGTTTGCAAGCGGGTGTTCGGCTCGATCTGGTCGCGCGGAACAATGAGCAATTGGCCGAAACGCTGACGGACAGCCAAGGCCGTGCGCGGTTCGAAGCGCCGCTGCTGGCGGGGCAGGGGCCGCTGACGCCGAAGATGATTATGGCTTACGGACCGGACGGTGATTACGCCGTGTTGGACCTCGCGCGCGCGCCACTCGACCTGACGGCGATGGATGTGCAAGGGCGCGATGTCGGCTTGGGTCTTGATATTTTTAATTTCACGGATCGGGGTATTTACCGCCCAGGTGAGACAGTTCACCTAACGGCGCTGCTACGCGACGCGGATGCGCGCGCTGTGACGGGGCGAACGCTCGTCGTTGAGCTGTTGCGCCCTGATGGAAAACGACAAGACACACGCCGCCTCGCGCCAGAAGATATGGCGGGCGGTTACGTGACGGCACTTGATTTGCCCGACACAGCGGCACGGGGTCGCTGGACGATTTCTATGACAGTCGAAGGGACAGAGGTCGAAACTTCCACGAAAATCTCTGTCGAAGATTTCGTCCCGCAGAAACTCAAGCTGACGCTGTCACCAGAGGAGCCCGCCATATTACGGGATGGCGGCACAAGCGACATTACCCTCGACGCACAGTTTTACTATGGCGCGCCGGGCTCTGCACTCGATACAGAAGCCAAAGCCCGGGTGCAGCGTGATCCAAATCCCTTCCCACATCATAAGGGCTACAGCTTTGGCGATGTGGCTGAGACCTTCCAAGAACAGGTCTTTGATCTGGAGATTGGCCTGACGGATGAAGACGGGCTGGCCGAGACGACGCTCTCGCTCGCAGGCCGAACAATCGACTCCCAATCGCCGCTGCGGGCCTCTGTTGTGCTGGGCGTGGCGGAGCCCGGCGGTCGCTATGTGCGGGATAGCCTGTTCGTGCCGATCCGCATGCGGGATCGCTATGTCGGGTTCAACACGCGGTTTGATGGTCGGGCCAAGCGCAATGCGCCAGCCAACATAGACCTCATCGCTGTTGATCCCGCCGGCGCACGCATCGCGAGTGCTGTCGACTGGTCTCTCTTCCGTGAAAGTTACGGCTATAACTGGTACCGCGAGAATGACCGCTGGGTCTATCGCGGGCGCAAGCGTGACCAGTATGTCGACAGCGGACGCATTGCGATCAGCGCAGACGTCCCCGCGCGTTGGGGCAAATCCCTCGACTATGGCCGCTACCGTTTAGAGACCGTTGATGCAGACGGCACGATTGCCTCGGTACGATTTGGAGTCGGCTGGTATAATACGGGCGAGACAGATGCGCCGGACCGCATCCTCGTCGGGGCAACAGACCTGCCCGAGACCCCGGGCGGTAGTTTCCTACTGAACCTCGAGGCGCCCTATGCGGGGCAGGGCGATATTGTCATCGCAGATCACAAAGTCCGTTCCCTGCGTACGATCAGCATTCCAGAGGGCGCGTCTTCTGTTCGCATCCCTTATGATGCTGAATGGGGTCACAGTATTTATGCGATGGTGACGCTTTATACGCCGTTGGACGCCGATAAAAAGCAATCGGCAAAGCGTGCCGTTGGCCTGACACATATCGCCTTGGGTCGATCCTCGCAGACGATTGATGTTAGTCTGAATACGCCGGATCGGGTCGCCCCGCGAGAGACGATTGAGGTGCCGATCACGCTCTCTGGTGCAGTGAATGGCAAAGCCTATCTGACCTTGGCCGCCGTAGACGAGGGTATCCTCGCGCTCACGAAGTTCCGCTCACCCGATGCGGCAGAAACGCTGTTCGCGAAGATGGCTTTCGCGCTCGATGTGCAGGATGATTACGCGCGTATATTAGAGCCTTGGTCCGCAACGACGACCCGCTCTGGCGGCGATAGCCTTGGCGGGGCAGGGCTGAGCGTTGTCCCAACACAAACCGTCGCGCTGTTCCGTGGTCCGGTCACTGTTCGCAATGGTAAAGCCGTCGTGCCGCTGGACCTGCCTGATTTCAACGGAGAGCTGCGCCTGATGGCGACGGCGTGGACGAAAAACGCTGTGGGCAGTGCGTCAAAGCCACTGAAGGTCCGCGATTCTGTGCCCGCCACACTGGCTCTGCCGCGCTTCCTCGCGCCGGGGGACCGCGCCGTGGCAACACTCTCGCTGGATAATATCGACGGAACGCCCGGCACCTATCGCAGTCGTGTGTCTGCGGCAGGGCTTCTTGACGCAACAGATGCGACGTTCGATCTGCCCGTCGGAACCCGCGATCAGTCCTCTGTGGAAATTCTGGCAGAAGGTGTCGGCGTCTATGAGGTCGAAACCGAAATTTCTGGCCCGCGCGACTATGGCGTCACCTCAGTCAATCCGATTGAGGTCCGCTCCCCCTTCCGCCCCGTCAGCCGTCGCTTCCTCACGCCGATTGAACCGGGTGAGAGCTATCGCCTGCCGGATGAGATGTTTGAGGGTTACGCCCGCAATTCAGCGAGCATCGATGTCGGTGTTTCGCCGCTGCCGGGCCTCAACCCTGCCGCCTATGTCAATGCGCTCAGCCGCTATCCCTATGGCTGTACGGAACAGACCGTCAGCAGCGCCATGCCTTTGCTCTATGTCGAGCAACTCGGCGGGTTTAAAGACAGTTCCGACGTGCAGACGCGTACGGGTATTTCAAAAGCGATCCTGAAGCTCGGCAGTCGCCAGAGTCCGTCAGGGGCCTTTGGTCTCTGGTCAGAGGGCGACGGCGCGCTCGCGCCTTGGCTACAACTTTATGTGACAGAGTTTCTGGTCGAGGCAGATCGTCGTGATTTCGACGTGCCAGAAGATATTCTCACGACCGCTATGGATGCCGCGAAATCCTTGTCCGATATGAACCGCAACAGCGGTCTTGGTCTGGACTTTGATTTGGGTGACGCCACGCGCGACCGTCAGGAACTGCGTCGGGCGGAACGTGCGGCCTATGCCCATCACATCTTGGTGCGGGCGGGTCAGCCTGATGCGTCTGGCGCACGCTATGTCCATGATACATTTGGTGCGCGGATGACCAATCCCTTGGCGCAAGCTTATCTCGGCGCCGCTCTCTCTCAGATCGGAGATGCGGACCGCGCAGAGGTCGCCTTTGAACGGGCCATGTCTGAATTGGGGTCTGATCGGAAGCATGAGTATTACTTCTACAGCTCGCGCAATCGGAATGTCGCTGGCGTCCTAGCCATTGGCGGCGAGGCTATTCCGGGCGAAACGTCGGCAGCGCTTTTGAAAGAGTTGGCCGACCGCGATCCTGCGCGTATGTCGACACAAGAGCGCAGCTATATCGTTCGCGCGATTGCGGGTATTTTGGCATCCTCTGACAAAGCCAATTTCCGCATGAAGGGTGCGGATTTCACCGGCGCCTTGTCACCCAAACAAATCGGCGACGGCGTGGAGATCACAAACCGCGACGACCGCCGTCTCTTTGTTAGTGTCGATGTCGAGGCCTCACCGATGAAAGCGCTTCCCGCCATGGAGGAGGGCTTCACCGTCACGAAAAGCCTCTTCACCCTGAAAGGCAAGCCCATCACGGGGGATCGTCTGCAGCAAGGTGATCAAGTCATTGTGCTGATCGATGCGGAGGCAGATGACCGACGAGATAAGATGGTTGTCATCAATGATATGCTACCAGCGGGATTAGAAATCGAGACCGTTCTGACGCCCGAAGACGCCAAGACGCGCAACGGCGACGCGGGCATTTATGATTTCCTCGGCACGCTCTCTTATGTCGATTTGCAAGAAGCGCGCGATGACCGCTTTGTTGCCTCTGACCGGATCCGGCGGTGGTATCGCAGTGATCGAGACATCCGCGTCGCTTATATCGCGCGTGCCGTCACGCCCGGCAGCTTCACCTTCCCCGGCACAATCGTCGAAGACATGTACCGCCCAGATGTCGTCGGAACAACGGAAGCGTCAGAGCTACTCATTACGGCGTCCGGCGCGCTCTAATGCGCCGAGTGATCGGATATATCTGGCTCGCCTGTGTCGCGTTACTGAGCCTGTGGTTCTGCCGCGCGCCCGTGTCCGATGCACAGTTACACGCCAATTCCCCTGTCCTGATGGACCGCGAGGGTCTTTGGCTGAACGTCAGAACAGTCGAGGCAGGCACATGGCGAGTGCAGGCCGATTTGTCAGAGATCGACTCAGGCTATCTTGAAGCACTTTTAGAGATCGAAGACCGGCGGTTCTATCGCCATGCCGGTGTCGACGGCTCTGCAATCTTGCGTGCCTTGCAGAGCTGGAGGGCGGCAGGGAAGCCCGTCTCTGGCGCGTCGACAATCACCATGCAGCTGGTTCGACAGTATAAGCCACGTCCCAGAACCTTACGCGCGAAAGCCATTGAGAGCCTCGAAGCGCTTCGCTTTGAGCTGCATTACTCGAAGGCTGAAATCCTCACCCAATATCTGACGCGGATTAGCTATGGCGGCAATATCGAGGGCATTGAGGCGGCTAGCCGGATCTATCTCGGCAAGCCTCCGAAATATCTTTCGCCAGATGAAATCGCCCTCCTGATCGCGCTCCCGCAAGCGCCAGAAGCTCGCCGTCCTGATCGGAACGCCCAAGGTGCCAAACGTGGGCGGAATCGGATTTTGCAACGCCTGCATCAAGGTGGCCTGCTGAATGAGCGTGATTTAGACGATGGGAAGACCGCAGCGATCCCACTTGAATCCGCTAGCTTACCAAATACAGCATGGCTGACCGCCAAACGCCTTGCAGGAGACGGCCAGAAGGTTGAGTCTACATTAGAGGCTAAGCACCAAGCAGCACTGGAACGGCTGTTGGACCGCTATGTTTCCAACCTCGACACGCCTGTGAACGCCTCAGCGCTCGTCATCCATGCCCCCACGCGAGAGGTGCGCGCTCATGCCGCCGTGGGACGGCGCGATCACGATGGTGGGTGGTTAGATATGACGCGGGCGGTGCGCTCTCCGGGGTCCACCCTAAAGCCATTCGTATATGGGTTGGGGATGGATGATGGGATCATCAGCGCAGACACCCGGTTGCGAGATGCACCAAGTCGGTTTGGCGCTTACAGGCCGGAGAATTTCGACCGACGCTATTACGGTGATGTAACTCTCTCCGAGGCCTTACAACACTCCCTGAACATTCCCGCCGTCGCCGTGCTGGACCAGGTCGGCGGGCGTCGATTGGAGGCAAGCCTGCGCGCAGCTGGCGTCGGCCTGTCACAATCTCAGCCAGGTGAAGACGGTGCAGAAGCGGGGCTGGCCTTAGCACTCGGCGGAACAGGCCTGCGCGCTGTTGATCTGGGTGTGCTCTACGCGGCGCTCGCAAATGAGGGCGAGGCCGCGCCGCTTCGGTGGAAACTGTCGGAGTCAGAGCGCGAAACAAGCTTTGCCCTCATGCAAGCCGATACAGCGCAGGCCCTGCGCAAAATTATGGCCGATGCACCGCGTCCGGTCGGGGTTGTTCCAGGGCACTTGGGACAAGAGATGCCAATCGTCGCTTATAAAACCGGCACGTCATATGGCTTCCGCGACAGCTGGGCGGCAGGACTGTCAGGCGACTATGTCATCATCGTCTGGGTGGGGCGACCCGATGGCGGACCACGCCCCGGCGTTACGGGCCGTCTGGCGGCAGCGCCCTTGCTGTTTGATATCGCGAACATCTTACCCGTCAGCCGTCGCAGTATCCAACGGGTCGATCAACCCGAACCCATGCGTTTGGCCGCAAGCGATGCGCAAGCCCCGCAGATCATCTTCCCGGCAGATAAAACGGATGTGGCCGTCACGCATTTCGATGCGCGTAGTTTAGGCGTCGATCTGGTTGTGCAATCCACCAAAGGCTTGGCGTCACTCTACGTTGACGGGGAGGTCGTGCCGGAAACGAGAGACGGCCATGTTTGGTATCCAGACGCGCCGGGGTTCTACCGCCTAACCGCCGTAGACAAAGCTGGACAAAGCAGCCGTTCAGTCTTCCGCGTTCTCCAAACAGAGGGTCTGCGCCACCCGGGACTTTAGGTGCGCCAGCGTCTCAGGAAACCAATCATGGCGTTTGATCCAACCATTATTTCGCCAACTGGGGTGGGGCAGGGGAATAATGTCCGGCCCATAATCGCGCCAATGCCGCACGGTCTCTGTTAATGTGCGTTGCGCACGCGGGCCAAGATGCGTTTTTACAGCATACATTCCGACGAGTAGTGTCAGCTCGACTTTTGGCATGGCCTCCGTCAATGCGTCTTGCCAAAGCGGAGCGCATTCTTTGCGTGGTGGTAAATCACCGCCCTGTCGATCTTGCCCAGGAAAGCAAAACCCCATTGGCGTGATCGCGAAGTTGTCGGGGTTATAGAAAGTCTCATCATCCACGCCCAACCAATCTCGCAACCGACGCCCTGATGGGTCATTAAACGGAATCGAGCAGGCATGGGCGAGTGTACCCGGTGCTTGGCCAATAATTCGGATTTTTGACTGCGACGTCACTTGCACGATTGGATTCGGCGTAACGGGAAGCGGTGGCGTCGCATTTGCACAGACGGTGCAGGCACGAATGCGCTCTAACAGGTCAGTCATTGCGGCGTCGGCAGCTGGTTTAGAATCCTTGATCATTATTCCCCGTGATTAGCGCATGGCGTTGCCAGAGATTGCGCTGTATCACACAAGACAGGAGGTGTCGCCATGTCACAAGATTTCTACGCCGAACTTTCCACGGAATTGGATAATATCCGCGAGGAGGGTCTCTATAAGGAAGAGCGCCTGATCACGGGCGAACAAGACGCACAAATTGATGTTGGCGGCAAAGATGTCCTGAATTTCTGCGCGAATAATTATCTCGGCCTCGCCGATAGTCCTGACCTCGTTGTCGCCGCGAAAGACGCGCTGGATCGCTACGGCTTCGGCATGGCCTCCGTGCGTTTCATCTGCGGCACGCAGAACCAGCACCGCGAGCTGGAGCAGGCGATTGCTGACTGGCTCGGTTTTGACGACAGCATTCTCTATGCGGCCTGTTTTGATGCGAATGGTGGCTTGTTCGAACCGCTCTTGGGGCCAGAGGATGCGATTGTCTCAGACTCGCTCAACC
>CAYPWW010000059.1:0-15773 GCA_964414555.1 uncultured Algimonas sp.
GGACATCGTGGCATTCAATGCGTCCAGATTCACGGACACATCTTTTACGGCGTCCCGGTAAGTGACTTGCCCGTCCACGATCGTCAGGCGGTCCAAAGCGGGATCATAATCCGTATACCGGCCATCGCGCTTAAATGGTCCTGCGTCGGGCTTGGGTTTGGTGGGGTCTCCCACTGTCCAATTCGTTGTGCCATCTGCTCGGCGCTCCAAAATGATTTTGGGATTTGTGAGCGTGAAGGCCGCCACTTCGACTCGTTTGGACAGCAGTGGCCACAGGCGGATGCGGGCTTCTAGGCTATCGATATTGATAAAGTTTTCGCCATCAAACCCGTCTGCATTTGCGACTCGCACGCCTTGGGTTTTGGCGCGAATGACCGGAAATGTTGCGATTTCTATCCCGTCGTCCAAAGTCACATCACGTAATAATGCGCGCGATAACTCGGCTTCGAGTCGCGTTTTATAGGCGCTATCGGGTACAAAACTTGGAATAATTGTCAGCGCTGCGACTAGCAGAATAACGACGAGAGTCAGCGCAATCAGTAGCTTTTTCAACATGTTGGGGTTCTGCCTTTGACTGGGTCAGCCTGTGTTCACGCACCTTGGGATATGTGTGTTGAACCTTGCATGACTGCGTATGTTGGTGCCATGTTATCAATAATTCGCGGGTCTAGCACTGAGTTTATGCCAGCGTACCGAAAGACAGGAGCCTCCCATGTGTAACGACCCCTCTATCCACGGTCCAAAAGCCGCCCCGCACGAAGCCTTTATGCCGCGCCGGCGGATGCTCAAAGCGCTTGGCGCAGGTGGCGCTGCTGCGACATTGGCTGCCTGTTCAACCAATCCTGAGACGGGTCGGAAACAATTTACAGGCTTCGCGCCTAGTAACCTCTCTGATGCGGCGGCGTCGTCTTGGAATGAGATGAAGACAAAAATTCCGACGTCTAACGATCCGCGCTACACGCGACGCCTTGCCAATATTGGTGGCCGGATTTCACGCGGCGCAGGCCGAGGTGACCAAAAGTGGGACTATGAGGTCTTTGATACGGATGACAAAAACGCTTTCGTTCTGCCCGGTAACCGCGTCGGGTTTTATAAAGGCATGATGGATTTCACAGATAATGATGACCAGATCGCAGGCATCATGGGTCATGAAGTCGGGCATATTTCTGGAAAGCATGCACAAGAGAGAATATCGCAACAAATGGCGGGACAGCTTGTGACTGTTGGCGGCACAATCATCGGCGGTAGCCAGATTTCTAAAAAATGTAGTCGCTATGAAGGCGCGCAGCGCAATGCCTGCCTGCGTTCGGCGCAGCAAAAGACCGCGGCCCTGCAACAAGCCCTTGGTCTTGGCGTACTTCTCGGCATTACATTGCCGTATAACCGCCGTCAGGAAGCTGAGTCTGATTTGCTTGGCGCGAACTACATGTATCGCGCAGGCTATGACACGCGTCAGTCGGTTAAGTTGTGGGAAAAGATGGCGGCAAATTCGACGAGCCGTCAGCCTTCGATCCTGTCTACTCACCCTGATCCTGCTTGGCGTGCGCAGAACCTGGCAGATTACATCACGCGTCAGGAAAAACTGGGTTCGCAGGGTTTCAAAAATATCCGCACCTAAGCCGGACGTCTATCTGACATTTGCGACGGGAAAGGGCTTGCACCTTTTTCCCGTCTGCCCTAATTCGCGCTCACTAAGAGTTTAGCCGCCTTAGCTCAGTTGGTTAGAGCGCTGGTTTGTGGAACCAGAGGTCCTTGGTTCGAGACCAAGAGGCGGTACCATTTCCCCAAAATTATCAGCGTCTCTGCGGTTTGGTAAATCCCGCATTAACGATGTTCCGTCACAGTCGCGATACCTCTATCGCGAAGTGAAATATGACCGCAAAACCTCAGCTCATTGACCGTCTCGGCCGCGCCACAATCCGACAGGCTCTTGGCGGAGAGACAGCCGAAGCGCGCGCCAATGCCGTCCAAGCGATTGGGCGTAGTTTACGGACCGCGCAGCTTTCTGATGCAGATCGGGCTTTTGCAACGACTCTGATGACCCGGATTTGCAAGGATGTGTCGGATCTCGTTCGACGCGCCTTAGCTGTCACCTTGCGGAATTCGCCCGAACTCCCCCGCGAACTCGCATTGGCTTTGATCGCCGATATCGATTCTATTGCTGTGCCGATCCTCGAATCATCACCCGTTCTAACGGATGAAGACCTCGTCGATGTTCTAAACTCTAAAGCTGCGAAGAAGGTGCGAGCCATTGCACAGCGCAAGACGCTGTCCCTGCACGTCACGCAAGCCATCGTTAGTTTTGGCGACAGTGCTGCAACGGCGGCTGTCGCAGCGAATGACAGTGCGCTGATTTCGCCGCAGACGGCAGAGCTGATCGCAGAGATGCATGCGGATGATGATCTGATCCGCGAAGCGGCGCTTTCGCGCCATGACATGCCGCCAGCGGTTATCGAGAAACTCATTGATCACAGTACGCGCAAACTAGACGTCAATCTCAAGACCTATCCCGGCATGACTGAGGGTCGCGCCGCGCGGATCACCAACGCGACCGCAGAACGCGCACGAAGCTATGTTGTGACGGACGCTTGGCCCGATGATCGCCTGCGTGATTATGCGCGGTCATTGGATAAGTCGGGCAAGCTGACGCCAAGTTTGCTTCTGCGGGCAGCAGGACGCGGCGATATTCGATTTGTTGTCGCGGGATTATCTGTTTTGGGCGGGCAAACCCCAGCTAAAACGCGGTTGATGCTGATGTCTGGCGGGCCTTTGGGCGCGCGGGCTGCGACGGTACGGGCGCGTTTTAGCCCCGCGCAGACGCATATGCTGACGACGGCGGTTAGTCTTTACAAACAGGTTGAGCGCGAAGCGATCCCTCGGACGCCGTCGCAAATGCAGCGGCGTTTGGCCGAACGGCTTTTGACGAGCGAGATCGAGATGAGCGAGGCCGCAGAGGCTGAGTTGATGGATTTGCTCGACGCGCACGGACGTCCGCAACTCGTCTAGGTCGCGAACTGCTCCTGCAGGATTTTCTCATCCAAGCCATGATGTGCGTCGAACAGCATGTTCAACGTTGTTCCGTGGTCCTGTGAAATCTCGACAGAGAGTATGTCACGCACATCGGAATTATCTGCAGAGGCAGAGACGGGTCGTTTTGCCGGATCAATTACATCAAACCGTACCTTGGCTTTGCCGGACAATAGCGCCCCGCGCCAACGCCGCGGCCGGAAGGCACTAATCGGGGTGAGGGCGAGGACATCCGCACCCAACGGGATCACGGGCCCATGCGCCGAGAGGTTATAGGCCGTTGATCCAACCGGCGTTGCCAGCAGCACACCATCCGCGATCAATCGTGCAATCCGTTCGCGTCCATCGACGCTGACCTTGATATGTGCGGCTTGTTGCGTTTGCCGGAATAGCGAGACCTCATTGAAGGCTGTGTCCTCAAATGATCCCCCCACGGCTTCCGCTTTCATCTTCAGCGGATGGACGGGGGTGAGTGTGGCTTTTTCCAAGCGTTCGAGCAGCCCTTCGACGCTATAATCATTCATCAGAAAGCCAATTGTGCCCTTATTCATTCCATAGATCGGCAGGCCGCGTTGCAGCAGTGGGAGGTAGCGCCGCAGCGTTTCGAGCATAAAACCGTCGCCGCCCAATGGCACAATTACATCGGCATCCGCTGCGTCCACATTGCCATAGCGCGAAGATAGCTCGGCAAGCGCCTGTTTTGCATTGGATTTTTCAGAGCATATGAATGCAATGCGTGTATAAGACGACTTTCCCATTTCGACGCTTTAACTTTGACCTCGGCATGAGGCAAAGCTTAATCTTCGCGCGTAATGGGGGCGCGATGAAACGATGGGCGATATATGCCTGTGCGATGGCATGGGTCATACTGCGCAGTATCAGCGCAGAGGCGGCGGCGTGGAATCAGTCGGACCGCGATGGGTTGTTCATTTTTGGCTCTAACTTGACGCAAGCATCTGAGTTCTTCGACGATGATTTGAATGCCGTTCCCCTGTCTGAGTTCGAAAAAACCGAGGTTCGGGCCTATCTCGAATATGGTATAGCGCGCAAACTCACGCTCGTTGGGAATACCGCTTGGCAACAGATTTCCTTTGAACAAGAGGCGGTCTCCTTCAAATTTACAGGATTAGATCAGACGGAACTTGGCTTGCAATATGAACTCGCGCGTCGAGAGGGCCTCGCGGCGTCTTTGCGAGCTAGCTATGTTATCGATGGGGGCCCGGATACGACCTTAGTCGATGTCTTGCCCGGCGGGGACGCGATAGAGTTGCGCGCCTTGCTCGGACAAAGCCGCGAAACCTTGCTGGGTGATCTATTCTATGATGTACAAATCGCTGCCAGAACGCGAGACTTTGATCGGATCGACAGTCTCCACGGTGATTGGACGTTGGGATATAAACCAACGCATCGAAATATGGTTCTGGTGCAGGGCTTTACGAATTACGCGCCCAAAGACCGGATACAGGACTTCAAAATCAATCCGCAGCTACAGGTGACGGGCAAGTTGTCCTATGCGCGACAGGTCACGCCGGGGCGTTGGATACAGATTGGGCTAGAGCGTACAATGGTGGGCCGAAATATCGTGCGCGAAACAACGCTCGCGACAGGGATCTGGACGGAGTTTTAGGGCGTTTCCGGTTTAGGCGTCGTTTCCGCGCGCAGATATGCCTGTACCGCGTCACGATCTTCCTGTTTCTTCAACCCGATGAAGGTCATCTTATTGCCGGGCATATATTCTGACGGTTTCTTCAAATAGCCGTCCATGGTGTCTTCGGTCCAAGTAATGCCCGACGCCAACATGGCTTTGGAATAGGCAAAGCCCTCTTTTTCGCCAGCTTGCGCGCCATAAATCGCCCAGAGGTTTGGTCCGACCTTGTTTCGACCCTCTTGGTCGAGCGTGTGACAGGCGCGACAGCGCTTATAGATTTTCGCCCCTCGCTCTTCGAGGCTCATCGGGGCCGCAGGTGCCGTGTTCACGGGAAGCGCTTCAGCCTTTTTCGGCGGCGGCATGTCTGTCTCTGCGCCAGAGCAGGCAGCGATGAAGAAAACGGGGAGGAGAAGCGCGATCTGTTTCATGTCGCTTTGGTGCTGGATTCTCTCGGAACGTTCAAGTTGTTATTCCGCCGCATTTCACTGTTTAACGCGTCGATTTGGCCCTTATATCTCCGCCGCGCGCGTGCCATATCGCTCGTGATAACGAATGAGGCCACAATGACTTTTCAGCCACCTGTCAATGCGATGCAGTTTCTCTTGCGCCACGGCGTCGATCTCGACGCGATTGTCGCACAAGATAAATATGCAGATACGAATGATGAGTTGATCTCTGACATCCTTAACGGGGCCGCTGTTTTTGCGCGCGACGTGATTGCGCCGACGAACTGGGACGGGGATCAAAATCCGGCCACTTTGGAAGGGCGCGATGTCACGGCGTCCCCTGGCTTCAAAGAGGCCTATCACGCTTTTGTCGAAAGCGGCTGGCAGAGCCTCGCTATGCCGACCGATATTGGTGGGATGGGTCTGCCGACGGTTGTGTCTGTGGCGACGAATGAGATGATCTATGCGGCGAATATGGCATTGGGCCTGTGCCCTATGCTGACGTCGTCAGCGACTAGCGCGATTGCTGCCCATGCGTCCGACGCTTTGAAAGCGACCTATATTCCTAAGATGATCAACGGTGAATGGACGGGCGCGATGTGTCTGACCGAGCCGCAGGCAGGCTCAGACCTCGGCCCTGTGCGGACCAAGGCCGAAGATAATGGCGATGGCACTTATTCGATCACAGGCCAGAAAATCTACATCACTTGGGGCGATCACGATTGCGCCGATAATATTATCCATCTCGTCCTCGCGCGTTTGCCCGATGCACCGGAAGGATCGCGCGGGATCTCGCTCTTCCTGTGTCCGAAATATTTCGTGAATGAAGATGGTAGTCTCGGCGAGCGCAATGGATTCTCCCCGATTGGGCTAGAGCATAAGCTTGGCATTCACGGCAGCCCGACTTGCGTCATGGAATTTGACAATGCCCAAGGCTGGCTCGTTGGCGAAGTGAACCGTGGCCTCGCCTGCATGTTCACCATGATGAATGAAGCGCGCTTGTTTGTGGGCGTGCAAGGTGTCGCGGTGGGTGAGCGTGCCTATCAGGCCGCGCTGGATTACGCCCATGACCGCGTGCAGGGCACGCCGCCGGGCGAAGAACCCGGCGCGCCGATTGTGCATCACCCGGATGTGCGCCGCATGTTGATTGATATGAAATCTCGCCTGATGGGCGCGCGCGCGATTGCGATGGCCACAGCGGCGGCAGATGATCTCGGCGCACACAAGCGCGCGGCGCTGCTCACGCCGATCACGAAATCTTATGGCTCTGATTTGGGCGTGGATGTCGCGTCTATTGGGGTGCAAGTTCACGGCGGTATGGGCTTTGTCGAAGAAACCGGCGCGGCCCAGCATCTGCGCGACTCGCGCATCGCCCCGATTTATGAAGGCACGAATGGCATTCAGGCCATGGACTTGGTCGGCCGTAAGCTCCGCCGCGATGGCGGTGAGGAGATGCGCGCCCTGATCGCTGACCTGAAAGCGATCAAAGACTTGGCCGCGCAAAGCTCAGGTGAGGGGCAGGCGGATTTGCAAGTCTGCGTCAAAGCTCTCGATACAGGCATTGAAACGCTCTCAACCGCGACAGATATCCTGCTGAATGCCAAGGAAGATCACGCGTTATCCGTGGCGACACCTTATTTGACGCTCTGTGGCCATGTGCTGTCTGGGGCATTGCTGCTCAAAGCCGTCGCGCACGGGCAGAATGCAGGTGACGCACTCGCTGGAAATATGGCGAGCCTTGCGCGTTACCATGCGCTTTCCGTCATGCCGCGCGCGCAGGCGCAGCTCGATTTTATTCGCGCAGGCGCCAACACGGTGTTCGATTTCCCAATGGCGCAACTTGCAGACCTCTAGGTCTTTGGCCTAAGGGGCTGACATGTCAGCTCAACCACAAAAGCCTCATTCCCGTCCTGTTAAACGCGCGCGTCGGATAACCGCGCCGCAAATCACGGCCCGTAAGGGCGGTGACCCTATCGTCTGTTTGACGGCTTATGACGCGCCTATGGCCGAGACCATGGACGAACATGTCGATCTGATTCTCGTTGGCGATTCGCTGGGTATGGTTGTGCATGGTCTACCGAGTACTGTCGGGGTGACGCTTGAGATGATGATTATGCACGGCCAAGCCGTGATGCGTGGATCGAAAACGGCGCTGGTCGTCGTGGATCTGCCCTTTGGTTCTTATGAGCAAAGCAAGGAACAGGCCTTTGCCTCGGCCTCGCGCGTGATGATGGAAACGGGATGTCAGGCGATCAAAATCGAGAGCGGGGCTTACGCAACTGAGACGATCAAATATCTCGTCGAGCGCGGTATTCCCGTGATGAGCCATGTCGGCCTGCGCCCGCAAAGCATGCATGTGCTGGGTGGTTTCAAAGCGCGCGGACGCGAAACCAAAGTTGCCGATGAAATCCTCGAAAACGCGATAGCCGCCGCAAATGCGGGCAGTTTTGCCGTTGTTGTTGAGGGCGTATCTGAGGAAATCGCCAATAAGGTCACGCAAGCCGTCGATATTCCGACGATTGGGATTGGGGCGTCTGCGCAGTGCGACGGGCAAATCCTCGTCACGCCTGACATGCTGGGGCAGTTTGATCGCGTCCCGAAATTCGTCAAGAAATTCGCGGATCAGAAATCGCTCATCACACAGGCCGTCGAAGATTACGCGGCACAGGTCAAAGACCGTAGCTTCCCGGGTGAAGCCAATTTGTACCGCTTCAAACCGAGCCAAAAATAGGTTTAATCGTGAGGCTTTCGTAATGCCGATAGCGGTTGTGTCGCACCCGACCCGCCGCTAGGTTCCGCGCGATTTCAAGGGTGCTTTGCGCACCGATTTTTTGACGGGATATTCAGCCGTGGTCGACTTCATCAATGAGGTGGAAGAGGAACTCCGCAAGGACGACTATAACCGCCTGCTAAAGCGTTACGGTCCTGCGATTGCGGCCGTGATTGCCGCGATCATTTTGGGCGCAGCCTTTTTGGAATATCGCGAATATGCGGAAGGCAAAGTCGCCAGCGCGACAGCCGCCGAATATACGGCAGCGGCCAAGCTCGCCTCTGACGGAAATGCAGATGCCTCGATTGCGGCTTTTGTCGACATGTCGGAAAGCTCGCCAAACGGCTATGCAGGCTTGGCCCTGATGCGCGCCGCCGCGCTGGAGCTGGAGCGCAATAATGCGCCCGCTGCTGTCGGGCTATATGACCGCGCAGCTGCCCGATTTGATGCGCCGCGCCATAAACAACTCGCCCAGCTTAAAGCCGCTTACATCCTCGCCGATCAAGGGGCTTACACGGATGTCGCTTCACGCTTAGGCGTTCTGGTCCAAGCCGAAGCGCCTTATGAATATCTGGCGCGAGAGTTGCTGGGCTTTGTCTCTGCGCAATCCGGCGACGTTTCTGCAGCGCGAGAGCAATTCTCATATCTGACGACGATCCCTGGCGTGCCGCCGACGATCAAAGACCGTGCAGAGCAATCCATGATTTTGATGCGGGCAGGGCAAGCGATGGCGGCTCCAGAACCTGTAACAGCCCCAGACGCCCCTTCAGTTGAAGATATCGCCCCTGAAGAGACCTCAGATAAGACGGAAGCGACACAAGATGAAAACTAATCTTCCCGTCCTCACGCTCAGCCTCTCCCTGCTGCTTGGTGGGTGTTCGACGCTGAACCCCTTCGCGAAATCAAACGAAGATATTCGCGCCGAACAGGGCGAAGTTGCGGGTGAGAGTGATCGTATCTCGATTCTCGAACTGTCAGAGACGCTAAGCGTTACTGCTCCTACTACGCCGGATCAGGTCGTTTTGCCTGCACCCTACATCAACACCGACTGGCCACAGAGCGGCGGCAACGTTGCACATGTTGTCCAGCATACAGGCGCCAGCGGGCCGCTGCAGACTGCGTGGACGAAAGATATTGGCGATGGATCCGGCCGGAAAGGCCGCGTTCTCGCCCCGCCTGTGATCGCGGGCGGCACGATTTATACCGTGGACTCCGGATATAATGTCCGCGCAATGGACGAGGCGACAGGCGATACCCGCTGGACCTACAAGGTGGAAGCGGTTCAACGCGAAGCCACGCGAGAAGGTAAGACAAGTTTTATTGACCGCATTCGCGATCCCCTGACACTGACGGATGGCGATGGTAGCGATAAGGAAGGCGTCGGTGGTGGCCTCGCTTTTGCCGAAGGGAAACTCTTTGTCAGCTCTGGCCTCGGTCGCCTTGTGGCGCTGGACCCCGCGTCTGGCGGATTGATCTGGTCCAAACAAACCCGCGTGCCAATGCATTCCGCGCCCGTCGTGGACAGTGGCCGCGTCTTCGTCATTTCCGATGATAACGAACTCTTTGCGATGAACGCGAATACGGGCGAAGTCCTCTGGACCTATCAAGGTATCGTCGAGACGGCGCGTATGCTGACCTCGCCCGCGCCCGCTGTGGACGGAGATGTCGTGATCGCCCCGTTCTCTTCTGGAGAGCTTGTGGCCTTGCGCGTGCAAAATGGTGGCGTGCTGTGGCAAGACGCTTTGTCCTCATCTGCGCGCCTGACACCTCTGGCTTCGCTGAATGATATTGCTGGCGGCCCAGCTGTGGCCGATGGCTATGTCCTCGCTTCCGCCCAGTCCGGCGTGACAAGCGCGTTTGATTTGCGAACAGGTCAGCGTATCTGGTCACAGCCCGCTGGCTCGCTCAGCATCCCGCTCATTGTCGGTGATCTGGTCTATACCGTCACGACGGATGGACAGGTTGCGGCTATGTCAAAACTCGACGGTTCCGTTTTGTGGCTGCGACAGCTCGAGGCATTCGAAGATCCTAAGAAACGCAAGAAGCGCGTTGTGTGGGCCCAACCGATCTTGGCGGGTAACCGCCTCGTCGTGGCTGGCTCAAAGGGTGATGTGAATATTCTCGACCCGCGTTCGGGTGAAATCCTCTCGACGTTGGATGTAAAAGACCCTGTTTTTGTGCCGCCTGTCATCGCAAATGAGACAGTCTATCTCGTGACCGACGAAGCCAAGCTCATCGCGCTTCGCTGATGGCTCGCAAGCGCCGTTACGACGACGAAGACCCAGCTGACGAAACGCCTATGCGCCCCGCGCGCTTGGCCATCATCGGCCGTCCGAATGTCGGGAAATCCACGCTGTTCAACCGTATGGCGGGCAAGAAACTCGCCATCGTCAATGACACGCCCGGCGTGACTCGCGATGTCCGCGAGACGAAATCGCGTCTGCGCGGACATGACATGACCCTGATGGATACCGCTGGGTTTGAAAACGCGACGGGCGATAAGCTAGAAGCTCGGATGCGCGCCCAGACCGAGGATGCCGTACACGGCGCGGATGTGCTGCTCTTCGTCTATGATGCGCGAGAAGGGGTCACGCCTCTGGACCGCATATTCGCAGAGTTTGTGCGTAAGACGGGTAAGCCGACCGTGCTGGTCGCCAATAAATGCGAGAGCGGAGCCAGTGATGCGGGCATTACCGAAGGCTACTCCCTCGGTATGGGTGATCCCGTCGAAGTCGCCGCAGAGCATAATATCGGCATGGTCGACTTGGACGACGCCGTCGATCTGGCTTTGCGAGAGGTCAAGTTAGAGATTGATCCGGAGCCTATGGACACAACCGAAGCGCCTGTGCGGATCGCTATCGTTGGCCGTCCCAATGCCGGTAAATCGACGCTAATCAATACGCTTATCGGGCAAGATCGATTGCTGACGGGACCCGAAGCGGGCGTCACGCGGGATAGCATCACCATCGACTATGTCTGGCAAGGTCGCCGCGTGCAGTTTCATGACACCGCCGGGATGCGGAAGCGCGCCAAGGTTCAGGAAACACTCGAGAAGATGAGCGTCCAAGACTCACTGCGCGCAATTAAGTTTGCGCAAGTCGTCGTCCTCTTGATGGATGCGGGGTCTCCTTTTGATAAACAAGACCTGCAAATCGCTGACCTGTGTGAGCGGGAAGGGCGCGCCCTCGTCATTGGCGTGACGAAATGGGATTTGGTCGAGAATAAATCCGAAATGTCTAAAGCTCTGCGCGAAACAGCTGCACGGCTTCTGCCCCAGATCAAAGGTGTGCCGGTCGTCATGTTTTCCGGCCTTACAGGAAAATCTGTGGATCGACTGCTGCCCGCGATTGAACGCGTGCAGATCGACTGGTCTGTGAAGGTCAAAACATCAGAGCTAAACGATTGGCTGACGGAAAAAGTCCAGCGCCACCCGCCGCCTACCGTGCAGGGTCGTCGTGTGAAGCCGAAATATATCAGCCAAACAAAAACACGTCCGCCGACCTTTGTTTTGAAATGCTCGCGCGCGACGAAACTGCCTGAGAGCTATCGTCGGTATCTCATTAATGGCTTGCGCGAAGACTTTGATCTCTGGGGGATTCCGATCCGCCTATACGTCAAAGCGGACGAAAACCCTTACGATAATACGAAGCGTATCAAAGGCCGAGAGCCACTCGGCAAAGTCAAGAAACGGGGCAAAAAATGAGCGATATCAAAGCTTGGGCCGCGCATGAAGCCGGCGCAGACCTCGAACCCCACAGCTATGATCCTGGTCCACTCGCCGCACATGATGTCGAAATTGATGTAATTGCTTGTGGCGTTTGCCACTCAGACCTTTCCATGATCGATAATGGCTGGCGTGCGAGCCGTTACCCGCTTGTACCGGGCCACGAAGCCGTGGGTCGCGTACGCGCGAAAGGCGACGCCGTGACGTCGTTGGAACTGGGCCAGGTTGTCGGCGTCGGGTGGAATGCGCAGAGCTGTAACACCTGCCAACCTTGCCTCTCCGGAACACAGCAACGTTGTCAGACAGGCGTTACAACGATCCGTAATCGTGGCGGTTTTGCAGACAGAATGCGCGTTCAAGACATTTGGGCGGTGCCGATTCCAGACGGTGTTGACCCCGTTAGCGCAGGCCCTCTGTTCTGCGGCGGTATCACCGTGTTCTCACCTTTCGTGAAATTCGGACTCAAGCCGACAGACCGTGTCGGCGTGATCGGCATCGGGGGCCTCGGCCATCTCGCGCTACAATTTGCGCGCGCGTGGGGGTGCGAAGTTACGGCTTTCACAAGCTCGACAGACAAGATGGAAGAACTATCCGCGCTCGGCGCGCACCGTGTCGTCAACAGTCGGGATCGCGACGCGATCAAGGCCGAACGCGGCCGCTTCGACTTCTTGATCTCAACGGTAAATGTCACGTTGGATTGGCCTGGCTATCTCGCAACGCTGCGGTCCGATGGGCAACTCATCACTGTTGGCGCAGTGGCGGAACCCATGGGCATCCCCGCGTTCAGCTTGATCGGTGGCGGAAAATCAGTCGGCGGGTCGGATACAGGCGCACCGCATGAAGTGGCCAGCATGCTCGAATTTTGCGCACGCCATGACATCAAACCCGTTGTCGAGACCTTTCCGATGGAGCAGGTCAATGATGCCATAACGCATCTTAAATCCGGAAAAGCGCGGTATCGTGTCGTCCTGACAAACGGATAAAGTTCGAGATTGCACATGTTCTGGGCGAACGGGTGGACGAGCTCTTCGTCTTTACACCCGACTGGGACTAGGCCTGCGCCCACTGGGAATAGCGCACCAAACCACGCGAAGTGCCATAATTCGCGTCCAACATTTCCACCGCGAGGGCTGCGACATCATCGGGTGAGGGCAAGTCTTTCGGGTCTTCGCCAGGCATAGCTTTGGCGCGCATTGCCGTCCGTGTTCCACCGGGGTCTATGATGTTAACCTTGATCGCCGTGATCGCAACTTCGTCGGCATAGATATTGGCCATAGCTTCTAAAGCGGCCTTAGAGATTGCGTAAGCGCCCCAATAGGCGCGGTGGCTCTGCGCGACGGAAGACGTCACAAACACCACACGCGCCGCGTCAGAGGCGCGAAGCAAACCGTCCATCGAGCGGATCAATCGGAAATTCGACGTGACGTTTGTCGCCATGACTTTTTCGAAAACATCGGGAGAGGTGTGTGGCAATAAGACGATGTCACCCAACATGCCAGCATTGGCGAACAGCCCGTCGAGGCGGCCATAGCGTTCGTGAATGATCTTACCCAGTCGATCGATCCCGTTGTAATCTTTCAGGTCCATCGGGACGAGGGTGCATTGCCCGCCCGCTGCTTTGATCGCATCATCGAGATCTTCGAGACCGCCCTGTGTGCGCGCCGTTGCGATAACATGCGCGCCGGCTTTGGCGAGGCGTAGTGCGGTTGCATAACCAATCCCACGCGACGCCCCGGTGACCAGGACGATTCTTCCCGTCATATCTGTCACAGATCAGGCGACTTCGACGAGGAAGGAGAGCTGCTTTTTACCAGATAGTTGCCGATCCCGGTCGATCAGCGGTGTCGGATAAGCCCCCGTGAAACAGTGATCTGTATATTGTGGGGCTTCTTCTGAGCGGAATTTCTCGCCCATCGCCCAATACAGCCCTTCGACGGAGAGGAAGCCGAGGCTGTCCACTTCCAGCATAGAGGTCATCTCTTCCAGCGTGTAATTCGCCGCAATGAGCTTGTCTTTCGTGGGCATATCAATGCCGTAGTGATCCGGGAATTTGATAGGCGGAGACGCCGAGCGGAAGTGGACTTCCTTGGCGCCAGCTGCCTTGATCATGCGCACGATTTTGGTCGACGTCGTGCCCCGCACAATCGAGTCATCGACGAGCAAGACTCGCTTGCCCTCGATCATCGCGCGATTGGCAGAATGTTTTAGCTTCACACCCATATCGCGGATTTGCTGGGTCGGCTGAATAAAGGTCCGGCCGACGTAATGGTTGCGGATAATGCCCAGTTCGAACGGGACGCCGGTGGCTTGCGCAAAACCTAGCGCAGCGGGAACGCCGCTGTCGGGGACCGGAATGATAACATCCACTTCGGCCGGTGTTTCTTCGGCGAGCCGTTGGCCCATACGTTTGCGGACTTCATAGACGGATTTTCCGCTCACAATGGAATCGGGCCGCGCGAAATAGACGAATTCGAAAATGCAGGGCTTATGCAGGGCGTTGGGGAAGGCAGTGAATGACCGGATGCCGTCCTCATTGATCACCACGACCTCGCCTGGATCGACTTCGCGAATGAACTCTGCGTCGATCATGTCGAAAGCGCAGGTCTCAGACGCCAAGACGTAGCTGTCCCCAATACGTCCGATCAGCAGTGGACGGATGCCATTACGATCCCGTGCGCCAACCAACATGTCTTCTGTCATCCCGACAAAGGCATAGCCTCCATCAACTTGGCGAATGGCGGCAACAAAGCGGTCGATGAAGTCACCCTTTTTAGCCCGCGCGATCAGGTGGATGACGACTTCTGTGTCAGAGGTCGATTGGAAAATCGCGCCCTTTTCGACCAGCTTTTCGCGCAGCGTATAGGCATTCGTGATGTGACCATTATGGGCGAGGGCAAAGCCGCCCGTGTGCAACTCTGAAAACAGCGGTTGCACATTGCGCAGCACGGTCTGCCCGGCGGTCGAGTAGCGGTTATGTCCGATGGAGATATGCCCGCCGAGGCGCTCTGAAGGATCATTACCTGTGAAATTATCCCCCACGAGGCCAAGATGACGTTCCGTCCGGAATTGCGTGCCATCCGTGGCAGCAATGCCGCAGGCCTCTTGTCCGCGATGTTGCAGCGCGTGAAGGCCCAGTGCTGTCAGGGAGGCCGCGTTCTCGATCCCAAAAATCCCGAAGACGCCGCATTCCTCGCGGATTTTGTCTTCATTCGGATCAAAATCACAAGTCGGCTGTGTCTTGTTATTTTGGGTCATGGCACGGTCCTATTGGGGCGTGGAGTTGTCGGGTCGACCATCGAGGATATCCTCGGAAAGACCGTCTATGTCGCCGTCTTTAATCCGGTCGGCATAGGTCTTCATTTTGGCAAAGGGCAGGGCGCGCAGACCATCACCAATGCGGTCAAGCAGGGGGAAGAAAGTCGAGTTCGTCAGCATTTCTGGCAATTCTTTTGGCTCGGCTTCCATTTGGTCGCGCATGGACTTGGGCATGCTTTTAGCGACCTGATCATAAACACCTTGGCGTTCCAGATCTTCTTTGTAGGCGCGGGCTTCATTCGCGGCGCGATTGCCCGAAGTCAGGACGAGCACAAACAGCGCGGCGATGATCAGGCCGCGTGCGACGCCAAAGGCAGCGCCCAAAATGCGATCCAGAAATCCAACCTCTCGGCCGGCAATAGTTTTGCCGATCTTCGAGAAGATCAACACCATGATAAGATAGGAAATTGCGCCAACCCCGACCAACAAAGCCGCATCGGCGAGCCAAGCGGGGCTGATGAAGTCTTGCGCGGCGAAGCGATACTGGCCCCACACAAAAAGCGTCGCGATGGCCGCGATCAAGAGGGCGAGAATGGAAATGACCTCACGCACGAGTCCACGCGAGGCGGCGTAGAGCAGTGAGATGATGAGGATGATTAAGACGACAACATCGAATCCATTCAGATCGAAAGGACCGATTGTGACGAGGTTCGCAACGAAAGCGGTCATGTGACGGGCCGAACTCCTGTTTATGCGGCCCAACTCGAAGGATGATCCAGACCACTTTCCGTGCTGGCTTCTACACGGCGGATTAGGTCGGGCAAAGCCTTGATTGCAATCAAGGGCAGGGCAGCATTGTCATTACGATCCGCGCGTTTGCGGGGTGGTGCAGAAATGGCGCGG
>CAYPWW010000060.1:0-2675 GCA_964414555.1 uncultured Algimonas sp.
GGTTGAGAGATGAAACCAACTGTCGTTTTGTCATCTTGCGATGATCACTGACGTTGTGAAGCAAAGCTTCACAGCGTTTGTGCGTTTCAAAGAAATAACGAAAACCACAATCATGATCCGAAGATCAATCAAGCGATTTATCATTATCTTATGAAAAGAAACGTCAACAACAGTCGTTCAATGATGTGCAGTGTGTTACCACATCTGCTCACGTCCGAACGCCGCCTGCGTCTCTCTTCCCAATATTCACGATGTAAAACAGCTGGATGGAGGTTGTGACCTCTTTCCAAATTAAAAGCCCCGCTCGAAAGAGGGGCTCCCGTTGCTCGCCGATTGACTGTGTGTCTCTCAGCGAGGAGCGCTATATAGGGGGGTGAATTTTTTCTCGCAACACCTTTTTTCACAAAACCGCAGAAAAACTGTTTTTCTTGCAGTCAAAGGCAATTGCGCTACGAAAACCGCAGTAAAACCGTGTGTTTTGATAGCACGATTATCCACAGGACACCCAAAAATGACCACCAATTTAAGCCAGATCAAACGCGGCGCGCTCTTTTCCATGCTTTCGGCAGCTCTTTTGCAATTCGGATGCGTAGCACAAAGCGACAGTTTTGACAAATCGGTCTCCGATTCCCGCCCCAAAAACGTCATCGTTTTCATCGGTGATGGCATGGGAATCAGCACAGTGACCGCCGGACGGATCTTTGTTGGGCAAGAAATGGGCAAGAAAGGCGAGGCGCATCAGCTCTCTTTTGATGCGTTTGAACAGCTCGCACTGATCAAAACCTATAATACGAACGCGCAGGTTCCCGACTCGGCCGGAACAGCCACGGCAATTCTCAGCGGATATAAGACTAATATCGGCGCCGTGAATGTGCGACCGCAGGAAGATTTAGCGGCAATGTTGGCAGAAGGCTGCGGCGGCGACGCGCCTGCAACCCTGACAGATAAAGCCAAAGCAGAAGGCATGTCCGTCGGCGTGATCTCCACCGCACGCCTGACGCACGCCACACCCGCCGTCATGTATGGCCATACGGTCAGTCGCGATATTGAGGCAGACAAAGACCTCGTCGCGCCCTTTGATCTGCCCGGCTGCCAGAGCCTGTCACAACAATTGATCGAGAGTGACGTCGATATCGCGCTTGGCGGCGGCTCAAAAGAGTTCACGGAAGACCAGATAGCCGCTTGGCCCGGTGCATATGCCACGAACAAAACAGAAATGGCCGCTGCACCAGCCGACCAGCGCCTGCTGGGCCTGTTCAACCGCTCGCATATGTCGTTCGAGAGCCAACGTCCCCAAACAGAAGAACCGTCGCTGGCGGAGATGACGACCCTCGCCATAGATCGCCTGTCCAAAGACGAAGACGGATATGTCCTAATGGTCGAGGCAGGCCGGATCGATCATGCCCATCACGGCACCAATGCCTATAATGCGCTGAAGGACCTACAAGCGCTAGACACCGCCGTCGCAGCCGCCGTCGCAAAAGCTGGCGATGATACGCTAATCTTGGTCACAGCCGATCACAGCCATGTCTTCACAATCGCGGGGTATCCGGCACGTGGGAATCCTATTCTGGGCCTGACACGATCAGTCAATCGCGCAACCGGCGGCCCAGCGGCAGAGTATGCGTTGGATGCAGATGGCAAGCCCTACACGACGCTTGGCTATCACAACGGCCCAAATGTGCGCGAAGCAGACAGTCCTTCCCTGACGGACAACGCCGTGCAGGCCCCAGATTATCGCCAGCAAACCGCCGTCAATCTGGGCAGTGAGACCCATGCGGGCGAGGATGTCGCCCTCTATGCGACAGGCCCCGGCGCGACAATGTTTAACGGCGTGATGGAGCAAGACGAGATTGGACGCGCCCTCGCCACGATGATCCAAGACTAGACCTCCCGGCAAGACACGCAGAGCGGTCTTTATATATGTCGGAAAATTTGGACACGCCTTTACGCGGCCCACGGCGGCGCGATCTCTTGAAAACAGCGCTCTGGCCGTGGGAAGCCCGCGGCCTGCCGCGCGCGATCCGAGAGGTCACGCCCCGTGTCGAGAACCAACCACCTGTCATGGTTATTCCCGGGCTTTACGCGAGCGACCGAACTCTGCGTCCGTTGCGCAGATATCTGCAAAATGCAGGCTATCACGCGCAAGGCTGGGGAATGGGGCGCAATCTGGCGGGGCGCGAGCACCCCAGCACGCAAGCAGACTTGGCTCCAAGCTGGGATTTCGCGCCGGCCCGCACGCA
This sequence comes from uncultured Algimonas sp., assembly GCA_964414555.1. Taxonomy (GTDB): domain Bacteria; phylum Pseudomonadota; class Alphaproteobacteria; order Caulobacterales; family Maricaulaceae; genus Litorimonas. The sequence goes on from CAYPWW010000060.1 coordinate 2,244, forward strand.
AGAAAACGGCGAGGCAAATGTCCCCGCCCTTGCAGATCGTCTAGGCGCGCATGTCCGCGCGACGTCAGAGCGACTTGACCAACCTCTCTCACTCGTCGGGTGGAGCCTTGGAGGATACTTGGCGCGCGAGGCCGCGCGGGACCTGCCCGATCACGTCAACGCGGTTATCACACTGGGCAGCCCCCTGATCGGCGGGCCGAAATATACGCTGCTGAACAAGCGCTTCGCCCGGCGCGGCGTAGACGTGGATTGGATCGACGCGCAAACCCGGGCGCGCCACGATGAACCCCTGCGATGCGCCGTTACCTCAATCTATTCAAAGACAGATGCCGTCGTGCATTGGTCTGCCTCCTTGGATCGCTGGACGCCGGGCGCGAGGCACTTCGAGGTCGGCTGCAGCCATGCGGCGCTCGGCTTTCATCCGCCAGCCTT
>CAYPWW010000060.1:2775-15705 GCA_964414555.1 uncultured Algimonas sp.
ACAACGACAACCCTGACAGGACTTTTGGGCGGTGCGGCGCTCGCGCTGTCAGCCTGTTCCGCCAACGACTCAACAACAACCGACACGCCAAAAGCCAAGACAGAAATGGCCAGCGCGGATGGTCCACTTTGCTTGGCCAGCGGCCCACAGACACCTCGCGATATTTCTAATCGCTCTGGCTTGAATGATGTCATGTTCGGCATGGCGCCAGCGTCAACGCAAATGAACCTCTGCAACATCCACACACACACGAATGCCGAGCACAAAGGCCCAGGATTTGAGATGTTCGTCAATGATAGCGATTACGGCGGATATGCCTGTAACGCCACGGCTGATCTGACCGACGCAGAACTGGCGCCGTATGACAGCCGCTATGGCCAAGTTGAATCCGGCAACACGATTGAGGTCCACTGGGTTCACACATCCTGCGACACAACCCCGGGCGAAGGCCTTGGTGCCTGTGTGCCAGAGACCTGTACGGACCCTGTTCTGCGGGTTGAAACGCAAGTCTTCCTGCTGGTCAATGATCGCAATGCAGCTGATTTCACGGATTACGCCTATATGGGTAATCAAGTGAGCGGAAAGCATCAGCCTAAGACGTTGCCAACAGGCACAGGTTCGCCTGTTGTCTTCCGCGGATCGACAACTGGGCCAAGCTATAACCAGTCGGTTTGTTCGCCTGCGCAAGTCACATGGTCTGTGCGTCCACAGTGTCAGAAGCTCGACATCGCCTCGCTTGACGCGTGGATGGACTCAGACACAGCATTCAAAGAAAAGAAGAGCCACGGCGTTCGCCAGCTCGTCACAGCCCCAGAGCTGCTCTCGAATATGGACTAGTTCCATACCGTTCCCCCCAACGAAACCTCGCCCTGTGTGGCGGGGTTTTTTTATGGGCGGTCGTCGCGTGTCTGTTCCAATGTCAGCGCTTGAAACGCATCGTGTAGCGGCGGGTCTTCAGGACCAGAGAACATTTGCAACATAATAATGCCGATCGCGTCGTTCTCAGGATCGATCCAGAAATTTGTGCGCGCGGCACCGCCCCATCCGAATTGCCCGGGGTAACGGCCCGTCTCCGCATTCTCGCTAAGCTGGACCGAACCGCCATAGCCAAAGCCTGCGCCGGAGCCCTCGCCAACCCAGGGCAGTAATGACGGCGTTGCGCCCAGATGATCCGTCTTCATCAGACGAACAGTTTCAGCCGCCAAAACACGCGTGCCTTTATACTCGCCCTCATTCAGCAGCATGCGCGCGAATTTCAGCCAATCATCTGTTGTCGAGACCAAACCGCCGCCGCCAGACTGCATCGCGTTTTCAACGGTAAAGTCAGACGTCTGCGCATCATCGGCCAAGGTGAAACTGCCGTCTTGGCCCTGCATGTAATTCGAGGCAAAGCGCGGCTTTTGATCCGCCGTGACGTAAAACCCTGTCTCGGTCATGCCGAGCGGTTCAAAGAAGCGGGCCTCGAATAGATCGCCCAAGGGTGCCCCTTCGACGACTTCCGCGATCTGGCCGAGCACATCGATGGAGAAGGAGTAAAACCACTGCTCGCCCGGCTGGCCCAACAAGGGCAGCATCGCCAGCTTGTCCATCGTCGCGGACATCGGCTGATCTAGCGCAAATAAATCCGCAGCGCCCCAAGCGTCTTCGATCGGATTGCCGCCGAATATCCCATACGCCATGCCGGCGCGATGAAGCAGAAGATCCTCGACCGTCATCGGACGGGCTTGTTCTGCATAGCTGGGCGTCCCGTCCTCCCTGATAGAGACAACCTTCATCTGCGCGAGCTGTGGGATATATTTCGCCGCTGGGTCATCGAGGGCGATCTTGCCCTCATGCACCAAGGCCATGATGAGCGCAGAGGTCATCGGCTTTGTCATCGAGTAAACACGGTAGACCGTATCATCCGCCACCGGCACATTGCGCTCGCGATCTGCCAGCCCGAATTGATTGCGATAGACAACCTGCCCCTCGTCAAACACCAGCGCTTGCACACCGATAACGTCGCCGTTTTCCACGGCCTCTAAGAGCAGCGCGTCCATCGCGGCTGTATCAAAATCTGGCGCAGGCGGCGCGGAGGAGCATCCCAGCAAGGTAAGAACGGACAGAGAGACTAGTGCGTGTTTGATCATGGGCATATCTGTGAGGGGTTATACGCAAAGGTCAAGTTGCCAGCGGCCGCCTTGTGACGCTATGCGCAAAATATGGGTTGGCTCATAAAATGTCTCTTGACCACATTAGGGCTATATTTGGCCCTGATGGCCATCGCCTTTTTTGGGCAGCGAAAGCTGCTCTATTTTCCGCCAGCAGATTATATCTCGCCCGAACAAGCGAAACTGCCTTTGCAGGAGATCACAACGTCGGAAGGTCATCTCGGCTGGTATGCCCCGCCCCGTGACGGGCAATCAGTCGTCATGGTGTTTCACGGCAATGCATCGGACATCGGATCTAACACGCATATCTTCCGAGACTTGCTGGCACAGGGTCATGGCGTGTTCAGCGTCGGCTATCCCGGTTATCCCGGAAACGCAGAGACGGCCCCCACGCAGCAAGGTTTAACCCGAGCGGCCCAATCCCAATATGACTGGCTCCGCGCGCAGGACGTGTCGGCAGATCGCATCATCTTTTACGGCACATCTTTGGGCAGCGGCGTCGCGGCGCAGCTGTCACGCACCCGCCCGCCCGCGCTGTTGGTCATGGACGCGCCGTTTAATTCTGTGCTCGACATAGCGCGGGCGCAGACACGGATCCTGCCCGTTCGCCTTTTACTTCGGGACACATGGCGCTCTGATCTGGCGCTCGCCGCATATGATGGACCGCTGATCTGGATTCACGGCGACCGCGACGCCGTCATTCCGGTTCAGCAAGGCCGCAAGCTTTACGACAGCTATGACGGCCCAAAATCCGCACATATCATTTCTGGCAGTGGCCACGCCGGAAACTGGGCCTTGGGCGGGCGCGACATCGTCTTGCGCGCCTTAGCCAATCCTTCAGACCTAACCCCGTAAAGCGCATTTATGACAACGCCACCGCTCTCACTTAACAATGTTTCAAAAACCTTTGGCGGCAAGCCCGCTGTGCGAGATGTCTCATTTACGGTGAACCCCGGAGAGATCGTCGGGTTTTTAGGCCCGAATGGCGCCGGCAAAACAACAACCCTGCGCATGGCATTGGGGTTGATCAAGCCGGACACGGGAACCGTGAACCTGTTCGGGGAAACGCCGGGCGAAGCCGCCTTTGGCCGGATCGGGTTTTTGCCCGAAGAACGGGGCCTGTATAAAAAACAAACCGCTCGCGAGAGCATCGCACATATGGCGCGCCTGAACGGGATCGCCAAACGCGAGGCCTTCACCCTCGCCGATGATCTGCTGCAGCGTTACGGCCTCGGCGAAGCGACGCGAAAAAAGAACAAGGATATGTCCAAGGGCATGGCGCAAAAGGTGCAGCTGCTGGCCGCCATCGCGCATGATCCGGAGTTTCATATTTTAGACGAGCCGTTCTCTGGCCTCGACCCTGTCAATCAACAAGTCCTTGAAGGCATCGTGCGCGAGATCGCCGGCCGCGGGCGCACCATCGTGTTCTCGACCCATGTCATGGAACATGCCGAACGTCTGTGTGACCGGATCATCCTGATGGGCGGCGGGTCGAAAGTCTTTGACGGCACAACCGAAGAAGCTCTCGCAATGGCACCGCGCCGCGTCACCGTCGCGTCAGAAGACACACGGCTAGCAGATTTTATCGCCCCCTTTGCCGAAGACGTCACGGCGGCCAACAACAGCCTGACCCTGACATTAAAGCCCGGTGCACAGGCGCATGACCTGTTGGAAAAATCCGTCGCAGATGGTGTCCGCCTCTCTCGCTATGAGCCGCAGCGCGCAACCTTGCACGAGGCTTTTGTCGCGCTCGTCGGAGAAGATGTCCGTGCCGACATGGAATTGGACCCTGCGGAGGCCGTGGCATGACTATACCAAAGCTCAGCCTGCGCCGCGCGCTCTTGATCGCCCGCCGAGATTTCCTCGGCTATATCAAGACATGGGGATTTTGGATCTCCTTCTTCTTGCCTGTTATTTTCGGTCTCATCGGTTTCGCCTTTGCGACATCGGATATTTCCATCGCCCCCAAACGCTATGTCACAGTCATCGACACGACAGGACAACAGACCGAAGGCGGGGTCCATACGGAACGCCTGACGGCCCTTTTGGAAGAACAGCTTGGGGAACAACGCGAACGGATGCTGGCGGGTATGTCAGCTTTCCTGACCGAGAAAGCGCAAAAGGACGAATTTGAAACCCTGCTGCGCGATGAGGGCTACGATCCCGCACTCGATTATTTACAGACCAAAGCCCCGACCCTGACCAAGGATTTGGAAGAGCCGGAACGACCCTTTTATTTCGTCGACTCGCCCGCCCAGACTTTGGAAGCGCTAAAGCCTTATTTGCGCGGCGAGAAAACGGTTGCCTTTGAAGGCGACAATGTTTCGTTGTCAGGTGTCATGATCCTGAAACCCGGCGACGCGGTGCATAAGCCCGTCGCAGAATATTGGACAACGAATTTCAACCAAGCGGCGCCCAAACGTCTGTTACAGCGCTATATGAGGCGCTTGTCTGTCGAGCATTATTTTGCAGATTCAGGCCTCAATCGTCTGGATTATAATGTGGCGCTGGATAACGCCGTGCAGGTCGAGTTTTTCGACCCGACAAAAAATGTCGGCGTCACATCCGATGACAGCGGCGCACAGGAAGTCACCATGACGGACCGCGTGCCGTATTTGGCGGCTGCAGGTCTGGCGATTATCCTGTGGCTGACGATCTTCTCTGGCTCTTACATGTTGCTGACCTCCATGATCGAGGAGAAGCTGAACAAGCTGCTGGAGATGATGCTCGCCTCGACGCGCTTCTCAGAGATCATTCTGGGCAAGCTGCTGGGCGTTGCGGCGCTGACGATTACGGCCATGTCGCCCTATATCATTCTCGGGGCAATCGGCGTGATTGGTTATATCCTGTTCGGACCTGACCAAGATGTTGTCGCAGGATTGATCGACAGTTTCGATGCCAAGACCATAACCTTCCTGCTGATCTATCTGGTACTGGGATATATTCTTTACGGCGCGTTTTTCATCGCCATGGGATCGCTAGCCTCATCCATGCAAGATGCGCAGACACTCAGCACACCCATCATGCTCGTCATGACAGTCTGTTTGATGGTCGTGCCATTGGGCGTGTCATCGCCCGATAGTCCGATCTTGAAAATTGCGACCTATATTCCCTTCTCTGCGCCCTTCGCCGCGATCATCCGCCTGCCCTCAGAGCCACCGCTTTGGGAGCTGCTGCTCTCGACAGCTTTCCTCGCCATTCTCTGCGTTGGCGTGATCGCGATGGCGAACCGAATTTTCCGCTACGGCGTCTTATCCGGCGCTGGAGTCGAGGCTGTCTCCGCTTGGTTCAAGCGGACGATCCTGCGGCGTCAAGGCTAGGTGACTTTCGGCACGTGTGTCCTTACATAGAGCGCATGAGCCAGCCTGATATCACCCGCGATAAAATCCTCGACGCCGCGTTAAAGCGCGCGCCCTTCGAAGGTTGGACAGAGCTGACGCTCAAGCGCGCGATCCGCGATGCGGGCCTGCCAGACGGCGCGGGGCCGCTCTATTTCGAATCTGGTATCGGTGATCTACTGGATTACTGGGCCGCACGTCTCGACGCCCAAACCGAAGTCGCCATTGCGGACCTGCCGCTAGATGAGATGAAAATCCGCGACCGCGTCACGCAGGGTGTACTGGCGCGCCTAGAAGCCATTGGCCGCGATGAGGAAGCCGCCCGGCGGGCGTCCTCCCGCCTCGTCCTGCCAGACCTCGCCGCAACAGGTGTCGCGCAAATTTGGCGCGCAGCCGACACGGTCTGGGCCGCCATTGGCGACACCTCAACGGACGGAAATTTTTATTCCAAACGTACGATCCTATCTGGCGTTATCGGCGCGACACTGCCCGTCTGGTTGTCCGATACTTCGGCCGATAAAGCCCAAGCACGTGCCTTTCTGGATGCGCGCATTGAAGACGTCATGAAATTCGAAAAACTAAAATGGCGCGTGAAGTCAGCGACAGAGGGCCTGCCCAATCCTGCAGAAATTTTGGGGCAACTGCGCTATGGCGGGTTGGATGTATTGACGCGCAAACCCAAGGGTCGCGCACGGCGTCGACGCTATTCCCGCTAGCGAGAATTACCAAAGCGGAACTTTCGCCCACCGCGCCAAACTGCAATAGGCAGGCATGTCGCGGCCATACGCCAAATATACGTTCGCCCTATTATTAGGGTTGCTAGCGCTCCGCCTGATCGGGTTGGGGCTCTCGCCCTACGGCCTACACGGGGACGAGGCTCAATATTGGGCGTGGTCGCAAGAGCCTGCCTTTGGATATTTCTCCAAGCCCCCCATGATCGCTTGGCTGATCGCCGCCACGACGAGCCTTTTCGGACAAGCCGAATGGGCTGTGCGGCTCGCTTCGCCCCTGCTGCACACGGGGACAGCGGCGCTGTTGTTTCTGACGGGGCGAAAACTGTTTGATGCAAGAGTCGGGTTTTATGCGGCCGCCATCTACGTGCTGATGCCTGCCGTTTGGTTATCGAGTTTCATCATCAGCACGGATGCAGCGCTCTTGTTTTTTTGGGCTTTGGCCCTGCACGCTTGGGCCTGTTTGCGAGAGCGTCCGAGCTGGGCACGCGCTGGACAATTGGGGCTGGCTATCGGGCTGGGTCTGATGAGCAAATATGCGATGCTCTTCTTCCTCCCGACGCTCCTCTTGGCGGCGATATTCGACCCGCGCACGCGCGCAGCATTGTTGAACACGAAAGGTCTCGCCGTCGCAGCCCTCGCACTGGCTTGTCTCGCACCGAATTTGATGTGGAACGCGGCACATGATTTTGCGACCGTCAGCCATACGGCGGCCAATGCGAACCTAGAATCAGAGCTGTTTCAACCGCTAGAGTTGCTTGGTTTTTGGCGCGACCAGTTGGCCGTCTTTGGGCCAATAACTTTGATCCTGCTGGCATTGGCCCTGATCGCAGGGGTGCGTCGCCGCCTGCCAGCACCCGCAATGTGGCTGGCGGTTTTCTGCCTCGTTCCGCTACTTGTGATCAGCGCGCAAGCCCTGCTGTCTCGCGCCAATGCGAATTGGGCGGTTAGCGCTTACGCTGGCGGCGCGCTGCTGCTCGCCGTTTGGACCGTGGGAGGAGATGCGCGCGCAAAATGGGTAAAAGCTGCACTGGCCGTGCAAACGGTCATCGCGCTTGTGGTTGGCATGATCGCACTCAACCCGCCTGTGCGCGACGCGCTCGGACTTGCAAATGCGACGAAACGGATGGTGGCGTGGCCAGAAACGACACAGGCCATTCGAGAGGTTCTAAAGACGGACGACTATGCAGGCGTCGTGACGGACGACCGCTTGGTTCATTATGATCTGGAGTATTACGGGATTGCGGACACGGCCCCGCTATATATGTGGCAATTAAATGCCAACCCAGCCCATCATGCGGAACTAACACGCGCCTTACTCGCTGGGGATGGATCTTATCTAATTATCAGTCGGTTTGAAAATTTCGCGACCTATTTCAAAGAAGACTTCGTCACGCTAGAAGAGCTAGAGCCGATCGAAATTCCGCTGGGCGGTGGCAAGGTCCGGCGACTCTCTCTCTTCAAGGCGACGGGCTACACACCCACGACACGCACGGATCGGCGCTAGCCGCCCCAGAGCTTTTTCAGGCGCTTATCGCGGCCACAGCTATTGCGGTAATATTTATAACGCAGTTTGTTTTTCTTATAATAATCTTGATGGTAATTTTCCGCATCATAGAAGGTTACAGCCGGCAAGATGGGCGTCACAATCGGCGCGGCAAACGGCTTGTCCGCTTTGATCTCAGCGAGTGACGCTTGCGCAGCGGCCATTTGTTCCGGTGTCGCGAAAACAGCTGTGCGATAGCTCGTGCCCTTGTCACAGAATTGTCCCTTGGCATCTGTAGGGTCGACTGTGCGCCAATAGGCATCGACCAGCGCGCGATAGGTCACGACATTCGGGTCAAAAATAACCTTCACGACCTCATAATGGCCCGTCTCCGTATAGCTGACAGTTTTATAATCAGGGTTATCCAGCGTTCCGCCGGAATAACCAGAAATCGCCTCGACCACACCGTCCATTTTCTCAAAATCAGACTCAACACACCAGAAGCATCCGCCCGCAATGATCATCTCGGACAGACCATCCGTACGCGTGTTTTGAAAGGGCGCGAGCGGGCCAGACGTCGCGACAGCGGCCAGAACTTGCGGGTCAGGTGACATGTCGCGCGTTTCGGCAGATTGCGCGGGAGAACACGCGGCGAGCGCAAGAAAGGCGAGAGGTACAAATATATTTTTCATGCTGGTGTCATCCCGTATTCGCTTCGTGAGTTCCAATAACGTCTGCGTGTTGTGCTATTTACCTCGGCTATCCTTATACGCCGCTAGTGCCATTTCCCGGGCCGGTTTATGGTCGACTATAGGCTTGGGATAGGTCTCGCCAAGCTTGACGCCCGCCTGTGCCAAAATATGTTTCGGGGCCTCCCACGGCGTGTGAATATATTTGCGCGGCAGTTTGGCCAGCTCCGGCACATATTGTTTCACATACTCGCCGTTTGGATCGAATTTCTGACCTTGGCTAAACGGGTTGAAGATGCGGAAGAATGGCGCAGCGTCTGCGCCCGAGCCTGCCACCCATTGCCAGCTGGCCGCATTCGCGGCCGGGTCAGCTTCTAATAAAGTATCCCAATACCAGCGCTCTCCCACGCGCCAATCTGTCATCAAATGTTTGATCAGGAAACTGGCGCAAACCATGCGGACGCGATTATGTTGCCAGCCTGTCTGCCAGAGCTCTCGCATTCCGGCATCGACAAAGGGATAGCCCGTGCGCCCGTGACGCCACGCGTCGACAAGGTCTGGGTTATCCTGCCACGCAAAATTGTCGAAGTCGGGTTTGTAATTCTCGCTGGCGAGTTTTGGATTGTGGAACAGCAGGACGTAAGAAAACTCGCGCCAGCCGATCTCGGTCAGGAATTTCTCCGAGGTCACGTCATTGTCTTTTGTCGCGTGCCAGACTTGGCGCGGGCTGATCTCGCCATGGGCAAAATGCGGAGAGAGTTTGGACGTGCCTGTTTCGTCGTCGGGGCGATCACGTTGTTCGGCATAATCGGCCACCGGACCCGCGAGGAAATCTGCAAGGCGCTTTTGCGCACCCGCTTCGCCCGGCGTGTGATGCTCCATCATCTTTGCACCCCAGTCTGGGTCGGTCGGCAGGAGGTTCCAATCCGCTAACGCATCAGACACCAAATCGCCGGAAAACCCGTCGAGATTTTTCGGGGCGGGCAGCGCATCGTCCACAGTGAACGTCGCCTTTGCCGCGCGCCAATAGGGCGTAAAGACCTTGTAATAACCGCCCGTCTTCGTCTGGATTTCCCAAGGCTCAGACAGAAGGTTGGCTTTATGGCTCTCTGCCGTGATGTCGCGCGATTTTAGATCGGATTTAATCGCCGCATCCACATCGCGGCCCCATTCGGCATAGCGCCGGTTCCAATGGATAGCGCTCGCGCCTGTCGCCGCAATCAGCGCATCCAAAACCTCTGCTGCCACACCGCGTCGCAAGGTCAGGGTTCCGCCTTTGGCTTCAATATCTTTGGCCAAGGCCGTCAGCGAATGGTGCAGCCAAACTTTGCCGGCACCGCCCAAATCCCGGTCGCGATGGTCTTCCAAAATATAAAGCAGGATAAGCGGCTGGCCCGATGCCACGGCCGCCTCTAGCGCGGGATTATCCGTCAGGCGCAAATCGCGACGAAACCAAATGATAGCGGGAGAAACATCAGTCATATGTCTCATACGTGTCAGCGGCGCAGGCGTTCGGGATTTCTTGGTGAAAATTTTGCGGGCATCCCGTGACGGGTTGAAAGCCCCTATCCTCGCCAGACGCCACAGGCTAACCCATCCCCATGGAATATGGTCTACTCTCTCTCTTTCCACCGCTGATTGCGATTGGCCTCGCGCTGTTGACACGACAAGTGTTTCTGGCGCTGTTCCTCGGCATTGCCTCAGGGTTTCTGATCCTCGCGGGCGGCAACCCTCTGACGGGCGTGCTGGCGACGCTGGACGGGTTCATCACCGTTTTCGAGAGCAATTATAATACGGGCATTATCCTGTTCACCCTGCTGATTGGCGCCCTGATCGCCCTGATCCAACGCGCAGGCGGCGTCGAAGGTTTCGTCAATCGTGTGCTGTCTTGGCTGCAAAAAAAGGCTGGCGATGCGGATCGGCGCGGGCAACGCAAACGTGTCGAGCTGCTAGCCGTTCTGACGGGCGTGATTATATTCGTGGAAAGCAATATCTCGACGCTGACGGTGGGCACGCTCTATCGCCCCGTCACGGACGGGCTGAATATCCCGCGTGAGAAATTGGCCTATATTGCGGACAGCACTTGCGCACCGATCTGTATCCTGATTCCGCTGAATGCTTGGGGGGCCTATATTTTGGGCCTGCTGGCCGAACAATCTGTCGAGGCCCCTGTCTCCATGCTGGTCGGGGCGGTGGCGTTGAACCTCTATCCCATGTTCGCGATTGCAATCGTTCTATTCGTCATCTTCTCTGGCCGCGACATTGGCGAGATGAAGCGCGCCGAAACCCGCGCGCGTGAAACAGGTGCCGTGCTGCGCGAAGGTGCCGTCCCGATGATCGCGGGCGAGATTACGATGATGGAAACCGCGCCAGACGCGACGCCGCGCGCGCGCAACATGATCCTCCCGCTGATCACCCTCGTCGTGTTGATGCCCGTTTTCCTTGTCTATACAGGGTGGAGTTCGGACGGCGGGTCCAACGCATTTTTCGACATTGCCGACCGGGCCAGCGGGTCGCGCTCTGTGCTATATGCCGTCTTTGGCGCCATCCTCGTGTCCATGGCGTTAAATAAGGCACAAGGCCTGCTGGGCATTCGCGAGATGGTAGATATCATCTTAAAAGGCATGTCTGGCATGGTGCCGCTGGCGTTGTTGATGGTCTTCGCCTTTGCGCTCGGCGATATTTGCAATGCGTTGGGCACAGGCGAATTTGTGGCGGAACAAGCCAAGCCCTTCCTCTCGCCCGCCCTCGTCCCAGCCCTCATTTTTCTGATCAGCGCGTTCATCGCCTTTTCCACCGGCACCAGCTGGGGGACCTTTGCGATCATGATCGCGATCGCCGTGCCATTGGCGCAGGGGCTGGACGTGAATGTCACGCTCGCTGTCGCGGCAGCGCTCGGCGGCGGCGTGTTTGGCGACCATTGCAGCCCGACCTCTGACACTTCGATCATTACCTCTATGGCGACGGGCAGCGACCATATCGACCATGTGCGGACCCAGCTGCCCTACGCTCTGATCGGTGGGGCGCTGACGACGGTGGTCTATCTTATTCTAGGAGTCGCGGGTGTTTAGACTAACGCTCTTCGCAGCCGCCCTCACCCTTGCCGCCTGTAGCTCTCAGGCGCAAGACCGCCCAACGCCCGGCCTTATTTCCGATGGCATCGCGCAGTGGCGCGGCATCGAATATGCGACCGCCGAACGATGGAAATTGCCGGAATTAAATCCCGACTGGACCGCCAGCGACATGCAAAACTTTGGCCCAGCCTGCCCCCAAGATGGTCAAGCCGTCATGGTCGAGGACTGCCTATTCCTCAACGTCTTTGCGCCCGAAGAAAATATCTCTGATCTGCCCGTCATGGTCTGGATTCACGGCGGCGGCTTGCGCGCTGGCCAAGGCGGCGACGGGCCAAAAACTTTCACCCGCGACGGTTTTATCGTCGTCACATTTAATTACCGCCTCGGAAAATTGGGCTTTATGGATTGGCCGGGTTGGGACGAGGATGACCCCCGCAATTTCGGCCAAGCCGATATGGTCGCGGCCCTGAAATGGGTGCAGAAGAATATCGCAAAATTCGGCGGTGATCCGGACAACGTGACCCTCGCCGGGCACAGCGCGGGCGGCATGGGTGTGCAATTAATGATGGTCGATCCGCGCGCCGAAGGATTATTTGATCGCGCATGGTCTCACGCGGGCTACGGCGCCTGGCCCTTTCCGAAGGCGACCAATCCCTCCGACGAGGAACGCGCCGTCATCAAATACGGCCCCCTGCGCACAGAGGCGACTGCTGCGGAACTCGTCGCGCAAACGCCCTATTTCCAGCTGCCCTATATTGATACGCCGTTTCTGCGCGAACAACCCATCCGATTATTTTGGGACGGTTTCTCCCATGACGTACCCTATGTTGCAGGGGCCAATTCGATGGACGGCGCAGGTACATTACAAGGTGCGGGATATACGCCAGACGCATTTCTTGCCATGGTCGATAGCCCCGAGCTTCGCAAAGTTTATGCCGCAGATTTCGCCGTATCTGACCGACAAGCAGCTGAACGGATTTTCGGAGACCTGCGTTACCTACGATCTAGCGTCCTCACAGTGAATGCAAAACGGGGACAATTATTTTATTATGACGGGCGAGACCCTGGCGCACCCGGTGCCTATCACGGTGCGCAGTATGGACAATTATTCGGCACAGGTGAATTCGCCATGAAGCGTGCGATGATATCATTCATCAAAACGGGTGAAACAGGATGGGATGATTTCATCACGCTGCCGAACGGCAGACAAGCAGGGGCCATTGCGGTATTTTCGCCAGAATTATCCCTCGTCAATGGGAACGTCCTGTTCCCCAAATTGAAAGTGCTCGCCGAAGCCGTAAAGACAATCAAATGAAATATTTAATTCTCGCCGGATTCTTTCTCGCTCTCGCAGGCTGCGCACAAGCCGTTGAACCCATCTCTGGCACTTGGACAAATGAACGCGGTTCGGCCGTGACGTTCGTTGCAAATGACGGATTGCTATCCGGCACTTACCAAACAC
>CAYPWW010000061.1:0-15589 GCA_964414555.1 uncultured Algimonas sp.
CGAGCCACGCGATGACCAAAGCGGCGATGGCTTTGCCAGAAGAGAAGACGGCGAAGAGCGTATCCTCCACGACTTCTGCTGTGTGTTTGCGGTCCGTCCAGCCGCCGCGCAGATCGATCAGCGTCTCGCCGTGTTGCATGACGCAGAACTGAAAGCCTAGCTCGTCGTGGTCCGCCGCGTTTTGGGCGATAATATCACGCAGACCGCTGAACTTGTCTGGCAAATCACCATGGATCGGAAAATCGGACATTAGGCGTAATCCTTCAGATCAAGCAGGTTTGGCGCGATCAACGCGCTCTGGCACCGCACGAGGGGCAGCTCGCCGGCATCAACCGCATCGGCGGCGCGCATAATATCAAAGATTGACCCGACGGCTGTGCGCAGAGCTATTTGTGCGTCCAAGCCGCGCAGATGATGGGCCAGCAGGATCGCCGCCAAGCTGTCGCCGCCGCCATGGGGCACGCTGTCGAATCGCGCATGTGCGGTGATCCAAGCGCCGTCCGCGTCTTGCCAGACCGCGCCGATCTGCTCGGCGTCCGGTACAGAGGTGACGAGGGCAGACGGGTAGTTTGTGGCCTGAGCGCGAATATCCTGTGGTGTGTGTAAGTCCTGTCCGCTCAGCCAAGACAGCTCCCACAGGTTCGGGGTGATACAATCGGCCAGCGGCACTAAATGATCGCGAATCGCTGCGGCGCGGTCTTCCGGTATATAAAGTGCGCCATTGTCCCCCATGACAGGATCGACCCAGATTTTGGCGTCAGGCGAGATGTCGCGGACATCTGCAATGATCTCGGCCGCCAGATCGACATGACTGCGCTCGCCCATATATCCGGTCAGTACGGCGTCAAACGTTAGGTTCTGCGCGCGAATCGCTGTCCACATGTCGGACAGGTGTGCGGTTTCCACCGCTCCACCACCGGGCGCGCCCCAACCCGGATGCCGCCCCATCAGGGTCGTCGGCAGGATAACCGTCTCGACGCCGAGCCTTTGTAGGCAAAAGCTCGCTGCGCTCGCCCCGACCCGGCTGGTCGCAACGGTCGAGCTGATCAGCAGGACTTTTGGCGCGCTTTGCATGAAGCCCGTTTGGCGCTAAGTGCGGGACATGACAACCCGCGCACCCCTGACAATCTGGCATAATCCCCGCTGTTCGAAATCTCGGCAGACCCTCGCCCTGATCGAAGCGGCAGGGCAGGCGATCGAGGTTCGGCGCTATCTGGATGTTCCACCGACAAAAGAAGAGATCGAGCACATACAAGCTCAGCTCAGGCTGGACGATCCGCGTAATATGATGCGCAGGAACGAAAAGCTCTATAAAGAGCTGGGGTTGAAAGATGCCGCGAGCGAAGACCTGCTGCGCGCGATGGCGGAACACCCAATCCTGATCGAACGCCCCATCGTCAGCGATGGCACACGCGCCGTTATTGGCCGCCCGCCAGAGGCCGTAAACACACTTCTTTAGACAAAAAGCCATCGCATAACGGGTTGTTAAGCAAAATCCTTCATTCCCATCGTTAACCATGAGGAGCGCCTGTGCGTTCCACATCGATTTTCGGGGGACGATATGCGTCTGGTTTCATTTTATTTGTCGGCTGCGGCCTCTGCCGTTGTACTGTCGGGCTGTTCTTGGCTTGGCGGACCAAAGGGCTATTCCAGTCCCTATGCGGCGCAGAAAAACGCGCATCATCAAGGCTATGGCGCTCAGCACAGTCATGCCGCTGCTGCCGCAAAGCATTGTCAGATTGCCGCGCCGCAACAACCCATTCCGCGCGGATGTCGCCCAGAGCAGGTGACCATCGCAACGGGTCCAGCCGCAGGCGGCTTCCCACAGCAGCCGCAATTCGGTCAGCCACAATATGCAAATGGTGCCTATGGTTCTGCCGCAGGCCAATATGCGGGTGGTGCCATGGCCGCCCAACACCGCACAGGTCCTGAACTTCGCAAGCCTCGCCTGCGCGGATCGCTGGGCATTGGCGTCGAGAAAAGTAACGCTGGCAGCCTGATTGATTATAATGCGTATACGGCACTTAGCCCGATAGCTGGCTATAACCCGCAAGATTTCCGTGAAAGTACCACCTCTGGCACACGCGCAGATGGTTTGATCACGCGTCAGATCTATACGGCCAACGCACAGAATCAGCCTCTTGGCGATCTTGACGCTGGTACAGGCATTTATACGCCCCAAAACTTTGACAGCGCCTCCGCGCCGTCCATTTCCTTTGATGATGCCCATTCTACGCCCGCGACAATCTCTGCAGGTCTCGAATATGTTCTGAATAATCGCATGACGGTTTTCGCAAAGGGTGGCTACACGCACTCTGAAGGCGAAGACGGCAATGTGGCGAGTGTCCAGGCTTCGCTCTACCGCGAAACCCAAGGGACAGAATACGCCCAAGACATTGATCCTGTGACAGGTGTTCCGATTCCGGGATCTTATACAGAGACGGTTCTGACGCCGACCTATTCCGAAATCGTCAATCAGGAAATTGCGACCTTCGATTACGCTTTCTCCGATATGGAGCGTTATAATCTAGAAGTTGGTGCGCGGCATTACTTCAACCCGCTTGTGAAATCCGAAGGCTTCCGCACCGTGACGCCGTTCATTGGTGCCTCGGCGGGCGCGTCGCATTATAATGCCGTGACAGTCGATGTGTCCCAGCGCCAAGCGTTTTACCGAGAATCCTTTGAGGAAGGCGGTGTCGGTCCAGAACAAATGTTTGACGTCGCTGCGGCACCGCAACGTGTCGATCTTTATGACAGCCAATGGGTTCCCCAAGGTCAGCTAAATGTGGGTGCCGAATGGCAAGTCACACCGGGCATGGCCTTGGCCTTGGAATCCGGTGTCCGTGTCGAAGGCGCCCGCGAATATTCAGACTTTGTTGATCCGGTTTCCGGCGACACAGTTTCCGGCCGTAAGGGCGATGCAAATATCTCGATTCCGCTGACATTACGCGGATCGGTCAATTTTTAGGGAGTGGGCGCAATTAACCAGCCAAAGCGCTGGAATTGTTAATCTTTTGTTTCCGGCTTGGGAACGCTTTTTTAAACATACTCTGTTTTAAGTTGGAACACAGAGGACAAACGTCAAAACTGAAGGAGGCCGACATGCGGCTTGCAGCTTGCGCTTTATCAGCGGTATTATTGTCAGGTTGTTCCTGGCTGGGAACAGGTGGCCAGGCAGGTCACAGCGGAATGCACGGCGCCTACGGCGCGGGATGCGCACCGGCCCAACAGGGCGGCATCTATGATGCTGGTTACGGTTACGGCGATGCCGGTTGTCCAGGTGGCGCATATGGTGTCCAAGGCGCAGGCTTTGCGGGACAAGGTTACGGCGCACAAGGCTTCGGCGGACAGGGTTACGGCGCTGGTCAATACGGTGCAACGCAATATGCTGGTGTCCAAGGTTACGGCGCACAAGGCTTTGGCGGTACTGGTTACGGTGGTGTCGGCGGCCAAGGTGTTGCTGGACAAGGCTTCGGTGGTGCAGCTTATGGTGCGCCCGGTTTTAATGGCCAAGGATTTGGCGGACAAGGCTTTGGAGCCCCCGGTTTCAATGGCCAAGGATTTGGCGCACAGGGTTTTGGTGGACAGGGCTTCGGCACATCCGGCATCGCACCTAGCCTCGCAGCACAAGGTATCGGCGGTGCCGGCTTTGGCGGCGCACAAGCTTTTGGTCCAAACGGACTTCGCGGCGCATTCGGCCCCGGCGGCGTAACAACACTCGGCGCAGGCGCACCTTATGGCGCAGCGGCTTTCGGCGGTAACGTTGTCGGCACACAGCTGGCAGGTGGTCAATATGTGAACGGGGCGTATGTCCAGAACGTTCAGGGCGCTCCGATCTATGTCCCACAACCTTACGCGGCGCCTTATGGTGTCCCACAAGGTATTCGCGTCGGTGCCCCGATGCCATTTGGTTTCGAAGCCTTTGGCGGCACAGACTTTGACATTGGCGGCGACATTGTGCGCGGCAAGCCTAGCACGCCGGCATCTGGCGGTGGCGGTGACGCAACACAGTTCGACACATCTTATGACGATGCGTTTGACCAGTCCCAGACATATGGCGGCGCAATGACATATGACCTGAACCGCAGCACAACTTTGTTGGGCCAAATTGCTTACTCTAAAGCGGACGGCCAAGCCTTTGATAACGGCACGTTCACACCAACAGGTGGTTCGGAGCAGACAGTTTCTGGTCAGTTTGGTGACCTCGAGCAAGTTCGCCTCGAAGGTGGTCTCCGCAAATATGTCGGTAATAACTACGGCTTCCGTCCTTACGTCGGTGCGACAGGTGGTTTCGTTCACAATAATAACGTGAATGTCGATCGCGAGTTTACAGACTCGAGCGGTGCAGTCGTGACAACAGATACGCTCAACTATATCGATGCAGGCTGGCAGCCAACGGCCGCAGGTATCATCGGTGCAGAAATGGCCGTGGGTAACCGCGCCGCGCTGGGTGTTGAAACCGGTATCCGTTGGACGGACTCACTGGACACATTGGCCGCATCGGACGACCGAATTTCGGTTCCAGTCAAACTGCGCGGACGCGTCTCCTTCTAAAGCGAGACCCCATACGCAGGGAAAATTCAAACCCGGCGCTGGTCAAATCGACCGCCGCCGGGTTTTTTTATGCGCTAAATTCTCGTCTCTCGCGAAAACTGGCCTCAACTTTGCAACTCCCTCACCCAAGACACCGGATGAAACTGGCGATTGTGCCAATCCGGAACAACAAGGGTGAAAACCATGCGTTACCTGCTTCTCGGCACCGCCGCACTCGCACTGTCCGGCTGTTCTTTCCTCGGACTGGGCGATAATGCCAAAACCGACTACAACACATATAACCCGCAAACAGGTTATTACGGACAGCCCGTGGCGGCTGCACCGCGCGCCAATTCGCGTTGCCACAGCGGCAATTGCCTCGCTCGCTGGAACCTAGAAGGCGGCGTTGGCCCAGCCTTTATCGTCGGCGGTGATGCCGTCACGGCGGATCAGACAAACTTCAACGAAGCCACAAACTTCAATCAGGTTTCGATGGATACAGCCTATGACGAAGGCATTCGCGCCGAATTGGGCGGATCTTATGCGCTCGCGCCGAACACAAAAGTGTCTCTGCTGGGTCATTATGAGCAAGCCGACAGCGCAGGTGCGCAGGATTGGGGCACAATCGGTGGCGAACAGCTGACCGGTGCTTTGTCCGACTATAAATCCTATGGCGGTGAAATTGGCCTGCGCCAGTATTTCCAACCAACGAATGGCGTCATACTGAACTCGGTTCGTCCCTATGTCGAAGGCCGCCTCGGCGTCGCCAAAGTCGAAGACATCGACATCCAAGGCGCACGTCTGGGTGATGCAGCTTTCTCGGCTGTTGACGTACCTTTCTACAAGGACAGCTGGGTCGGAACCGGTGCCGCACTGGTCGGTGTTGAAACACCCGTCGCACGTTACATGACGATCGGTCTGGAAACGGGTGTCCGTTACAGCCAAGGTCTGCGCTCGGACAACTCGGTTCTCGCACCGGGAACAATCCTTGCCGGAACAAACAATGGTGGATCGCGGACAACGATCCCGCTGACACTGCGCGGTCGTTACCGCTTCTAGTTAGATAAAATCCGAGCCGGGCAGATTTTGCCCGGTGATCGCCGCCGGACCTTTCCTCTCATAGGAACAGGTCTCGGCGGTTTTTTTATGGGGTCGGCCCTGATGGGCGGTCTTGAACAAGGCGCGCGCGTTCCTCAAAGATAAAGCGCTCAATCCGCTCTTCCAGAATGTTCAACGGGATTCCGCCATTTGCCAGCACGGCATCGTGGAAACGGCGAATATCGAAATCTTCGCCCAGCATCGCCTCAGCCCGTTCCCGCAGTTCGATGATTTTTAACTCGCCAATTTTATAGGCCAGCGCTTGACCCGGCCACGCCATATAGCGCTCGACCTCGGTCCGAATATTATGTGGGGCGAGGGCGGAGTTCTCCAAGAAGCATTTTTCCGCTTCGTCCTTGGTATAGCCCATCCAGTGCAGGCCTGTGTCCACGACCAAGCGACAGGCGCGCCACATCTCATAAGATAACTGCCCAAAGCGTTGATAGGGCGTCTCATACAGACCCATCTCGCCCGCCAGCTTTTCCGCATACAGACCCCACCCTTCGCCAAAGGCATTGGGATAGAGGCTCTGTCGGAATTTCGGCAAATCCGTCAGTTCTTGCCCAATCGCGATCTGCATATGATGGCCCGGCACACCTTCATGCGCGGTCAGCGCCGGAAGGTTATAGAGCGGGCGCTGCGGTAGGTTATAGGTGTTGACGATATAATTGCCGGCCTGCCCGCGTTCTGGGTTGCCGCCAAAATACCGACCTGTCGTATAGGTCTTCTCAATCTCACGCGGCACGGGAATGACGCCGTAAGACAAGCGTGGCAGCGTGGCGAAAAACTCTGGCATCCGGCCATCTAATTTCTTGGCCAAGAAAGACGCATGCATCAGCAGTTCTTCGCGGGTCTTGGCGTAAAATTGCGGGTCCGTGCGCAGGAAGTTCAAAAATTCGGCGAAGGTTCCTTCAAATCCCGCCTCTTCCATCGCGATGTTCATTTCTGCACGAATGCGGGCCACTTCGCGCTGTCCAATTGCGTGAACTTCATCGGGGCTCAAATCTAATGTTGTGAAATATCGCGTCAGTGCGCGGTAATATTCGCGCTCAGTCTCGCTATCGCCCAGCCCGGCGGTTTGGCGCGCGGCGGGCAGATATTCTTCGCTGAAAAATTCTGCCAGATCACGATAGGCGGGAATCACGGCAGATTGCATCGCGGCTTCGCCTAAGGCGCGCAAACGCTCCGCCTCGGCAGGGTCCATATCCTCGGGCATGGATTTAAACGGCGCATAAAGCGTGTGCGAGGTCGGCGACGCCGTGGCAAAAGTCTCGGTGATCTCGATGATCCCCGGCATGACACCAGCGGGCGCGGTAAAACCGCTCTCGATCCCGCGCCGCATATTGGCTTTATGTTGCGCGAAATAGCGCGGCAAGCGCGTCAGCCGCGCTGCGTAATTTTCGTAATCTTTCGCTGTCTTAAAGCGTGTCTGCCGCACGATATATTGCAGCGTATTGAAAAACCCGCTGTCGTTGCGAAAGGGAATGCGCGCTTCATCAAAAGGCGCGAGGCGCTGACGCTGTGTCAGGACAAAGCCCAGCAGATCATAATTCAGCCGTTCCTCTTCCGAGAGATTTTCCGCAGCCAGTGCAGCATGGCGCGCGGCAAAAGCGTCCAGCCGTGTTTGTCCCTCGGCTTGGCCGTCCGGCGACACATCTGGCAAAAGACGTTGCGCTTCGCTGTCACCTTCTAAGCCTCGGCGGAAAACATCGCCGGCCAGTTCATTCGCTTCGAAATCAGCGATCAGCACGCTGAGCGAATCTTGCTGTTCGCAGGTAAAGGCGCCGTCCAGTTCAATCACCGCACCACCTGGGCATAGCGGCAGGAGTTGCTCGTCTTGTGCAGCGGCTGTCGTGCTGAGCAGGATAGCGAGGGTGCTTATCGTGAGGGTGCGGCCGTTCACGGCGCAGCCTTTTCCATGGCCTTGGCCAGATCGACGTCTTTTTGCGTCACGCCACCCGCATCATGGGTCGTCAGCGTGACATCCACACGGTTATAGACATTGAACCATTCGGGGTGGTGGTCGGCTTTCTCAGCCAAAATCGCGATACGGCTCATCCAACCAAAAGCCTCGGCAAAGTCTTCGAAACGAAAGACTTTTGTGATGAAATCATCGCCGCCAGTCCAACCGGGCAGCTCGTTTGCGACCTCTTTCGGGTTCAGTAATTCCATGATCCGTCTCGCAGTGTTTCGGCGCGCCATCGCGCTGCAATTCGGCCAGAATGTGACCTTTTCGAAAGGTATATGCCACATTGCGGCCACATTTACACAGCCTAAATCGCAGTCATGTGGGAAACTGGCTGGGCCATCCGCGCGTTTCGCGCCCTGAAATTACCCCGACGTTGCCGTGTTTTTGACGTCGCCGCGTCCGGTTTGCCCCGCTATAGCGCGGGCTATGCACGCTTTCCTTCTTCGCCTATCTCCCTTGTTCAAAGGGCTCTCAATCCTCGCCCTTGTGGTGATCGCGTGGGAATCTTTGCAGACGATCACGGGCACGCCCCAGATCACCCATTTCGACAAAATCATGCATTTTCTGGCTTATGGCGTCTTGGCGGGGTTGTTTCGGCTCGGCTGGCCAAAGGTCTGGGGCGGGGGGTTATTCTTCGCCGCCGTGGGCTTTGGCGCGTTGATCGAGATCGCGCAGGGCACGTTGACGGACGGGCGTACGGCGTCGATCGCCGACGCGTTAGCAAATTCATTAGGCGCGCTGGTCGCGCTGTTCATCCTGCATTTCATTCTGCGGAGGTACGAAACCTCCTAAATAGGAGACTCTTATGACTCGCACCGCTCTCGCTTTACTGATGACCCTTGGCTTGGCCACGCCGGCTTTGGCTGGCCCTACGACCTTCCCCAGTGCTTTGCCGCCCGTGTCTAATCCCGGGGAATGTTACGCGCAGATACGGGTGCCCGCACAATATTCGCAAGGCACGCAAACCGTCATCACAAAAGACGCCCATACCGAAATATCTGTCACAGAGCCGCAGCTGCAATCACGCACAGAACAGGTCCTCACAAAAGAAGCCTCCGTCCGATATGAAGTGCGCCAGCCGCGTTACAGCACGGTCAGTGAGCAGATCGTGACGCGTCCGGCGCATGATCGCCTCTCTGTCGCGCCGCCGCAATTTTCAACGGTGACGGAAACCTTTCAGACCAGTGCGCCGCATCTTGTGTGGAAACGCGGTAACCCCGGACAGCTTCGCGCGCAGGGCTATGTCATTCATTCGACAGCCGATGGGCGGTTGCGCGACCAATCGGGTTACACAGGTGGCAGTTATGGCACGACGCAATCCGGTGGCGACAGCTGTGGTGCGGGCTGTGAAATCTGGTGCCTCGTCGAAGAGCCAGGCCAGTCCGTCAAAATCCGTCGCCGTGTCATGAGTTCACCGTCTCGCGTTATCCGCACGCCCGTTCCGGCACAGACTCGGACACTGACAAAACAGGTCGTCGCGGATCCGGGGGGTGTGCGTGAAATTCCCGTACCAGCGGAATATGCCGCTGTTACTGTGCAGGACCTCGTTCGTCCGGCAGAGGCCTATGAAGTCAATGTCCCCGCAGAATATGGCCGCGCCGCGACGAAAGAACTGGTGAGTCCTGAACGCTATGAATGGCGACGGGTGTTATGTGCGCCCGGAACACAAGGCAGATCAGCGCCTGTCAGTCAGGGTTATCAGCACCGCTATACATCGCCGCAAACCCACAGTCAGACGACTTATAGCCAGACAACTTACAGCGCTCCGTCACACGCGCGTACAGGCTATTACGGGACAGAAAAATATCCGGCCTATCGGCGTTAGGGCAGCTTAGGCGAGCATGGCGACAAGCCCCGCGGCCATCACGACCGCCAAAGCTGTGCGCCGTACCCCAAAGGGTTCTTTCAGCCAGACCGTCGCTAGAACTGCACCGAAGATGACAGAGCTTTCGCGTAAGGCCGCGAGCGGAGCGACAGCGTCCAAACTATAAGCGTAGAGCGCGCTAGAGTAAGTGATGAGACCGAGGCCACCCGCTAAAATTCCGGCTCGACCATCAAGCGAGAGCGCTCGCGTTAGGCCTTTGCGTTTCCAGATCGAAAATAATATAGCCCCCAGCCCGCCTTCTAGGACAAACAGCCACGCGATGAATGAAAAGCGGACTGGCGCCAGCCGTATGCCTGTGGCGTCGACAACGGTATAAAGGCTTGTCAGCAGACCGCCCAACAGCGCTAGCGAGACGGCCAGAGCAAATCCTTTTTGTGGTAGACGTCCTGGCCAGCCGAATCCGACTAATGCTGCAACAACTAGCGCTAGACCAGCAATCGCTTGCGGTGACAAAGTTTCATCCAAAACCAGCAACGCAAATATAGCCGTCAAGGCCGGCGCGAACCCGCGCATGACAGGATAGACAACCGACATATCGCCCCGTGTAAACGCTGCTGCCTGAATGACCTGATAAATCAGATGCAGGGCGACTCCTAACCCTAAAATGGGCCAGACTTCGCGTGGAAGCGGCGGTAAAATAAAGACGAAAGGTAGCGCGATTAGTGCCGATGTTAGCCCAAGCACAAGGCGCAAAACCAGCTTATCGTGAGAGCGTTTCAGCAGAACGCCGATGACGGCATGGGTGAGGGCTGATAGTAGGATCAGTCCTATAGCGAAATTTGTGATGTCTAGCCCAAACTCTCTGCAACCCCAGACAACGCTGCCGCAAAGACGGGGGCGCTGAAATTTTCGAGGTCTTCGATCTTCTCACCGATGCCGATGTGATGGATCGGCAGTTTATATTTATCTGACAGCGCGACCAGCACGCCGCCTTTGGCCGTGCCGTCCAGCTTGGTCATGATCAGTCCTGTCACGCCTGCAGTTTTGGCAAAGGCTTCGGTCTGCAGCAGCGCATTTTGTCCGACCGTCGCGTCCAGCACGAGGATCGAATGATGCGGCGCGGACGGGTCGTGTTTTTGAATCACGCGGATAATTTTATTTAATTCATCCATCAATTCTGTGCGGTTTTGCAGACGCCCCGCCGTGTCGATCATCAGGATATCATAATCTTCGTCCTTGGCGCGTTTCATCGCGTCATAGACGAGGCCCGCTGCGTCAGAGCCTTGCGCCGCGCTCATCACGGGCGCACCGGCGCGGTCGCCCCAGACGGTCAGCTGTTCGACAGCCGCCGCGCGGAATGTATCGCCCGCCGCGATCAGGACTTTCTTGCCGTCTTTCACATATTTATGCGCGATTTTCCCCAAGGTTGTCGTCTTGCCAGAACCGTTCACGCCCACGAACAAAAGGATTTGAGGCTTGGCGAGGCCGAACAGGATCGGCTTTTCCAGCGGCGTCAGAATGTCAGAAATGACATCGGCCAGCGCGATTTTGACTTCCAGATCTGTGACCTGCTTGTCGAATTTATCTTCGCGTAAGCGGTCGGTGACCTGCGTCGCGACGCCGTAACCAAGGTCCGACATGACGAGGATGTCTTCCAGCTCTTCGATGGCTGCCTCGTCCAGCTGGCGCTTGGTAAAGGCCGCGCCGACCTGATCGGACATGCGCGTCGTGGACTTTTTCAGACCCGCCGTGATGCGGCCCATAAAGCCGCCGGGGGCGAGGGGTTCCGGTTCTGGGGCCGGGGCGAGTTTGGCGGCTTCTGCGGCTTCGGCCTCGCGCATTTCGCGTTCGGCAATATCGCGGGCGGCTTGTTCTTCGGCGATGCGGGCGCGGCGGTCGGCTTCTTTTGCAGCAGCCGCGAGGCGTTTGGTTTCGGCCTTTTCCGCAGCGAGACGTTCGGCCTCTAGCCGTTCGGCTTCGGCTGTCTCGCGCGCGATGCGTTCGGCCTCGACACGTGCGGCTTCTTCTGCGGCGCGGGCTTCGGCCTCTGCGATCCGTGCGGCTTCGCGGGCTTCCGCTTCGGCCAGTTGTTTGGCTTTCAGCGCGGCGGCTTCTGCCTCGGATTTCGCGGTGTCTAGCGCGGCTTTTTCTTCGGCAGCGATGCGTGCGGCCTCTGCGACTTCGGCTTCGGCCCGAGCTTTTTCTTCCGCTTCGCGCTGGGCTTTGGCCTCGGCGGCGAGGCGGGCTTCTTCCGCTTTCCGTGCGGCCTCTGCGGCGGCGCGTTCAGCGGCCTCTTCCTCGGCGAGGGCTTTGGCAGCGGCGGCGGCTTTGGCCTCCTGCGCACGTTCTTCGGCGAGTTGTTTGGCGCGGGCGACATCGCGGGCGGCCTGAATTTCGGCGAGGCGTTTTTCCTCGACCTCGCGCGCGGCGACCTCTTCGGCAGACAGGCCTTGCGCGGCTTCGTCTTGTTCACGGGCAGAGGCGAGGGCGGCTGCGTTGATCGCCGCCATTTTCGCGGCCATCTTTTCATCGACAAGCTGTTGCGCGGCCGCTTTGGCGGCCGCTTCCTCGGCGAGTTTGTCGGCTTTGGATTTAAAGCCGAGCTTGCTCAGAAAGCCTTTTTTCTTTTTTTCAGCCAAGGATCTGTCCCGTCAGATGTTCGTCGGTTGCGCCGGTGACGCGCACGCGTGCCAGACTACCTGCGTGAGGCGGGGTGTCCACCTTGACGAAAGAGAAATCGGGGAGTCGTCCGAGTCCCGTTTCTTCGAACAAAGCCACAGCCTCATCGCCAATGCGTGATTGCAAATGCGCGGCTTTCACAGTGCTTCCCGCTTCGCGTAGGGCCTTGGCGCGGGCTTTGATGATGTTGCCGTCGACAGGGGGGATTTTGGCGGCAGGCGTGCCTTGCCGCGCAGAATAAGGAAAGACGTGCAGCCACGGGATGCCAATCTCGGAAATAATGCTCAGCGAGTTTTCAAACATGACGTCCGTTTCCGTCGGGAAACCCGCAATGATGTCCGCGCCAAAGGTGATCTCTGGCCGGACGGCTTGCAGGCGCTGGCACAGCTCGATCGCTTGCGCGCGCGAATGGCGGCGCTTCATGCGTTTCAGGATCATGTCATCGCCCGCTTGCAGCGAAAGATGTAGATAGGGAGTCATGCGCGTGTCCGCCGTCAGCAGGTCAAACAGCACAGGATCGACTTCCGCCGGATCAATCGACGATAGGCGCAGGCGTGGCAGGTCTGGCACAAGTTTCAGGATGCGTCGCACCAAATCGCCCAGTGGCGGCGTGCCGGGCAGGTCCCCACCCCAGCTGGAGAGGTCCACACCCGTTAGCACGACTTCATTATAGCCTTGCGACACCAGCGCACGGACAGAGCCGACAACTTCGCCCGCTGGCACGGAGCGCGAATTTCCGCGCCCATAGGGGATGATGCAAAAGGTGCAGCGATGATCACAGCCGTTTTGGACTTGCAGAAAGGCACGACTGCGGGACTGGGATTTCAGTGTCGGTTGGTTCGCGCTGCCCATGAATTGCGGGGCGGTTTCGCGGACACTCATAATATCATTGACGCGGATACGTTCCGTCGGCGCGTCGGGGCCAAAGCTGGCGGGGTTCATCTTCTCGGCATTGCCGAGGACCTGATCGACCTCGGCCATATCAGCGAACATCTTTGGGTCGATCTGCGCGGCGCAGCCCGTCACGATGATCTTTGCATCGGGGTTTTCGCGCGCGGCTTTGCGAACTTGACGGCGGGACTCGGCCACCGCGTCATTCGTCACGGCGCAGCTATTGATGACGACCGTGTTGGTCTGACCCATCTCGCGCGCATTCGTCGCCATCACGTCCGCCTCATAGGCGTTTAGGCGACAGCCGAGATTGATGACTTTTGTCTCTGCTATGTTCGGCGTATCCGACATCGTCGCTATGTGGGGGCGCGGACGTGTCGGGTCAATCTATCTGGTAAGTTGAACTATCTGGTAAGTCAGGCGCAGGCGGGGCATAGGGGCGGGGATCAAGAAGGTTCTCTTATGAAACGCGTGCTGCTGTCTTTGGCGAAAACTATTCTGCCCGTTTCTGCGCGCGTGTCGTTGAAACGGCTGGGCTATCGCGTGCAAGATGTGATCTCGCCCATTCGCGAACCGCGCGTTCCCCCGCGAGCGCAGACCTTAATTGGTGGCGGAGATTTTGCTGGGGTTGGCGATCATTTCGCGGGCGTGCTGCGCGCGCATGGCCTGACGCCCGACATGGATGTGCTGGACGTGGGCTGTGGCCAAGGCCGCATGGCGCGGCCGCTCGTCGGCTTTTTCGAGGGCGGCTCCTATACGGGGTTAGATATTGATCGCTCTGGTATTGACTGGTGCCAGACGCAGTATGCCGATGTGCCGAATTTCACCTTTGCTCAGGCCGATGTGTTTAACGCGCGCTATAATTCCGGTGGATCCGTTGCGGCGTCTGATTATGTCTTTCCCTCTGCGGATGACAGTTTTGACAGCGTCTTCCTGACGTCGGTTTTCACCCATATGTTTGCAGATGATGTGGAGAATTATCTCTCGGAAATCGCGCGGGTGCTGCGACCCGGAGGACAGGCGTTGATTACCTGGTTCCTCTGGGACGCCTCGGACAAGCCTGCGCCTGTTATGGATTTCCATGCCGAGGTTGACGCTGTCTCGCGCACAACCTTGCCAGAAAATCCTGAAGCTGCGCTTGCGTTTGACCGTGAGTGGGTCGAAGCGCTCTATGCGCGGCTGGGCCTACAAATCACAGAGATTGCGCTGGGCGGCTGGCGCGAAGGACGGTTCGATGGCTTGATGCAAGACTTGGTCGTCGCGAAGAAGTCTTAAGTCGGACGTCCGGCGGCTGCGATATCGGCCCGAGAAGGGATCCGCCCGAAAGCGATTTTCACGCCGTCATAGCCGCCGGGCAACGCGTCGGGCGCGCCGATTTTCAGCACGGTTTTATCATAGCGCGCATTGAGTTCATCCATGGCCCGCGCGGCACGATCTTGCTTTGGGTCGGATCGCACGCCGGTGAACAGATCACCGACGATATCGTCTTGATGCGTAATATCCGACAAAACGATGGAGACCTGCATCAGCGCGGTATGCCGTGTCTGGCGCAGCATGGCCCAATAAGTTTCCGCAGCCAGCTTTTGCAAAGCGAAATCATCCCGCACAGCTGGAAAACTCCGCGTTAATCCGATCCGCTCGCCGTTCAGGGTCTTGGCACCGACTGCGATTTTCCCCGTGAAGAACCCTTCTGCGCGCAAACGTCGCGCTGCATGGGAACAGAGAATCCGAACACACTCGGCCGCCTTGTCTGGATGTCGCCAGCCCCGCGCTAGTACGCGCGAATGGCCGAACATGCCGCGTTTGGTTTCGGGCTTTTCCGTGCGTTCTCCGTGCAGGGCGCGCCACAGGCGTTCGCCCTCGACACTGCCCCAGATGCGGCGCGCGTGCTTGGGTTGTAGCGCCAGCAATCCCTGTGTTGTTGTGACGCCCGCACGGCGCAGACGCACTAACATCCCATTGGCGACACCGGGAATATCTTGCAACGGTATCGCATTTAATCGCGCGGGCATATCATCCGGATGAAAGGCCACCAACCCGTCGGGTTTATCAGACTCCGCCGCGATTTTGGCTAGCAAGCCTGTCGTCGCAATCCCGAAACTGGCCGTGACAATCGGGCCAAGAGCCGCGCGCAACTCGGCCTTGATCGCGCGCGCCAGATCTATGGCTTTAGACAACTCCATCCGTTTCAGGTCGATCGACATTTCATCGACGGACCACGCCTTCTCGACAGGAACGTGTTTTTCAATCGCGCTCAGAATTTTGTGATGTAGCTCGATATAAATTTCATGGCGTGCGTGGCGAAAAACGATATCCGGCACAAGGGCTTCGGCCTCCGCGCGGCGCATCCCGCGTTTCACACCCTTGGCTTTGGCGGCATAGCAACAGGCGATCACGCTAGAATATTTCGTTTTCGTCGGAGACACCGCAACGGCTTTATCGTGCAGGGCGGGGTCCAGCGATTTTTCGACATGCGCAAAAAAACTATCGAAATCGAGAAACATCGACCAATGGCGTTTTGTGTCAGGTAGCGGGGCGGGTATCTGTTCGGTTTGCATAACAGAACAAAATAGGAACATATTCCGCTTGTCGAG
>CAYPWW010000062.1:0-14854 GCA_964414555.1 uncultured Algimonas sp.
GCCGCAATGCTCTGCAGGCTCTCCACTTCATAATCCCCCTCTGCGAGGGCTTTTAAACTCTCGACCGTTGCATGAGCCGCGGCGAAGGTTGTGAAATAGGGGATCTTCTGGGTAAGGGCGGTTCGCCGTAGCGAAAAGCTGTCCTTCAGGCTTTGCTTGCCAGAGGTCGTGTTGAACACCAGCGCGATCTCGCCGTTTTTCATTGCGTCAACAATGTGCGGGCGACCTTCGTGGACCTTGCGGACATATTCGACCTCGACGCCGTGTTCGCGCAGATATTTCGTCGTGCCGCCTGTCGCGATGATCGAAAAGCCCAGCGCGATTAGGTCGTTTGCCACGTCGACCATCTTGGCCTTGTGATCCTCGCGCACGGAGATGAATACCTTGCCGGATTTGGGCAGGGTCACCCCGCCGCCCAACTGTGACTTGGCAAAGGCCATGCCGAAATTATCGGCCAGTCCCATGACTTCACCGGTCGAGCGCATTTCAGGGCCCAGCACCGTGTCGACGCCGGGGAAGCGCGCGAAGGGGAAGACGGCTTCTTTGACCGCGATATATTTTTGTGGGCGCGTCGACAGATCAAAGCTTGAGAGCTTTTGCCCCGCCATGACTTTCGCCGCGATATTGGCCACGGGCAGGCCGATGGCTTTGGCCACGAATGGCACGGTGCGAGACGCGCGCGGGTTCACCTCGATGAGATAAACCTCGCCGTCCTTGACTGCGAATTGCGTGTTCATAAACCCGACGACGCCGAGCTCTAAAGCCAGCGCTTCGGCTTGGCGGCCCAGCTCTGCAACGATGTCGTCGGATAGCGTGTAGGGCGGCAGGGAACAGGCGCTGTCGCCGGAATGGACGCCCGCTTCCTCGATGTGCTCCATGATACCCGCCACGAAAACTTGCTCGCCGTCGCAGATGACATCGACATCGACCTCGACCGCGTCGCGCAGATATTGATCGATCAGCAGTGGGGACTTGCCCGAGACTTTGACGGCCTCATTAATATAGCGATTTAATTCGGAGTCAGAATCCACGATCTCCATACCGCGTCCGCCCAAGACATTGGAAGGTCGTAACACAAGCGGATAGCCGACGATTTTGGCGGCCTCTTTCGCCTCTTTGGCATTACGCGCGATGGCGTTATTCGGCTGTTTCAGGGCTAGTGTGTCGACCAGCGCTTTGAACCGTTCGCGGTCTTCGGCGCGGTCCAGCGCGTCGCGTTTTGTGCCCAGCAGCGGGATGCCATTGGCTTCCAGCGCTTCTGCCAGCTTCAACGGTGTTTGCCCGCCAAATTGGACGATAACACCCAACAGCTCGCCGGATTGCATTTCGCCGTGAATTAATTCCAACACGTCTTCTTCTGAGAGCGGCTCGAAATATAGCCGGTCCGAGGTGTCGTAATCGGTTGAGACGGTCTCGGGATTACAATTGACCATGATGGATTCGATATTCATTTCCGCCATCGCATAGGCCGCATGGCAGCAGCAATAATCGAACTCGATGCCTTGGCCGATGCGGTTCGGGCCACCGCCGAGAATGACGACTTTCTTACGATCAGAGACGCGGGCCTCATTCGCGACGGTTCCGTCCGCGCCGGGCATCTCATAGGTCGAATACATATAGGGCGTCTTGGCCGCGAATTCTGCGGCGCAGGTGTCGACGCGTTTATAGACGGGGCGGACTTTGGCCTTGTGGCGCGCCTTGCGCACGGCGGTTTCCGTTTTGCCCGTCAGATAGGCGATGCGCGAGTCGGAAAAGCCTTCGGATTTAATGGCGCGCCACGTTTCAGAGTCTTTGGGCAGGCCATTTTCCGCTAGCCAGCTTTCCGCTTTGATGATCATCTCGATCTGGCGCAGGAACCACGGGTCAAAGCTCGTATATTGCTGAACCTTTTCGACAGTAAATCCAGCGCGGAAAGCTTGTGCAATCACAAGAATTCGGTCTGGCGCTTGGATGGACAGGCGTGCTTTCAGCGCGGCCTTAATATCATCCGTATCATCGCCGACGCCGAGA
The DNA here is from genome assembly GCA_964414555.1 of uncultured Algimonas sp. GTDB lineage: Bacteria > Pseudomonadota > Alphaproteobacteria > Caulobacterales > Maricaulaceae > Litorimonas. The sequence continues at coordinate 2,011 of CAYPWW010000062.1, forward strand.
TCGATTTCGTCCAATCCGGTGAGGTCCGTTTCCAGAGATCGCAGTGCTTTCTGCAAGCTCTCATTAAAGGTCCGACCAATCGCCATAGCCTCGCCGACAGAGCGCATAGCCGTTGTCAGGACCGGCTCGCTGCCGGGGAATTTTTCGAACGCAAAGCGCGGGATTTTTGTGACGACATAATCAATTGTCGGCTCAAACGCCGCTGGGGTTGCGCCGGTAATATCGTTATCTAATTCATCCAGCGTATATCCGACGGCGAGTTTCGCTGCGATCTTCGCAATGGGGAAACCCGTGGCTTTCGAGGCCAGCGCGGAAGAGCGCGACACGCGCGGGTTCATCTCGATGACGACCATGCGGCCGTCTTTCGGATTGATCCCGAATTGCACATTCGACCCGCCGGTTTCGACCCCGATTTCGCGCAGCACGGCGATGCTGGCATTGCGCATGATTTGATATTCTTTGTCGGTGAGGGTCAACGCTGGCGCGACGGTGATGCTGTCGCCCGTATGCACGCCCATCGGGTCGATATTCTCAATCGCACAGATGATGATGCAGTTGTCGGCTTTGTCGCGGACAACCTCCATCTCATATTCTTTCCATCCCAAAAGGCTCTCATCAATCAGTACTTCATTGGTCGGGGAGGCAGATAGGCCAGAGCGGACAATCTCTTCAAACTCTTCCATGTTATATGCAACGCCGCCGCCTGTGCCGCCCATGGTAAAGGCCGGGCGGATAATCGCGGGCAGGCCTGTTTCCGGCAGCTTGCGCACAGCCTCTGCCACGCCTTCAGCGATATTGGCTTCACCCTCAGCATTAGTCGGAGCGGTGATGATCGTCGCGCGCGGATTTTCCAGCCCGATTTTTGTCATGGCCTTGGCAAAGCGCTCGCGGCTCTCGGCTTTGTCGATGACGTCGGCTTTCGCGCCGATCATCTCGACGCCATGTTTTTCCAGCGCGCCCATTTCTTCTAGCGCTAACGCCGTGTTCAGCGCGGTTTGTCCACCCATCGTCGGAAGTAGCGCGTCAGGCTTTTCGATCGCGATGATCTTCTCGACGATCTCCGGCGTGATCGGCTCGACATAGGTCGCGTCCGCCATGCCCGGATCGGTCATGATTGTCGCGGGGTTGGAGTTGACGAGGATCACACGGTAGCCCTCATCCCGTAGGGCTTTACACGCCTGCACACCCGAATAATCGAACTCGCAAGCTTGACCAATAATGATCGGCCCCGCCCCAATAATTAGGATCGAGGAGATATCGGTACGTTTAGGCATAGAATCGACTTCCGTGAGCGCGAAAAAGCAAATTGCTTCGCCATAATGGGACGGCTGCAAAGGAGCAAGCAGGACTCGTGCCTTGTTCACAGAATTCCCCCGTTTTTCTGTTATTTTCGCGCCAGATGCGGGCATAGCCGCGCTTTGCTTTGGACACCCCCCTGCGCTTTGGCTATGTTTAGACTGAAGGAGAGCCGCATATGGTCTATCGCTCACAATTTGGCGGACGTCGCAGAGTCGGTCGTCAACAGCTTGGCCGCGGCGGTATGCGGCGGCGCGGCGGCTTTCGCTGGCAGATTATGCTCCTCTTCGCGATTGGAGCAGGCGTCTATTACCTGATGAACCAAGAGACTGTCCCGCTGACCGGACGCAAGCAACTCCGCACCATGGACCCGGCGCAGGAAATGCAACTGGGTCTTCAGTCCTATCAACAGATACTAGCTGACTCGAATGTCATGCCGCAAAATGAGCCTGTCGTGCAGGCCGTGGCGCAGATCGGGCGCAAGCTCGCCCGCGCCGCCGCCCCAGAAGATCCCGGCTTTGATTGGACCTTCAACGTGATCGAGAGCGATCAAGCCAATGCCTTCGCTCTGCCGGGGGGCTATACGGCCGTCTACACAGGACTGATCCCGATTGCCGAAAATGAGGACGGGATCGCCGTCATTATGGGTCATGAGATCGGCCACGCGCTCGCGCATCACGGCGCAGAACGCATGGCGCAACAGAACATGCAGCGCATCGTCGGTGCGGGCGTGTCTCTTGGCGCAGGTGGCATGGATTATGGTGCACAACGGGCCGTCATGGGTGTCTTTGGCGGGATTAGCCAATATGGCTACGCCCTGCCATTCTCGCGCAAACACGAAAGCGAGGCTGACTATATCGGCTTGGTCCTCGTCGCGCGCGCCTGTTACGATCCGCGCGAAGCGCCCAAGCTCTGGGAGCGGATGGGTGCCGCCGGCGGGGCCACACCGCCAGAATTTCAAAGCACCCACCCCAGCCCCGAAACGCGCGTCAGTGATTTCGAACGTTGGATGCCCGAGGCCATCGAAATTTATAACGCGAATTGTCCGACCAAGATTTCCCTGCGCTAATCCGCAGGTAAAGGAAACGATATGACCGATACCGTTCTCGTCACCGGCTTGTCCGGCTTTATCGCCTCTCACGTTGCAGTGGGTTTGCTGGAACAGGGCTATGTTGTGCGCGGGACAGTGCGCAATCTGATCAAAGGCCAGCGGATCGTGGACACTTTAGCCGAGGCAGGCACAGATGTGTCGCGTCTTGAATTGGTTGAGGCAGATTTAGAGTCGGATGACGGATGGAAAGCGGCCGTTCAAGGTTGTCGCTTTGTCCAACATATCGCCTCGCCATTCCCGCTCGAAGCCCCCTCCGACCGCGAAGCGCTCGTCCCCGCTGCGCGCGCAGGTGCGATGCGCGTTGTCGAGCAAGCCCTCGGCGCGAGTGTAGAGCGCGTCATTATGACGTCTTCGATGGTCGCCATGATGGGCCAACCCGGCCGTGGTGCAGAGATGATCGTCAAAGAGGACGATTGGTCCGACCCTGATTGGCGGCCGCTGACGGCTTATCCTGTCTCGAAAACGCGAGCCGAAAAGGCCGTTTGGGATTATGCCGAGTCTCAGAATTTGCGCGAGAAAATCACGACTGTCTGCCCGGGTGTCGTCTTTGGCCCTGACCCCTATCGTAATGGTGGGGCGTCGCTCGGGCTTTTAAAGGCGATGTTCAAAGGTGATTTCCCCATGGCGCCAAAGATTGCCTATCCAGTCGTCGATGTCCGCGATTGTGCCGCGATCCATATTAAAGCGATGACGGCAGATGTCGGCGGTCGTCGATTGATGGCGGCGTCAAACACGCTAGATATTCTTGAAATCGCTGACGTCTTACGGGCTGTTTACCCCAATGCGCAAAAACTGCCGAAACGCGTCATGGCGAATTTTCTGCCGCGTCTGATCGCGATCTTCGATGATCGCGTGAAGGGTATTCTGCCTGACCTTGGCACACGCCATATCGCGGACGATGACTATGTTAGCGCACTAACCGGTGTGATCCCGCGCCCTGCCGAGGAAGCCGTTCTCGCGGCAGCGGAAAGCCTGATCGCCAATGGGGATGTCACGCTAAGTTAGGAAATATCGACCTTATGATTTGCGAATTCTGCTGACTCCGATATGCGCTGCTCCAATAACAAAAAGCATTAATAGGTAGATTGCCGGACGATTGATCAGCCCTTGCAAATAATATGCGATGGGATCGCTTATGCGTTCAATATTCAAAATCTGAACGGCGATCAGTAAAGGGATCGGAAGAATCGCAAATAGCCCGACGAGGGGTATGGTCTTCATCCAGATAGGTCGCATCCAGTCATTCTTTCTGTTCTCCGTTTTGAAGTAGATTACTCGTCCAACCCATCGCCAAACCCAGATAAGCAGGCCATAGCTCAGACAGCATAGAACAAGAATACCAACTGCGGGGATCAGCTTGGGAATGAAATCCAGCATGGGCTAAAGCGCGTCGGCAAATTCTTCGAAGATGTAAAAACTATCTTGCGGGCCGGGGCTGGCTTCGGGGTGATGCTGGACCGAAAAGATCGGCTTGCCTTTCACGCGAATGCCGCAATTTGTGCCGTCAAAGAGGGAGACATGCGTCGCCTCGACCGTATCGGGCAGTGTGTCCGCATCCACGGCAAACCCATGGTTCATGGATACAATCTCGACCTTACCAGTGCGATCATCGCGCACAGGGTGGTTCGCGCCGTGATGCCCTTGTTCCATTTTCACCGTTTGTCCGCCGAGGGCTAAAGCTAAAAGTTGATGGCCCAAGCAAATACCCATCATCGGCATATCAGCAGCTACAAGTGCGCGAATAACGGGCAAGGCATGTTCGCCAGTCGCAGCGGGGTCGCCAGGACCGTTCGAGAGCACAACGCCGTCAGGTTTTAATGCGAGAATGTCGTCTGCGGAGGTTTCGCCGGGAACAACTGTCACGGCCAGCCCTGTGCTAACAAGATTGCGCAGGATGTTCCGTTTTACACCATAATCAATCAGCACAACGCGCTTTAGCCCGATTAGGTCTTGATGTCCGTCAGGATAGGCCCAGCGCGCCTCTTTCCAGTCAAAGCGCTCTGATGTCGTGACGTCCAGCGCCAAGTCCGCACCGATCAGACCTGCCCAAGATTTTGCTTCTGCGACTAAAGTAGGAATATCAAAAACACCATCTGGCGCATGGGACATGACGCCGTTTGGCATGCCATTATCTCGGATGAATGCTGTCAATGCGCGCGTGTCGACGCCGGACAAACCGATGATTTTGCGACTTGCTAGCCAGTCGCCCAACTCATCCTCTGAGCGCCAATTCGACGCTGGCGTGACGGCAGCGCGGAAAATCGCACCAACGGCTGCGCGTTCGGCACGGGCAGAGCCGGCTTCTTCATCTTCGGGTGTTGTGCCAGTGTTACCGACATGCGGGAAGGTGAAACAAACGATCTGCGCAGCATAGGACGGGTCGGTCAGGATTTCCTGATATCCCGTCATGGCCGTGTTGAAACAGACCTCACCCACGGCGGATCCAATGTGGCCAATCCCTTGGCCATAAAGTACCTGCCCATTGGCCAGCACAAGGGCGGCCGTTTTCGGGCGTGTCGGGATATAAGCGTCAGTCATATGTGTCTCGGCGGCGGTGCTGGCAAAACTTCGTCAGTCTTTATACGTCGTTTGCGGATTCGCAAGCCCCAAGCCACGTGACAGCTATGCATTGTGCGGGTTGTTGCCTGCCCCTTGCCCAAACCGCTTCAGAAGCGTAGAGGCGTCGGTCTGAAATAAAAAAGGCGTTGCGCGTGTGGGGACGGACGCCGAGAGGACCTATTATGAGTGACGCTACAGAGCTTCGCCAAAGCATTAACGACTCGATCAAAACCGCGATGAAAGAGAAGGACCGCCTGCGTGTCTCGACTCTGCGTCTCATCACGGCTGCTGTGAAAGACCGCGATATTGCAGCGCGTGCCGAAGACCGCTGCGATGGTATCGATGCGGCTGAAATCCTGTCCTTACTGTCCAAAATGGTCAAGCAGCGCAAAGAAAGCGCGCAGACTTATGAAGAAAACGGTCGCCCAGAGCTGGCCGAGCGCGAACGCGAAGAGATTGAAATTATTCGTGAATTCATGCCCAAACCTCTCAGCGAGGACGAAATGAAAACCGTAATCGCCGGGCTGGTCAAAGACTCCGGCGCGACATGTCTAAAAGACATGGGTAAAATCATGGGGCAGCTGAAATCCGGTTATGCAGGCCGTGTCGATATGGGCAAAGCCGGTGCAGTCGTGAAGCAACACCTCTGCAGCTAGGTCGCGAGCCCGACCTCGCCGCGAAGAACTTCCGCTTTGGTCAAGCCTGCCGTGCGTAGGCTGCGGATCGTCTCATCTTTTGCGGTTTTACTAAGCTTTCGTCCATCTTCGCCCAAAACCAGCGCATGGTGGTGATAGGTCGGCGTCGTCCACCCCATCAGCTTTTGCAAAAGCACTTGCAGGGCCGTTTCCGCGATTAAATCTGCGCCGCGCACGACATGCGTGATCGCTTGCGCGTGGTCATCATGGGTCGCGGCGATGATATAGCTGCAAGCGATGTCGCGACGGGCGAGAATCGGATCTGGTCGATCAGACCTTACCCAGTCGTACAAAATCGGTTTTACATCATGTGTTTCGGGCGTGCCTGTGCCTGTTTCCTTATATGTAAGTAAGCGCTCACTTACATTCTTCATGACTGCCGCTAAGTTTAGGCGGACTGCAGCGGTTAGCATGGGGCTTTCGGTTTCCGCGGTTTGTAAGACGCTTTCGATTTGATCCGGTGTGGCGCGGGCTGGCGCCGTCCGCTGACCGCGTTTCAAATCGGACCGGCTTAGCGGGCATGTGTAGGCCAAACCTTCGCACATCAAATACGCGACGACCCGCGCATACTCAGCGCGATGGTCGGATTGCACCCGCACGGGCATAGGCCACTCAAACCCTAACCAGCGCAGATCTTCATAAATGGCAGACGTATATTCCGGCCGACACCGCGTGTGATCGATATCTTCAATCCTCAGAAGACAGGGCCCAAAGCCAAAGGCCTCAGCCGCGGCTCGCGCATGACCCCGGTGGAGATATCCAGTGGGGGAAGGCGCAAAACGTGTGAGGGTCATCGGCTCGACCGCGCCGGCTAGCGCCGGATAAAGCCGCCGAGGATCCCGCGTAGGATACGGCGCCCTTCGGATCGGGCGATTTGTCGGATAACGAGCTTGGCCTCATGTCCTAGAATTTGGCCTGTCGATTTTTTCCGACGGCTGGATCGGCGAGAAGTCGATTTTGATTTTGGCTTTCGTTTTGAGGCCTTCTCTTCTTTTTCCGCTTTTTCTGCGGCTTCAGCCTCTGACTTGGCGCGGGACTCGGCCTTTTTTCCGAGGATTTCATAGGCGCTCTCGCGGTCAATTGTGTCGGTATATTTGTCGCGAAGATTGGAGGCCTCGATGATCGTCTCTCGCTCCGCTTTTGTCGCCGGACCCAGTCGCGAAACGGGCGGACGGATCATGGTACGCCCGACAATGCCGGGCACGCCCTTTGCGTCTAGCAGCGAGACGAGTGCTTCACCAACGCCTAGGTCCGTAATGACGTCTTCTGTTTCGAAAGCCGGGTTTTCGCGGAAACTGCTGGCGGCGGCGCGGACAGCTTTTTGCTCCTTCGGCGTATACGCGCGTAAAGCGTGTTGGATGCGATTGCCCAGCTGGCCCAATACGCTGTCCGGAATGTCCATCGGGTTTTGCGTAACGAAAAAGATGCCAACGCCTTTGGAGCGGATCAGCCGCGCGACTTGCTCGATCTTGTCGATCAGCGCCTTAGGTGCGTCATCGAACAGCAGGTGAGCTTCGTCGAAGAAGAAGACCATTTTAGGTTTGTCGGGGTTGCCGACCTCCGGCAGTTCTTCGAACAACTCGGAGAGAAGCCAAAGTAGGAACGTCGAATAGAGGTCTGGTGAATTAATTAATTCATCTGCCGCCAAAATATTCACAATGCCGCGCCCCTGCTCGTCCACGCGCATCAGGTCCGCCAATTCTAACGCCGGTTCTGCAAAAAATTCATCTGCACCTGCGCGCTCTAGCTTGAGGAGTTTGCGTTGGATTGCCGCAACAGACTGACTCGTCACATTGCCATAGCGGCGCGAAATCTCGGCCTTATTGTCGCTAATATGGTTCAACAGTGCGCGCAGGTCTTTCATATCCAACAGCAGCATGGCTTCGTCATCGGCCAGCTCGAATGAGATTGTCAGAATGCCTTCCTGCGTCTCATTCAGCCCCATGAGCCGCGCCAGCAGGGTCGGTCCCATCTCGGCAATCGTTGTGCGAACGGGATGGCCTTGCGTGCCGTAGAGGTCCCAAAAAGTCGTGGGCATATCGGCATAGGTGTAATCTCCCAGCCCGATTCTCATCGCGCGTTGCAAGAGCTTGTCATGCAGTTTGTGATCGGTGGACCCAGCCTGCGACAGGCCCGACAGGTCGCCTTTTACATCTGCCGCAAAGACAGGGACGCCAGCCTTGGAAAATCCCTCGGTTAGGATTTGCAACGTCACAGTCTTACCGGTTCCCGTCGCTCCCGCGATCAAACCGTGGCGATTGGCCAGCGGCAACAGGAGGTGCTGTTTCTTCTCGCTTGAGTCTGTGCCGACAAAGATGGCGTTTTTCATGGGGAAAGTCCGGGAAGCTAAATTTGTAATTTTGTTATGGGGTCTGCCGTGCCAATGCAATATGAACGCATGACTCCGCGCTGTTAGGAACGATCTATGACCGTCACGCCCGATTCCACAATTCGTGCTAGCCTGCTGTTTATCGCCGGGCTGGGATTGATTAGCCTTTTATATATTACACGCGATCTATTGGCGCCGTTCGCATTGGCGATTTTCATCTGGTTGATCATCGATGCCTTCGCGCGCTGGATGGATAGTTTGTCTTCAAAATTCCCATATTGGCTTGCCCTGACTGTCGCTGTGACACTCGTCGTGGCCATTCTTACCGGGTTTATTTTCGTCATTGTCGACACGGTCGGTGACGTCGTACGCGATGCGCCGCGCTATGAATCGCGACTGGGTGAGATTTTTGGGAAAATTGCCAATCTGACGGGACAAGAAAATATGTCCTTTCAAGGCTTAAATGAGCGTTTTGGCATCACCGAAAAAATCACAGCGGGGCTGGGGGCTTTTGCCTCCACAGTGCAAGGGGTCCTCGGCGAGTTTTTCCTGATTGCTCTTTATGTCGTGTTCTTGTTTGTGGCGCAGAAGAACTTCCCCAAAAAGATGGATGATCTTTTCCCGGAATCGGATCGCCGTCGTCGGGCCTCGCTTGTCGGAGAGCGCATCCGCAGCTCGATCGAGAAGTATCTGTCCGTGCAGACGATTATCTCGCTCATGCAAACGGTTGTGTCTTACATCGGCATGACGGCGCTAGGCTTGGACAATGCACTCTTCTGGGCCTTGGTGATCTTCATCTTGAACTACATTCCGATCGTCGGCGGGTTAGCGGCTGTGGCGTTGCCAGTCATGTTTGCACTCGTCCAGTTTGAAAGCCTTGGACGGGTCGGCATCTTGGCCGGTATTTTGTTCGGCGCACAATTTGTGATCGGCAATACGATCCAGCCCAAAATGATGGGCGACAGTATGAACCTCTCGGCGTTGGTCGTGATCCTCGCGCTCTCGGTTTGGGGCGCGCTATGGGGTGGGGTCGGCGCGTTTTTGTCTGCGCCACTGACCGTCATTATTATGATCATTCTGGCGCAGTTCCCGACAACGCGTTGGATCGCTGTGCTGTTATCAGCGGATGGCAACCCAGATATAGACGGGGACGGTGAACCTGACTCCGCGCCAATGCCGTCGCTTTAGATCGGAAGATATAACTCACCATAGTGTGATGGACCTGTCAGTCGCCTGTTCATCTTTGTCTCGCTAAGAGGGATCCATGACACATCGAATTCTTGTTATCGCCGCGACCCTCGCGCTTCCTTTTCTTGCAGCGGCGGATGAACCCGCCAAGCCAACCCATGTGGTTGAACTGTTCACCTCTCAGGGGTGTTCATCTTGCCCGCCCGCCAATCGCTTTGTCGGAAAAATAGCCGAGGAAGAGGGCACATTGGTCCTCTCTTACGGTGTGACTTATTGGGATTATCTGGGCTGGAAAGATACGTTTGGCGACAAACGCTTTACCCAGCGCCAACGTGATTATCGGGACGCTTTTGGGGCTGCGAATATCTACACGCCGCAAATCGTGCTGGGTGGCGCCGCGCATAGTCCGCGCTATTCCAAGAAAGATGTCATCGGTATGCCACTTACGGGTGAGGGCGTTGGCCTCCGCGCAACGCGAGTCGGTGAGAACATCTGCTTCTCATCAGACGCAAGATCATCGGTTCAAGCCGACATCGTCACCTATCAACCTGGCGAGCAATCCGTCAAAGTTCGCCGCGGCGAAAATGGTGGGCGCACATTGAGCTTGACCAATGTTGTTACAGACGTCGCGCCTTGGACAGCAACAGACGAGCATTGTTTGAAAGCTGCACCCGGCCTCGCCTATGCGGCGCTTATCCATGACGGCGAGACGGCGAAAATTCTAGACGCAGTCGTCGTCGACTAATCCCCCAAAAAGTTGCGGCCCCTGGACGGATTGCGGGGCTGAACGCAATTCGACCTGGAGCCGCGGGATCGGGACCTAGGGACAGGTTCCGAATGTCAAACGTGGGAAACGTTTTATTTGATGTCGCATGACGGGGCTATTCGAACCGGGGGCTGGGGGGGCTGTAAAAAGACCGACCCGAGCAGTTATCCCGCCATGCGACATCTTCTGAGTGGCGAGGCTTTGCGGTCAAATCCTGCCACAATTGTGGCGATATCAAGGCAAAGCGTGACAAAGCGTTAGGCTCATGGCCATGCGGACCCATCCATGACAGTGTCTTGTCAGGCGCATTTGCAGGGCTATTGTGTCCGTATGACGGACATTGTTCCATTTCCATCCAGTTCGCGCAGCCCATCCAAAGGGCCGTCGCAAGTCGCCTTTGACCGCAAAGAACTTGGGCAGATCCTAAACGTCTATGGACAGATGGTCAGTCGCGGCGACTGGAAAGATTACGCGATGGATTTTCTGCGCGATCGGGCTGTGTTTTCGATCTATCGCAAGGCTTCTGAACATGCGCTTTACCGGATCGAAAAGGTTCCAGCCCTGCGAAACAAGCAGGGACAATTCAGTGTGATTGCACCGGGCGGGCTCGTCTTAAAACGCGGGCATGATCTGGCGGCTGTCCTCAAGGTTTTCGACAAGGCGCGCTTCCGCAGTGTTTAATATGCCAGCAAAACTTCTACCTGGGTATCGCATCGGTCAGGCTCAGGACGCGCGGGTGAAAACTGGCGTCACCGTCATTTTGCCCGATGCCCCCGCGACGGCCAGCGTTGATGTGCGCGGCGGTGGTCCCGGCACGCGAGAGATCATGGCGCTGCAAGACGGCGGCCTGATCGAGCAGGTCCATGCGGTCGTCCTGTCAGGCGGCTCAGTCTATGGCTTGGCCGCGGCGGATGGCGTGACGACGTGGCTGGGCGCGAAAGGTATCGGCTATGTCGCGCGGGAAGGCATCCCCGTCAGTCCGATCGTACCCAGCGCTATTTTGTTCGATAATGCCAATGGCGGTGACAAGGATTGGGGAATGACCCCACCCTTCCGGGACCTCGGTATCGCGGCGTGCGAGGCGGCAGCGACAGCCTGCGCAGAAGGCGAAGTCGGCGCTGGCTGGGGCGCCACGGCGGGTCTTTATGCCGGTGGATTAGGCGTCGCGACAGAGAGCGTCGGAGACATCAGCGTCCAAGCGATCATCGCGGCCAATCCTGTTGGCTCACCTTTCCTGCCGGGCACGCGCTGTCCACATGCCTGGATTTATGAGCGTGACGCGGAATTTGGCGGCGCTCGTCCACCCGCCGATTACGCTTGGTCGAACCCACAAGATACAAAACTGGCCTTCTTGCGGGCTGCGGGACAATCCACCGTTATCGGCGCGGTCCTGACGGATGCCGCCTTAAGCCAGAAACAGCTGCGCCGCCTCGCCATCATGGCGCAAGATGGTATCGCGCTCGCCGTTCAGCCTAGCCATACACCGCTCGATGGGGACACGCTTTTCGCCTTATCTATCGGGGAAAAATCTTGCGACGGAGCTGTTGCACTGGCTGACTTGGGCGCTGCCGCTGCGCGAGCCGTTGCGCGAGCGTTGACGCGCGGTGTGATGGCGCGCCAGTGATTAGCTCAATAGAGCCGCGCCATCACGCGGGCCTTCTCGCGATGAATAGGGAATTTGTGCATTGGCTGTCTCCGATGGATGAGACGGAGTTGCAACGCGTCTTGAAAATCGCGCACTACGCCCGGCAGATTGATGAGGGGGCAGGGGTCTTGATCGGCTATGGCCATGATGCGGCGTATCCGGATCATCAGAATATGGATTGGTTGCGGCAGCGGTTTGACGACTTCTTCTATATCGACAGGGTCATCATCGCCGCCGCCGCGCAAGGACGCGGTCACGCAAGGGCGCTCTACGCTGATATTGAGGGATTCGCCCGTGATCGGGGGCATCGTTTTCTCTGCTGCGAGGTCAATACGCGGCCCGACAACCCTGGCTCTCACCGTTTTCACGAAACCCTTGGATTTGACCCGATTGGCGAACGGATTTGCGCCGATCAAGACAAGGCTGTGCGCTATTACGCCAAAGCACTGTAAGCAGCGCAAAAACCCCTTGCGACCCGGCGCTTTTTCCGCTTAAAGGCGCGCCTTGCTAAGACGCAAGACACGCACCGGTAGCTCAGCTGGATAGAGCACTAGACTACGAATCTAGGGGTCGGGGGTTCGAATCCTCCCCGGTGCGCCATTTCTCTCATTCTTAAGACCGTTAAGTCGTTGGAAAGACTGCGTTTTTTCCCACGTTTTCTCGCAACCCCCCAATTTACCCCAATTTGGGGTCCAAATTGGGGTCCAGACTGGGGTACAATGGATTATGACCATTCGCCGAAATCACTATCTCGAACAGCGTGGCCACACTTGGTATTATGTGCGGCGCGTTCCATCCCGTTTTCGCACTATCGATAAACGTCGCAGGGTGAAGCATGCCCTCAATACAGACTCCCTCACAATCGCTCGTGAAAGACGGGATGCGATGATGGATGCAGACGAGCATTATTGGGAGACATCACTCGCCAAACAAGTTGGAGTTAGTGCAGAAGACTCTCCCGAAATGTGCCGTTACAGGTTGGCCAGACGCCGTGCTGTGGCGGTAGGATTCGAGTTTAAGCCGCTTTCCAAACTCAAAACTATTGAACCAATTCAGGAGGTCGTTGAGCGGGTCAAAACGCTCGATAGGGACGATTCTAAGCTCATAGATATGGAAGCCGTTCTAGGCACAATAGAGCCTCCAAAGGACACAATACGCGATGCATTTAAGCTCTATTGTGACAAACTGAGCATTGGTGAAACGAGCCGTAAATCGCCTGAGCAAATCGTCAGGTGGAAGGCTACCAAGACCCGCG
>CAYPWW010000063.1:0-13937 GCA_964414555.1 uncultured Algimonas sp.
GCTCTCAACCACGGATTATAAGAGGCATTCCCATGGCAGGTCATTCCAAATGGGCAAATATTCAGCACCGCAAAGGGCGGCAGGATAAGCTGCGCTCTAAGCTGTTTTCTAAGCTGGCCAAGGACATCGCGATTGCGTCGAAAATCGGCGGCCCCGACCCGGATATGAACCCGCGCCTGCGGCTGGCGATCGCCAACGCCAAAGGCCAGTCCATGCCGAAGGACAATATCCAACGCGCCGTCGATAAAGGCGCGGGCGGTGAAGGCGATGATTTTGAAGATATCCGCTATGAGGGCTTTGGTCCGGCTGGAATCGGCTTTATCGTTGAAGCCAGCACGGATAATAAAAACCGTTCAGCCATGGAAATTCGCACGGCCTTTTCTAAGAACGGCGGCAATATGGGCGAGACCGGATCGGTCGCCTTTATGTTCGATCAAGTTGGTCAGATCGAGTATCCGCTAGAGACCTGCGACGAAGACACAATGATGGAAGCCGCAATTGAAGCTGGCGCCGATGACGTCGAAACGGATGATGCGGCAGAGGATCAATGGGACGAAGCCGAACCCGTCCACACGATCTGGACCGCGCGCGATGATCTGGGCGAAGTGTCGGCCGCGTTGAACGAAAAATTCGGTGATGCGAAATCGGTCAACCTCGTCTGGAAAGCCCAGAATGACATCGATAATCCGGATGCGGCGAAGGCGGTGATGAAACTGCAAGATGCACTCGAAGACCTGGACGACGTCAATAATGTCTATCACAATTTCGATCTGACAGAGGCCGCCGCCGCGACGCTCGAAGACGATTGATCTTCACTACCTTCACTGCGTTTTAGCTGCCTCGGTCTCTTGGGTGTAGGCTAATGATGCGTCCCGATTGAGTGTGGTAGGGCGTGTCCGTTTGTCGAGTAAATCGTGCGGAATTAAACCTTGTCCATATGTCTGCCTTGGCGATTGCGCAATCCGTCCCTTTGTGCAGGGTTATAACATTGCGCAATAAGGTCCTGTTGCGTCCCCCGCCAGCCAGACCCGGAGCCCCCTTTGCGCCTCATACCCCTCACACTCACCCTCGCGTTTTTATCCACCCCTGCCTTCGCGCAATCCGCGCCCGAAAATATTCTCAGCTTTGATAGCGCCCGAAATGTCTTCACCATGGCGCCAACGATTTCGCGCGTCAGTCCGGGTGTCGTGTCGATCAACACGGTCGAGCGCGAAGAGGCGGATGGCACGACGCTGGGCGGGATAGGGTCTGGCGTGATTATTGATGCTGCTCGCGGGCATGTGCTGACGAACGATCATGTCATTGATGGGTCAACCTCTATCATTGTCGTTTTGCATGACCGTCGCCGCTATGAAGCGATTGTCTTGGGTCGCGATGCGGCGACGGATTTAGCCTTGTTGCAAGTCGATGCGCCGAACCTGCAAGCGGTCGACGTCTCGATGTCTGATGATTTGCAGGTGGGGGACCTTGTCATTGCGGTTGGTAATCCCTTTGGCCTTTCGCAGACTGTGACGACGGGAATTGTCTCCGCGCTGGGACGCAGCTCTGATGATCCGCTGGGCTATTCCGATTTGATCCAGACGGATGCGTCTATCAATCCCGGAAATTCAGGTGGGGCGCTGGTCAATTCTGCAGGAGAATTAATTGGGATAAATTCCGCTATCGTCGCGCGCGAACGGGGTAGCTCTGGCATTGGGTTTGCCATTCCGGCTCACACATTTCGCGCGATTGCGGCACAGTTGGAAACCTATGGCGCCGTTTCGCGCGGCGCGTTAGGTGTCATGATTTCGCCCGTCACGCAGGACCGCCAAGTGGATCTGGATGTGCCGACACTGGACGGCGCGCTGATCGTGGAGGTCACGGCGGGCGGCGCGGGTTCAGCCGCCGGATTGCAGTTGGATGATGTCGTCACAGTTTTCGCGGGTCGTGAAATTCGCAACAGCTCAGACCTTCGTTACGCCGTCGGATTGGTTCGTCCCGGTACATCGGCGGAGATGCTCTATTATCGCGACGGCGTGTTGCAGGCTGGAAATGTTGTCATTCAAGCCAAACCTGGTGCCGTGCAAGAAACCGTCGAGTATGAGGTTATTCTCGAACCTTCCGCGGATGATAGCTAGCCGAGAATCGCATCGCATATTCGGATCGCCGCAGCCAAAGCGTCTTCGATGCCAAGCTCTGTTGTATCCAAAAGATGTGCGTCTTCTGCGGGTTTCAGCGGAGCCGTCGCGCGGGTGCTGTCCCGCGTATCGCGCTCAATTAATTGGGCCAGCACGTCGTCCAGCGTATGCGTTTCGCCGTAGCCGCTCAGCTCCGCATGGCGGCGCATGGCACGGATTTCGGCGCTGGCCGTGACGTAAAGTTTCACATCGGCATCGGGGCAAATGACCGTGCCAATATCGCGGCCATCCAGCACGCCGCCCTTGGCCGCAAAGTCGCGCTGAAATGCCAGCAGTGCCGCGCGGACGGGCGGATGGACAGAGACTTTAGACGCTGCCGCGCCAATGGGGCCGGATTTTAGAATGGGGTCCGAGAGGTCTTCTGCGCGCAACGCTTTTGCGGCGCGTTCGCCGTCATCGGGATTTGCGACATCGCCGCCGGCATCCAAAACCCGCTTGGCTGTCGCGCGGTAGAGTTTGCCCGTATCGAGATAAGGCAAGTCGTAATGCGCCGCCAAGCCCTTGCCCAGCGTGCCCTTGCCGGACGCAAACGTTCCGTCAATGGCGATAACTGTCATATGAATACCGCGCCGAGGTCTGTGAACATGTCAAAGAATGTTGGGAAGCTCGTCGCGATCATGGCGGCATCGTCAATGCTAACGGGGGCGTCCGCAATCAAGCCGAGGATCAAGGCGCTCATCGCGATGCGGTGATCGTGATGCGTTGTCACAGTGCCGCCGCCCGCGACGGGGCCACCGGTAACACGCAGACCATTTGGCAATTCCTCGACGCTAACGCCATTGGCTTTAAGAAGGTCATGGGTCGCGCGGATGCGGTCGCTCTCTTTAACACGCAATTCTTCAATATCATCCATGATGGTTGTGCCCGTGGCATTGGCCGCAGCCACAGCCAGTATGGGATATTCATCGATCATAGAGGCCGCGCGTTCCGGCGGGACGGTAATGCCGTGAAGTTTGGAATGACGCACATGAATGTCAGCGATGACTTCTCCGCCAGATTTCCGGAAGTTATCTGGCCGCACGTGACCACCCATTTCTGTCAGGCAATCGAACAATCCCGTACGCGTTGGGTTCATCATGACGTTTTCAACAATGACATCCGAGCCGGGCACGATCAGGGCCGCAACGATTGCAAAGGCAGCCGAAGACGGGTCGCCCGGCACATCAATATTCGTCGCGCGCAAATGCACAGGTCCGTCGAGTTTTACTGTTTTCGCGCCAGCCCGTTCGATCACGTCCACTTTCGCCCCAAAGGCGCGGAGCATATTTTCAGTATGATCGCGGGTCGGGATGGGTTCATGCACGCTCGTCAGCCCGCGTGTATTGATACCTGCCAGCAGAACAGCGGATTTCACCTGTGCTGACGCGACGGGGGGTGTGTAGGTGAGAGGTCTCAGTTCGCCGTCACTTTCTAGTGCCACGGGCAAGCGGCCGCCTTCTGCGGCGTGCGCGCTAACGCCCATTTCGCCCAGGGGGTCAAGAATACGGTTCATTGGGCGCGACGACAAAGACGCATCGCCCGTAAAGGTCGCGCGGATCGGATAACCTGCGCAGGCCCCCATGATCAGACGCACACCTGTTCCTGCATTGCCGCAATCCAGATCGACATTGGGCGTGTGCAGGCCGGCCTCGCCGACGCCCTCGATGCTGTACGCGCCGGGACCCGTCTGAGTAATTTTCGCGCCAAGCGATCGCATGACGCTGGCCGTGGAGAGGATGTCTGCGCCCTCCAGCAAACCCGTCACCTGCGTCGTGCCTTCGGCCAATGCGCCAAAGATCAATGATCGATGAGAAATCGACTTATCACCGGGTGCGCGGACTTTGCCGGTCAGGGGCGCAGATTTAGAACTAGATCGGGTCATTCGGCGCTGGTGATTTCCTTCGGTATGGCGCAAGCTATTGACTCGAATAGACCAAGCGCTAAGAGGCGCGGGTCTCGCAAATCCTCGCACCCTTCGCAAGCGTTTTGCCAAGGAACCACTGACTGAATCTGACAAGGAAACCGCCATGGCAAAGGTCGATCTGGGCACAAAGCGTGTCTGCCCCGAGTGCGAAGCGAAGTTTTATGACCTCGCCAAGACGCCAGCCGTCTGTCCGATGTGTCAAAATAGCTTCGATCCGGCTGAGCTGGACAATGCGCCCGTGCTGCCGACGGCACCCTTGCGCCCACAAACAACAAAAGCCGATCAGGAAGATGATGAGGACGAAGTTGAAGCCGCAGAGGTCGATGAAGAAGATATTGACGAAGAAGAGCAGGCTGCAAAAGAGCTAGAGCTGGACGGTGACGACGCCGCCCTCATTTCCGGCGGTAGCGACGGCGATGACGACGCAGAAAAGCCAGACTTTGACGGTTTCTCGACGGATGAGGACGAAGACGAAGATGCGGCGCTCGTGTCTGACGACGACGATGATACACTCCCACCCACCGGCAATGATGACGCTGATGATGAGGAAATCGAAATCTAATTTCGGCCCTTTAAACTGATAAAGAGTTGGCGCGTTTCGCGCTGGCCAAGCGCCTTCCTACCCCCTTGCAAAGTCGAGGGTCGGGCGGTAAACGGCGCCACTTAATCGAGCCCTCATGGCTCGCCCGATTGGATCGGGGCCTTAGCTCAGCTGGTAGAGCGCTTGCATGGCATGCAAGAGGTCAGGGGTTCGACTCCCCTAGGCTCCACCAAATCCTACCATTTTCGCGAAAATCAGATATCAACTTATTGAAAAACGATAAGGGACACCTTACGTCTAAGGGTGTATAACACGCGGACGTAAGGGAGGATGTCACCATGTCGAATTTTGAAACGCAGATCGAACAATCCAAAAAAGAGGTCGCGCAAGCGCAGAGCAAAATTGCTGAGCTTAGCGCGCGGATCGACACGGCCCGGTCCAAGATGAGCCAGGGTACAGATATCACGATGGATATCGAAAATGCCTCGCTGGACGATGTTCACGCGCATTCCGATTTGATGAACGCCAATATCGCCGAGCTGATTATGGGTCTCGACGATGTGACGGCCGGGTTCTCCAAGGATTTTGATGGCCTGCGTTCGCGCACAGGCTGGGAAAAATTTGTTGGAATATTTTCGAAACAACGCGCCGAGAGCTTGCGCCAAGAACGCATCCGGGCGGCAACGATCGAAGACAAGTTGCAAGATCTGATCGCGAAATCCAATACGATCCAAGCCATGTTGCAGGACCAGCTGAACGAGCTGGGCCGCCATAAAAATCAGGTCGAAGGCAATTTGCAACAAACGCTCGCCGACCGCGAAGCCGCTGTCACAACGCTGGAGCAAATCAAGGGCGAGCTGCAAGCGCTGGACCCGCAGATTATCGAGCTGGAAGGCAAGCTCGCCGTCGTCACGGCTCCAAAAGAGCGCGCCAAATTAGAAGCTGAGCTAGCGACTGTGAACTCGCGCCACAATGAGCTGGCCCAGCTGGAGCAGGTTAAGCTATCCGAGAGCCAAACCCTCGAGCGCTATATCGAGAAGGGCAAGACTTGGATGGACAGCCTCCAGAACCAGATCGCCACGCAGATGGTGCTGTTGAACAAGCTGTCTACGGATACGAAACAACGCGTCGTGCTTTATGATGCGCTGAGCAAGTCCTTGAAGACCGCTCAGCAACAAGACGTTGCGCATAAGATTAATGAGATTGGCGTTGCGACCGACAAAGAGGCCCAAGTTGCCATGGCCGCTATTGGGGCTGCGACAAATTCCAAAATGGCCGAGATGATGGAAGCCCATGAGGACCACATCGTCTTTGCCCGCAAAGTGCTGGAAGAAAAAGCCAAAGCGGACGAGCGTTTCGCCCGCCGCTTCGAGAAAATCGTCGCTCAACATGACGCCAATGCCTATGGGGAAAGCTCTGTAGGCTAGTCGCATGGACCTGATGTACACTCACCGCGTACTAGAAAGTGCGCGGGCCACGCGGCGGTATTTTGCCAAGTTCGAACGCATCATCGGCCACTTGCGCGCCGTTGCGGAACTCTCCGTGCAAGAGCGGCAGCTCAGCCGCGCGGAAGGTGATATTCTGGGCCAGTATCTCGGTGATCTGAACAACAGCTTCACCGCGTTGTCCTATAAATATCTCATGACGAACCGCGCGCCAGATTCGGGCAAAATGAGTATTGATAAGACTGAGTCCGGCTTTCCAGTGTTCTCTGAAATCCTGCAACTCGCCGCGGATGCCACCCAAGCGCAAAAACATTTGCGTAGCTTGCCGGATCAAGACCGGATCAAGAAAGATATGGTCAATCATATCCTGACGGAACGTTCCGCGCCGACAACGCTACAATATGCGTTGGCGCAACGGATTTATTACGAAACGCTCGTCAATGAGACGCTGTTCCTGTCGCAAAACCATCCGCAAATCGTTTGGGTCGGCAAGGACCTAGAGCAGCGTAAACGCCGCTATATCATTCACTGGGCGGCCTATGATTCAAAAACGAACCTACCCGTCGTATATTTGATGGTGGTGGACGACAGCTCCAACCGCGCTTTGCCCCATGATGAGCGGCGTTGGCCGCGTGTGCAGGATGCATTGATGAGCCAGTCGCTCTCAGAGCTAAAGCTCCTGACCATTGCCAAAGGCTTTGATGAAGACTTTGACGACTTGCACCCGAAATCCCTTCGACGCTTTCATCTGGGCCCGATGCACAGTCATGCCTTTACCGAACAACGCGGGCCTATTCGCGACGTTCTGGCCGAAGCAAGCGGTGAAGCTGGCTTGGATTGGGCGCTCGCGTGGACGCTAGAAACGCTCGTCTCGGACGGACAGAAATGGCAAAAAGTCGGCCTGTTCAAACAGGCGCCGCGACAGGTGTTCAAACTCGATCCTTTCGCTTTGTCCGGAAAACTCGACGGCGCATCGGATATTTCCCGCGCGCTGATCCTGCCGCACCGCGCCTATCAGGTGATGGAGGAAAGCCACGCGGACGCCTTCGCTGGCGTCAGAAAATATGTTGTCGGGCAGAACGCCAAGATTTTAAGTTACGCATAGGGTTTTGAATTAAATGTCTAATGCTTCTGATTTAATGGAAATTCGTGAAAGCGCGATTGTTGAAAAGACGCCGGCCGCGCAAGCCATGCTGGACGGATTTGACCACACACCTCGCCTCGCCACAGCGCGGGATATTGCGGCTCCAGCCGCGCCAAAATCTCCCGGCATCGGCAAATCACGTCGCCGTTTTCGGTCGACAACGCCGGGTCTCGTGACGGCCTCCACGGCGAAGGCCGAGGGCGTGCATATCATCGCTCGGGTCGAGGCCTGCGACGCAGATGATGCGTTGATGAGCCCGTTACAGGCGGGCGTTTTACACGCCCTGCGCCGTGCTCTGGCGACCTCTTTGGCTGTCGTTGATCTCTATGCTGATGCGACGGGTTTATCCGCTCTGATGAAGGCCAATCTTCAGGGCAAACTCCTGTCTGGCAAACAGGCGGAATTTAACGAAGGCCTCGCCGCAGGCTCCGTCATAGCGCTTCATGTTTTTGCCAACATGGCGAGTTTTCTTCTGTCGACGCTACACGACACATCCGAGCTTTCCGTGGATGTCGGCGACGTCGAAGAAGTTCTGACCGATAATCCGCAACTCGCGTTAACCGGCGCGTTATGGGAGCTGGACCAAGATCTCGCGACATTTGCGGATAGCGAAGATAAATTAATTCCAGCGGTCACGGCTTTCCTTGAACAACTGATGGATAAGGCCGCTACCCGCGCCGCGAACCTGCCTCGGCTTGAGGCCTTTACGGCGGTTGCATACCGCGTCGAAGCCGATGATTTTGATATTCGCGGGTTTGAACCCGCCACCCGTGCGAAGTCGTCCAAGCTGACGATGACCTTCAAAAAGCCGCATGAAGTCGTCGGCAACCACATCGCGAAATATCAGTCGATGAAGCTCTCTAAGATGCTGATGGCTTATGACTTTGAGCGGAAGTTAAATCCCTTTGCCGATCTGGGTGGGTTTATCTTCACGTTCATGGGGGACGGCGCACCCGGGACGGGCAAGACGACGTTGATCCAAATGATGGCGGGTCTGATTTCGGATTACTGTAATACGGCGGGATATGCCTTTCGCTATGCTAATCTGTCGACAGACAGCATCGACAGCTATCAGGGCAAGTCCGCGCAAAACGCGAAAGCTTTTATCAATCAGATCATCGACCCCAATGTCATTGGCTTTGGCACGATCGATGATATTGATCAGCTGGCAGGCAAGCGCGGCGACCGCCAATCCTCGGCTGGACAGCTGGAAATAACCGCCGTCCTGATGGAAAGTTTCGCTGGCGCGAATACTGTCGTGCGCGGGAATTGCACCTTTGGTATGTTCTCCAACTATCCCGAAAATGTCGATGACGCCTTGCGCCAACGCGCCGCCGCGCGCTTCCTCGTCGACGGGCCACAGAGCCGTGAAGACTACATCGACATCCTGCACTTGCTCATGGGCAAGAACCACCACATCCCCGTCGGAAAACACGATCTCTTCGCTGCACAGCAAATCGAAAAAGCCGTCGCCGCCAGCTATGATAGCTACGCCCGCCCGAAAGAAGAAGGTCTGCAAGTTGTCTTCGATGCCGTCAAAAAATCGACGGGTAAGCTCGATACCATCGCCAAGCTCGGCACATACCTCAAAGGTATCCAAGAAGCCGACCCCCGCTTCACGGGACGTGCGATCAAGAACATCACCGACGCGGTGAAAGTCCGCGCCATGGATTTCGAACTGCCAGACGAATGGATGGAAAATCCAGAACTTTTCCTGCGTAAGGACTATGACACCAAACGCAAAATGATCGCCGACCTGTCCCAAGAAATCACGGTCGACATGGTCATCCAAGAAATCAACCGCTACGCCGACTCAGAATTCCGCTACGCCGATAAATCCGATGAAATTGCGATTGAGAACATGGTGCGCGACTTTGGACGCCAAGAAGAAGCGAAGAAGCGATATCTTTCTTCGAAAGGTAATTAACTAAATGATGCGCCTCGTCAAAGCTGGGCTGATGTTTGGGAACCTCTATGAGGTGGCCTCTCCGGCTATGGTCGAGCGCTATAATCGTGCGCTGGAGCATCTGACGGGTAAGACGACGGCGCTGAGAGAATTTCATATTGATATTGTCGGGGCCTCGCCAGAGATCGCGCATGAGTTGGGGGATGAGCTGTATCTGAATCCCAAGGGCTGCAATCAGATGTTTATCCTGCTGTCGACGGATCAGAAAACTGCGCCGCTGCTGAACTCGCAATTCTCGACGTCGCGCTCGATTTTGCGGCAATATATTCTCGATAATGAAGACCAGCTATTTGCCCTTACGGCCCGCGAAGCCGTGGCGGGGGAGTTGATGAATTCGGTGTTTGAGATCGACGAACCGGCCGACTTACTGGATATCAATCGGATCGAAGTCACTGCGGATACGACCCAATCCCATGTCGCTGAGGCGCAGGAACTAACCGGACGGATTGATCGCTTCCTACACGAAGATGATGCGTGGTGGGACGATGTCTTGATTTCCGAGATGATCGAGCTAGCCAAGCGCACGGGCAATATCCAACGCAATCCTGTCAAACTGGAAGCGAAAGTCTATGCGCAGGGGAATTTTTTCACCTCGCATTTCGGAGGGGCTTATGTTTTCCGCGATGCGCAAACGCCAACAGTCATTGCGCGCGAGACAGTTGAGGGTTTGGATGCATTGAACATTGATCAGGTGCTGACGTTTGATGACCGCGAAGGGATCGCGAACTGGCTCCGCGATGAAGGTTTATCGCAATTAATTGTCCAGCGCCCGAACCAATCTTCTGCGTTGATTATTCGTCAGAAAATGGATTTTATCGTTGTCTCCACGGCGG
Source organism: uncultured Algimonas sp. (assembly GCA_964414555.1). Taxonomy (GTDB): domain Bacteria; phylum Pseudomonadota; class Alphaproteobacteria; order Caulobacterales; family Maricaulaceae; genus Litorimonas. The sequence continues at coordinate 10,010 of CAYPWW010000063.1, forward strand.
CGGATTCTGGGCATGATCTTTCCGGCCTGTCGCGTCAGAATATGCGTGCACTAGAACGCCGCTATGCCAATGATTTGCCATCTGAATTTACTGGGTTGATGGAGGTCTGGCGTTGGGCGTCTCTAGGTGGGCGCGTGCCGAAGATGGGACCGAAGCATCCAGCATTTTTCTATGCATTACGCGGGAGCCAGCATCGCGATCGTGATCTCGTCAATATGCTGCTCTCTGACCTCTCTCGATTGGATTTCCGGCAATTATTTATTTGTCATAAACCGCTTTTTTATGAAGCTTACCAAGGATGGTCGAATACGAAACAAGATTTCGTTGTCCGCTTTCTGCAACAGGAATATGCGATGGATAAGGCGGGCGCGCGCGAGGCCCTGTTCGGAGATGAGCCCGCTATGGATGAACCGCCAGCCCCGCCGGTCCGGCCGAAACAAAAAGCAAAGCCGCGCGAACGCTATGAGAGCCCTTGGGGGCCTCCAGAGAAAAAGAAGCGTCGAAAGAAAAAGAACGATGGCTGGAAGCGCGATGACGACGATGATCGTCGACCGCGGCGCAAGCGGAGGTAATCATGATTCCACTCATCCGAAACATTATCCTGATCTTTCTCGTTCTAACGCTCATCTATGCGGTGTTGAGTTTTACCGGACGTGCCCGCGAACGGGCGAGACTCCGCGCGGAATTTAAAACCCAGTCCGAGTTAAAACAAATTACTGACACGAATGAAGATTTCGTTGCCCGTGGGATGAAAACCTACCTGCGCAGCTACAAGCCGAAGTTGCTTATTGGGATCTATGTGATCCCAGGCATTTTGGCTGCGGGATTAATTTATTTAGCGCAATATACGTAAGGGAAAGCCATGGGATTCTTAAAACACATACCGGCCTTTATTTTATTCGTCATTGCGGCGATTTTTCTGAATTATTTCTTGCCGTCTAGAGATGTGGTGCGGATCGTCGGCACAGAGGTCAAACGGATCGACGTGGATAAAGGTGCACCTTTTTGGGATCGCGCTGATATTGGCACTAATGCAGAAGCCACACGCGACGTTAGATTTATCAACGCGGAATTCCCCAACGGGAAAACCCGTGTCTATCGGAATGAGGATACGGGTTGGGGATTCCCTCCCTATTTCAAATTTGACAGCGGCGACGTGACAGCTCAGGCGCAGAGCCTTGCCAAAACGGATGATCAATGGGTTGCGGTTCGTCACTATGGCTGGCGCATAAAACTCTTCTCGATTTTCCCGAATGCGACCTCGATCAAGCGCGTTTCTGGGCCGGATGTTTTTCTGATCCCTTGGTTTAATATCGTATTGATTATTCTTCTTCTCGGGATTTGGTTCACAATTTGGCGGGCGATCCGACGCTGGAAAGCCGCTCGCATTGACCCAACCTTGGACGCCGTCGGTGATCGTGTCGAAGATGCAGCCCGCGATGTGGGCGAGAGTTTGGAAGCTGGCGGTACGCGCGCGAAGGGTCTCTGGCGCAGATTGTTTGGCTCACCTTCTTCGAAGTGAGCTACCTTGGGCGATCCGGTCGCTAAACCAGACGCCTCCGACTAAAATTATTACTGACAGCACAACCATCAACCCGCCCCACATCCAATAGGGGCCACCGATCACGTCGGACAGAACCCCTGTGTCTGAGCGATAGAGGCTACCGGCAATTTCGGCATTGCCGATAAAGAAATATCCGAACCCCGTCAGCGCGTTCAAGCACAATGCAATGGCAATAATATGCGCCAGATAAAGCGTTGCCAGATGTGGCAGTTTCCACGCTAATCCTCCCAAAATCACGGCTCCACCGATTAAGGTTACAACCGTGAAAGTGTCCGCCGCCCAGATGAGGGAGAGCGCCAGCAACGCCGCCAATCCGAGAATTGCAAGACGGTAGGCATTGAGCGCGCGCGTCAGAAAAATCATCAAAACCCCTAAAAGACTTGGTCCCAGCAGGCCGACGAAAATTACCATCGCGCGTTGGAAATCATTCGATGTTCCGGTCAGGGCGACACCTGAAAAATTCGGAAACACTGTCAGCTTTAGAAAGCTACCACCCGTCATTAATGCGCCCAGCCCGTGACCCAGCTCATGCGCCCAGGTCGAGAGAAACTGGATCGGAATCCGCGCAATCGGAAACTGCAACACCATCCAGATGATAAACACCAAGCCCCAGAACTGCGTCGTGGGCAAGCGCGGCGGTAGCGGGTTGATGTTATTATACATGCGGTAATTGGCCATGCGACCTTGTTAAGCGACCCCGCCATCTGTGCAAGCATTTGCCGCCACGCCTGTCAGCTGCCATCTTCGCTTCTATGATTGATCTAGATTTCGAATTTGAGGCACCGATGTGGGAATGGACCGGCAAGGGCAGCTGGCATTTCATCACCCTACCGCAAGAGATCAGCGCGGATATCAAAGCCTTTACGAAACATCTCGCGCGGGGCTTTCGCACGGTTAGGGTCAGCGTCCGTATCGGCGAGACGACGTGGCAAACCTCTCTGTTTCCCAGCAATGAACACAAGGCCTATCTCTTGCCGGTCAAGGCGGCTGTCCGCACATCTGAGAACCTCTCGCTCGGCCCGATGATTGCTGTCAGCCTGTCCGTCCCAACATAAATGTGGATTTTGTGACGCCACTCACGCTGAACCCCATTGCCCCCCGCGGGGACTCGGCAGATATTGGAAAGATGTCCAATATCTCCATCACCCCCGTCAGCTATGATCTTTGGCAGAGTGACCGCGCCGCTTTTGTTCGTGCCTTTGGCGATAGTTTTGTCGAGACGGGCTTTGCCGTTGTCTCTGACCATACAATCCCCCAAGCCACGATCGACTTGGCCAATGCGCAGACGAAAGCCTTCTTCGGCTTGGCCCCTGAAACAAAGCGCCAATATGCCGATCCGGACAATGGGCATCAGCGCGGCTACTCTCCGATTGGAACTGAAAATGCCAAGGGTCGGGAGATTTCCGACTTCAAGGAATTCTGGCATACGGGCCGCGCGCTGGACGCAGACTCACCCTATCGCGCGACGATGAAAGAGACGCCGGGCGTTGCAGAGCTGCCAGAATTTGACAGCTCGACCCGCAATCTCTTCGAAGCCCTCGACAGTTTTGGGGCGGATCTGCTCCGCGCAGTGGCGCTATATCTTGATCTGCCGATGGCGTATTTTGATGATAAGGTCGACAGCGGGAATTCCATTTTGCGCCTGCTGCATTATCCCGCCCAATCCACGCCCCCGCCCGCAGGATCGGTTCGCGCCGCCGCTCACGAAGACATCAACCTGATCACGCTCTTGCTGGGGGCCGAAGAAGCGGGACTGCAAGTCAAACATAGCTCGGGCCAATGGATCGATATCAATGCCCCAAAGGGCGCAGTCGTCATTAATTCCGGCGATATGCTCGCGCGACTGACGGCCGGCTATCTGCCGTCGACGACGCATCGCGTGCTGAACCCGTCGCCAGAACGGGCGAAGTTCCCGCGCTACTCTGCGCCATTCTTCCTCCACCCTAATCAAGATTTCCTGATCGACCCATTGCCCGCCTGTGTCGCGAAAACGGGCTTGGAAGAAACGCCAATCACGGCGGGGGATTATTTGCACGAACGGTTGATCGAAATCGGATTGCTAAAGACCTAAAGCGCCACCACCCGATAGCGTATGTGTCGGTCTTCGGCGAATATACGTAAGAACAGATTTGATTGTATAACCCATGAAAAAACCCCGCCGTTTTGCGGCGGGGTTGGGTGTTTCAAAATTGGCTGGGAATTAATAGCCAGCTTTTTCCAGCTCAGCTTCCAGTTCCGGCAGAGCCTTGAACAGGTCCGCGACGAGGCCGTAATCTGCGACCTGAAAGATCGGCGCGTCTTCGTCTTTGTTGATCGCGGCGATGACTTTGGAATCTTTCATCCCGGCCAAATGCTGGATCGCGC
>CAYPWW010000064.1:0-13892 GCA_964414555.1 uncultured Algimonas sp.
AGGGATCGCCAAGCATAATGGTCCGTTGGTTGAGCGTGAGTCGGACATCGCGCGTTTGCCTTGGGCGCTGACCGCGATTTCGGATTGGCAATCCCTCGAGCTAGAGACCTTTGCTGGACCCGAGGCACAAGTCGCGGCGCTGGCCGATGACATCGCCTATAATAATCATGATCTGGATGATGGTTTGCGGGCGGGGTTGTTCACCGTCGAACAAGTCACGCAAATCCCCTTTGTCGGCGAAATGTTCGCCGATGTCCGTCGCCGCTATCCTGATCTCGGTGAAGACCGCCTGATCCATGAAGCTGTGCGCGATATGATCGGCTATATGGTCGCCGATGTGCTGGCCGAGACGCGCCGTCGGCTGGATGCAGCTGACCCAAAGAGTGCGGATGATATCCGCCATCTGGATCACGCTGTTGTCGCATTCAGCGAGGATTTCCGTAAGAAAGAGAAGCCCTTACGCGCATTCCTGCATGCGAACATGTATAATCATTACAAGGTCAATCGGATGATGAGCACGGCGGGTCGCGTCGTCAGCAGCCTGTTTAACCTCTTCATCCAAGAACCGGACCAACTGCCGCCAGGGCTCTTTGCGCAAACGGACGGGCCAGAGACCTTTGTCACCGCGCGAGTCGTCTGTGACCATATCGCCTCGATGACGGATGCTTTCGCCATTTCGGAATATCGCAAGCTTTTCCAGCCCACCGGTTATTTGTAAGCCTGTCTTAAACAAGTTTCTTAAGGTCTCTGCGCCAAGATGTGGCTATATCTGTGTCCAGACCTGTTACCGGGCACCGATTCGCGTTAATCATACTTGTACAATAAGAGTGCCTTTCGATGACTGATCAGCCCCAACCCAACCCGGCCATGCCGAATGAGTTTTCTGCCGAAGGCTCCGTTCCAGTGGAGCGGATCGAGCCGTTCGACGTGCGCGAGACCGAGGGTATGAACGGCCTAACGAAACTCGCGATTTTTGCGGGGCTTTTGCTGTTGATCGCTTTTGTTGTGCTGAAACTCTATCAGCCCGGTGTCCGTGACCGTTCTGATCCGCCCCGTATCACGGCTGACAACACACCGTTCAAAGTCCCGCCAAAAGACGCGGGCGGTGCGCAGACGCCCAACCAAGACAAAGTCGTCTTTGAGGTCATGGACGGCCAATCGCCAGACGCCGCAGCCACGCCGCAGCCTCTGCCTGAAAATCCCATCAGCGTGGAACGCCCTGTCATCAACGCGCCCGACCCGGTTGTTACAACGGTTGAGCCTGTGCCCGTTCCTACCACGCGTCCCGTGAGGACGCCGACACCGCGCCCCACCGCACCGTCTTCGGCTGTCGCGACAGGTTATTCTGATTATGTCGTTCAAATCGCCTCGCTGCGCTCACAGTCCGAGGCCGATGCGACCTATGCGCGGTTGCAGCGTAAATTCCCGTCATTGCTGTCAGAGCTTCAGTCTGACGTGAAGCGCGTCGATCTGGATGCCAAGGGCATTTACTACCGCGCGCGTGTGTCTGGCTTGGCGGATAAATCTGCTGCATCTGATCTCTGTCAACGGTTCAAAGCCGCTGGCCAAGACTGCATTGTGACACGGCGGTAGAGATGACGAGCCCGCTGGCGTGTATTCTGGGTCTCTCTGGACCGACCCTACATGCGACTGAGCGGGCTTTCCTGCGTGATGCGAACCCGTGGGGCGTGATCCTCTTTTCACGGAATGTCGAAAGCCCGGAACAGCTTCGCCGTTTAACCGGTGATATCCGCGACGCGATGGGACGCGACACGCTGGTCTTTGTCGATCAAGAGGGCGGGCGTGTTCAACGACTAAAGCGCAACCACTGGCGTGACTTTCCATCTGGAGATCGCTACGCGGCGCTTTACCGTCAGAATAAAGCCAAAGGCCTGCGGGCGGGCTATCTCGGCTATCGCTTGATCGCGGATGATCTGCGCGCCGCAGGTATTACGGCGGATTGCGCGCCCGTCTTGGACCTACCCCAGCCAGATGCAGATCCGATTATTTCTGACCGTGCGTTGGGGGCGACAACAGAACATATCATCGAAATGGGCCACGCCGTTATCGCAGGTTTGATGGCCGGCGGTGTTGCACCTGTCATCAAACACATCCCGGGGCATGGTCGTGCCACCGTGGATAGTCACAAGAGCCTGCCCAAAATCAAAGCAAATCGCGCGACATTAGAGGCCAGCGACTTCTTGCCGTTTCGGCGTTTGAGCGATGCACCGATGGCGATGACAGCCCATGCGGTCTACACCCATAACTCACGCTCTGCGGTAACGGTCTCTCGGAAATCTTTGACGGAGTTGATCCGCGCGGCGATCGGATATGACGGGTTGTTGATGAGTGATGATCTGGACATGAAAGCGTTGAGCGGAAATCTGACCCGCAAGACAGAACGCGCGCTGGCGGCAGGGTGTGACATCGCACTGCAATGCTCGGGCAAGTTGGCGGATAGTGTCAATGTCGTCAAAGGCGCACAGCCGCTATCAGGGCGTGCTTTGGAACGTGCAGAGATCGCGCAGAACTGCACCGATCACATCACAGATTTTGACCGCGTTGCAGCCGAGGCGGAATTTGATGCACTTCTCGCGAGCGCCGTCGCATGAGTGAGGACTTCCAAGAAGATCTGCAATTCACGGCGGCAAAAGACGCAGCCGAGGAGGGCGAGAGCCTCGTTCTCGATATGGACGGCTATGAGGGTCCGCTGCATCTCTTGTTGGAATTGGCGCGCAAGCAAAAGGTCGATCTGGCGCGGCTGTCGATCCTTGAATTGGCCGAGCAATATATTGCCTTTATCAAAAACGCACAGGATTTGCGGATTGAGTTGGCAGCCGATTATCTCGTCATGGCGGCGTGGCTGGCCTATATCAAATCCAAGCTCATCATCCCCGATCTCAGCGGCAATATCGATGTCCCAGAGGTCGAGGAAATGGCCGCGCATCTGGCATTCCGGCTGGAACGTTTGGAAGCGATGCGCCGCGCCGTCGATGGGCTGATGCGCCTGCCACAAACGGGCGAGACGATCCATCCGCGCGGCGCGCCTGAAGGCTTGCGGTCGCGGACGTCTCCGATCTTTGAGGCAGAGATATATGATCTGCTCAGCGCTTATGGCACGACTCGTTCGCGTACGGCGATCCAGAACCATAAGCTACCAAAGCCGCGGGTAATGAGCCTCGACGATGCGCGCAGCCGTTTGCGCCGCGCGTTGAAAGCCACGGGCATCAACACGGAAAATTGGGTGTCGCTAGACGGCCTTTTGCCTGACGGTGCAGAGATCGGCCAAGACGGCGTGCCACAGCAATCCGTCCGTGCGAGCTCTTTGCTGGCGGGCTTAGAGTTGGCGAAATTGGGCGAAATTGAAATGCGGCAGATGAAGGCCTTTGCGCCGATCTATCTGCGGGGCCGGGATAAGGAAGCAACATGAGCACGTCTGATCGTATCAACCGCGCCAGCGCCGGGATCGAAGCCGATGTTATTGACCTGACAGAACGCCTCAATACGGGCGGTGATGTCGAGGCCGATTTGCGCTTACTCGAAGCCCTGCTGTTTGCGGCGGTTGAGCCGATTGATATGGAAACCCTGCGGGATCGCTTGCCAGAGGGCGCAGACGTTGGCGCGTTGCTGGCGCGTCTTGTGAAAGACTTTGAAGGTCGAGGCGTGAACCTCGTCCATGTGGCGGATCGTTGGCGCTTCCAAACGGCGCCAGACCTGTCCGAGCATCTGACGGATGTGAAAGAGGCGCGGCGCAAGCTGTCCAATGCCGCCTTGGAAACCCTCGCCATCGTCGCCTATCATCAACCGGTGACTCGTGCCGAGATTGAGGACGTGCGCGGTGTGGCTGTCTCCAAAGGCACGTTGGATGTGCTGATGGAACTGGGCTGGCTACGCCTGCGGGGACGCCGCCGGACACCGGGACGGCCTGTGACCTATGGCACAACGACAGGATTTTTGGCGCATTTCAATTTGGAAACGATTGCCGACCTACCTGGGCGGGATGATCTGCGTGCGGCAGGTTTGCTCGATCCGCGATTGCCGAAAGATTTTGAGATGCCCGAACCTGTTATGGCGGATGATCTCGATCTTGATGAAGACCCGCTGGACGATACGCCAGAGCCTGCATTCTTTGAGGACTTCCTCGGTGAGGATGACGAAGACGTTTAAGCTGATTTAAGGCCTGCGTGATATTGGCGGGTTGCGGCGGGGTAGGGTGCGCTCTATCTTGTTACCAAGAAACGAAGGATGATCCGACATGCCACTGGTCCGGCCTACTTATTATCGCGCTGATCGTGCTGCTGATTTTCGGCGGACGGGGCAAGCTGTCCTCCATCATGGGTGACATGGGCAAGGGTATCACATCCTTTAAGAAGGGCCTGAAAGATGGCGTGGAAGACATCAAAGACGCATCGGAAGATGCGCTGGACGTCACGCCGCCCAAAGCCGAAGATATCAAAGTCAAGAAAAAGCGCTAAGCGCCTGTAAACGAGGGCGTTTCGCCCATGCTACCCTCTATTGGATTTATGGAAATGATGGTGCTGGCGCTGCTGGCCATCATCGTTGTGGGCCCCAAGGACCTGCCGCGCGTCATGCGCACGGTTGGTGGTTGGGTCGCGCAAATCCGTGCCATGGGCAATGAATTCAAGACAGCCTTTGACGATATGGATGCGGACGGCGAAGTCGCCGCTATTCGCAAGGAAATCGAACAACTCAAACGCCTCGACAGTTGGGATGCAGACCTCGACGGTGAGATGCGCGAGCTAGACACAGAGCTGCGCGAGGCGAGCGATTTGTCTTCGCCGCATACGCCTGACCCCAAAACGCCTGACGCCTCATGACCGCGCGGATCGAACAAGACGATATTGCGGAGAGCGAAGCCCCGCTGCTGGACCATCTGCTAGAGTTGAGGTCGCGGCTGATCAAAATGTGCCTCGCGCTGGCCGTTGGCTGCATCATCTGCGCGCCGTTTCTGAAAGAGATCATCGCCTTTCTAATGCGCCCGTTTCGGGTGGCCTTGGAGAAGTATAATGAGAAGCTGGTGCTCGGCGGGATGGAGCCGCTGGATCTTGGTCTGATTGCGACGCATCCGTTGGAGACGTTTTTTGTCAAAATGAAAATCGCACTCTTCGGCGGCGTCATCATCGCCTTTCCCGTCATCGCTTATCAGCTCTACCGCTTCGTTGCGCCGGGTCTTTACAAGTCAGAGCGTGGGGCGTTTTTGCCCTATCTGATCCTATCGCCGCTTCTCTTCGTGCTGGGGGCAGGGATGGTCTTCGTCTATGTCTTTCCCTTCGTCATGGAATTTGCGCTGAACCAGCAAAGCGTGACGGATGGTGAGCGGATCGATCTGATGACGAAGATTAGCGATTATCTCTCACTGTCTATGACATTGTTCTTGGCATTTGGATTGGCGTTCCAACTGCCCGTGATCCTCTCGCTCTTGGGGCGCGTTGGGATCGTCACAGCCAAGGGCCTGCGGGAGAAGCGCAAATATGCCGTGCTCGGCATTGCCGTGTTTGCCGCCTTTGCCACGCCGCCCGATCCCATCACCCAGTTCATTCTGGGTGCAGCGATTTACGGGCTTTACGAAATTTCGATCATCTCTGTCGCCGTTTTAGCGCGACCTAAACCGGAGATGAACGAACCCACAAAGCCTGACTCCGCTTAGCGTTTCATTAATCACGTTGGTTCACACTATCGCGAATGGAACACCTCGCGATGGGAACAATCATGCGCAAAATTCTTCTTCTTTCAGTGGCTGCTACAATGATGGCATCCCCAGCTTTGGCACAAGACTCTCGCACGGTCGTTGTTGAGCCTGTCACGCCGTCATTTGATCAGCTTGTGACAGCCCCCATTGAGTATGACGAAAACGGCGTCGTGAAAGCCCAGCACTTCAGCGCAAATGATCTGACGGATGAGCAGTATCAGGCGCTTCTGCGTGAAGCTGATCGTATCCGCGCCTATCAGTCCGCAAATGGTGTGGGTTATGCGACATCTGACACAATCGTCACCCCCGCAACGACGGTGACATATGAGACGTATGAGAGCGCGACGACATATTCGACGCCAACCTATTCGACCTATGAAGCTGAAGCGCCAATCTATCAGAGTTATGAAGCCGAAGCGCCGTCTTATGAGATCGAGCTCTTCGCACCTGAAGCCCCTTCGGCTTCGCCAAAGTTTCACACGGTCGCAAAGGGCGACACGCTCTATAATCTTTCAAAACGCTATGACACGACGGTTCCTGCCCTAAAAAGTGCGAACGGCCTGTCCTCTACGACATTGTCGCTGGGTCAGACATTGACGATTCCTGGCGTTATTGTTGAGAGCGTGAATACGACGGCTATCCAGCCAATCTTTGCTAGCACGCCGACGCAAGACGGATATGTGACACGCCGTATCGTCGAGCCAACACCGGCGAGTTTGAATGCGTCGTCCATTTATGCGGTTCTGCCGAAAGATACGCTCTACTCCATCTCGCGCCGCGTGTGTGTGGGTGTGAATGATCTGATCGCGGTCAATGGGATCAAAGACCCGACAGCCTTGCAGCCCGGACAGCGCCTGAACTTGCCAAGCGGTCACTGTCTCGCAAATTAGGCAGTCAAAAGCACAGCCGATTACGGGTTCGCGCGTTGCAATGGTGACGCGCGGGCCTATATAGCCTCGTAATGCTAAGGCCGGGACGAACCCGTGCTGAATTCTGACGACGCGGGGATCTTATGTCATTTTCTCTTATTATGCAGGCGGCTCCGCCTTCGGCTGGTGGCTCTCTGGTTCAGTCGCTGATCTTGTTCGGCCCGCTGATCCTGATCTTTTATTTTCTGATCCTGCGTCCACAAAACCAACGCGTCAAAAAGCACCGCGCTTTGCTCGAAAGCATACAGCGTAATGACACGGTCGTCACAAACGGTGGCTTGATCGGTAAGGTCAAAAAAGTCGCGGATGACGAAGTCACCGTCAATTTCGGCGGCACAGACATCAAGGTCGTGAAGTCCATGATCGCAGATGTGCGCAACAAGACGACTGCGGCCAACGACACCGCCAAAGACTAAGCCCACCGACACGCGGTTCGGGTCGCCCGGACCACATTATCCGGACCCGAACATGCTGTTTTTCTCCAAACCCAAGATTTTCATGATCCTCGGCGCTGTGCTGCTGGGGCTGCTGCTGGCGATCCCCAATGCACTCAGCTCTGACGCGCGGGACAATATGCCCGGCGCGTTCCAGCGGACGGTAAACCTCGGCCTCGATCTACAGGGCGGGACGCAGATGCTGATGGAGGTCGATCTGACCTCTGTGATCTCTCAAGCGCTCGCGAATGAGCGGAGCGCTGTGCTGGATGGCTTGCGCCGTTCTGATGATCGGTTGCGTGCGGAATTTGTGCGAATTGACGGTGATACGATCAATGTGCGGATGCGCTCGGCCGAAGACGCCGATAAAGCGATGGTCATTCTGGAGGAGCAGTCCAAAGCGATTGATCCAGCCAATCTAAACAATGCCAAGACGACATCTGTGGAGCGCGAAGGCGACCAGCTGATCCAAGTTCGTATTACGCCAGAAAACATCGAATATATCCGCTCGCAGACGATTGATAAATCTATCGGTGTCTTGCGTCGCCGGATTGACCCGCAAGGCGTCATGGAATTGACCATCGCGCGGGAAGGTGACCGACGTATCCTCCTACAAATTCCGGGCGAAACGAACAGCCAGCAGATCAAGGAAAAGGTCGAGCAATCCGCGAACCTGTCCTTCCACCTCGTCAATGAAACCGACAGCACGAACGAGACGGTTCTGCGCCTTGCCGCGGAATCGGGTCGTGTTGGTATCGGGGATGTCTACTATCCCTTCCAGCGCGGTGAAGGTGCCGGCGGTTTGATTATGAATAAGCGGACGCGGATTACGGGCGACTGCCTGAAAAACTCCTCCGCAGGGCCGCATCCCGAGCTTTCCGGCGCCGTCGTGCACTTGTCGATCCACGTGCAATTCGCACGGGAATTTGGCCAGATGACGGCCAAGAACCTCGGTAAGCGCTTCGCCGTTGTCTTGGATGAGGAAATCATCACCGCGCCGAATATCCGCTCGGCCATTACGGGCGGTTCCGGCTTTATCGAAGGCGGGTTCACGATGGACTCCGCGCGCCAGCTCTCGCTGCTGCTGAACTCCGGTGCTTTGCCCGCGAAACTCGTGATTGTCGAACAGCGGACGGTTGACCCGTCCCTCGGTGCTGACTCGATCCGGGCTGGCCGGATTGCTTCGATCATTGGTCTGACGGGCGTGGCTTTCTTTATGTGGCTCTCTTACGGCTTGCGTTTTGGGTCGATTGCGAACCTTGCCTTGGGCACGAACATTGTTCTGATCGCGGGCGCACTGTCGCTCTTTGGCTCAACCCTCACCTTGCCCGGAATTGCCGGGATTATCCTGACGATTGGTATGGCGGTGGATGCGAACGTTCTGATCTTTGAGCGGATCCGCGAGGAAACCGCGAATGGCAGACCTCCGGTTAGCGCGATTGAAACGGGCTATAAGCGCTCGCTTGCTCCGATTTTGGATGCCAACATCACGACGCTCATTGCGGCTGTGACGCTTTACTTCGTGGGTTCTGGCCCCGTGCGCGGCTTTGCCGTGACGCTGGCGATTGGTATCGTCATGTCCGTCTTCACCGCTGTTATTTTCGCCCGCCTGCTGACTGCGACTTGGTTGCGCGGCAAGCGGCCCAAGACGCTCCCGATTTAAGGTAAGGTCCGATGAAAGATATTTCCCTCGTCCGCATCCTGCCGCAATCCCCCGGCGTGCCCTTTATTGGCGCGCGTAAGGTCGCTGCGGCGCTCTCCATTCTCGCGATTATTGCGTCGATCTTCCTCTTCTCAACGCGCGGCCTGAATTACGGCATCGACTTTACCGGCGGTACAGTGATTGAGATCGATACGGGCAGTGAGCCTAATTTCGAGCAGATTCGAGATGAACTCACCGAGCTAGGTTTTCCAGGGGCGTCTATTCAGGGTATCCAACCTCCAGAAGGCAACCCATCCGATCATCGGTTCGTCAGGATTGGCCTGCAATTGCAGGACGAGACAGGAGATGCAGGTCAGAGCGCGCAACAGGTTGCACTGGATGCAGCCGTTGACGGCCTGAAAGAAGAGATCGGTGAATTTACGATCCTTAAGACTGACGTCGTTGGCTCTCAAGTCTCGGGTGAATTACGGCGTAAGGGCATCCTCTCCGTCGTGCTCGCGCTGATGATGGTGCTCGCCTATATCTGGTTCCGATTTGAGTGGCAGTTCGGCCTCGGCGCGGTAATCGCCTTGTTCCATGACGTCATCCTGACGATTGGTGTGTTCAGCCTGACGCAGATCGAATTTAACCTGACGATTATCGCCGCGATCCTGACCATTGTGGGTTACTCGCTGAACGATACGGTGATCGTCTATGACCGGATTCGGGAGAACCTGCGGAAGTACAAGAAAATGCCGCTGCCAGAGGTTTTGAACCTGTCGATCAATGATACGCTCTCGCGGACGATCCTAACCTCGGTCACGACGCTCTTGGCTTTGCTCTCGCTCTATATTTTGGGCGGAGCCGCGTTGAAGGGGTTCTCCTTTGCGATGATCTGGGGTGTGTTGGTCGGAACGTATTCATCCATCTTCGTGGCCTCGCCTTTACTGCTAGCGCTGAAACTGCGCCGGGGTGTGAACACGGGTGGCGAGCCGGTTGAGGCTTAGAGCCGCCGCAAACCTTTCGGCGTAATTGCAAGGATTGCTCGGCCTCTGAGTTGCTCAGGCTGCATTGGCCCGATTTCCATGGATGCGGTGCTGGACGGATTATCCCCGGCCAATGTGATGCCGTTTTCGTTAAGCGCCATGACACGCTTCACAATTCGCCCCAGACGGGGATGATCCGCCACAACGACAAAGCCCGGCCGCAAGGACCGGGCTTTCTTTATGAGAATATAGTCACCGTCACGAAGGGCTGGCGACATGGAGTCGCCTGCGACTTTGATCAGGCGAAACATCTGCCTAGAGGTCGGGTTCGACGACCTCGACATTTGGCGCGTAAGGCGTCGTGACACGCTTTGTCTTCACGCCCTTGGAAGCCCAGAACATTTCCGCAAACTGGTTGGCCAACTCGACGAGTTTCTCGCCGTCTTCGCGGTGCAGGTCTTGCTTTACCGCGGACCCGGCCAGCATGATGCTGTGAGCGAGTTGATGCGCTTTGGCCATGTCCTCTTGGTTCTTCGGCTTCATGAAATCGCCCCAGATGACGCGAGTCTCATGTTTGCACTTTTCGGCCATTTCTTCTTTTTTGGCCGTGTTGCGGGCGACCTGCATGGCAAACCCAGTTTCAGACAAACCTTTGTCCTTCAGGCTCAGCAGAATGTCCATCTGGCGCAGGGCCGAGACAGCGTAATAGGTCACGATCCGCGCGTCATAAATGCCGCAAGGAATGTCGCAATGGGCGGAGGCTGTATCCAGCTGTCCGTCGAATTTTGAAATCAGGGAATGTAACATGTGTTGCGCTCCTACGACTTGCGACGGCGATAGAAAATTGTGCCAGCAATCGCGACGAGGGCGATGGCGGCAAATGTGCCAGCGCTGTGCAGCGGGCTAGCGAACCAGTGGGCGATTTGCGTGGCGACGTCCTGGTGGTGGGCGTCCGTGTGGGCCGAGGCTGTGCCTGCGGCGAGAAGCGCGACAGCGCCCCCGAGAAGTGTGCGTTTCATAATGCGTCCTTTCGCGGTGATGAGTCTCGTTCAACTAGTGCTAAGGCTTAAGCAGATTGCCTTGGGTGTTCAACCCGCGCAAAGTCGCAGAGTTATGGATTTTACGAGTCAGGACATGGGTGAGATTGCTTTGCTGCCCGCAACACGGGATGCGCTAAAGCGAGCGGACCCGGATCGGGTCCGTGCGGCGTTGTTGGCGGACCCGCAAAGGCGCGATGCCTTACTTGTGCTCTACGCCTTTCACTATGAACTGGCGAAAGTGCCGGAGCTCGTCAGTGAGCCGATGATGGGAGCGATCCGGTATCAGTGGTGGCGCGAAGCCATTGCGGAAATCTATGAGACGGACAGCGTTCGCGCACATGAAATTTCGACGCCGCTGCGTCGGGTTCTGCGGGACTATCATATCCCGCGTTTTGCAGTGGACCGCTTGATTGACGGGCGGGAGCGGGATCTTGATCCGCGTCCCTTCGCCGATTTGGCCGAAGCACGGGCGTATTGCGAACAAACGTCGGGTCAGCTGATGCAAATCGCGGCGCAGCTTTGCGGGGCAGAAACAGATGTCAGTCCCGCCGGCGTGGCTTGGGGCCTAACGGGTTTGGCGCGAGGGTATAAATACTACCACGCCACAATTTTATCAGAGCTGTCGCATCAAGACCTTGTTGAGGCCGCGGTCTCGGCACATTCGACGGCGAGACCCATTGTGAAAGACTTGGACAGTTCGGCCTTTCCGGCGGTGGCCTATGCGGCGCTAGTGCCAGGTTTTACCAAACGATTGCGCGCAAAAGGACTCGCACCAAAAACAGATGTCGTGACCTTTGGTCCACTGGCCAAACAAGCGACATTATTCTGGGCGACCTTACGGGGGAGAATTTGAGATGAATTTTTTAAACAAGCTGGGCGGACGCCTGCCTGATTTCGGTGAGGTTGTACGCCGTTTCCCTGTCGCAGTTTTGATGATGGTCGGGCTGACGCTCTGGCTCATCCAGAACAACCTCACAACGTCCTATGGTGATGGTGAGGTCGTCGGCGGGTTGGTGCTGGCGGGGTATCTAGCCGTCAATCTGCAACTGATGGCCGAGTCGCGCGGCTGGACTAAGGGTGTCTCGCTTCTGATAAAGCTATTCGCTGCTGCACTGGCCGTCGGGCTTTGCATTTTCTTTGAGCGGTTGGATTTTGCCTTTTGGTTCGCAATCCTCGCGGCGATCTTGTTTCTCGGTAATGCGAGGCTCTGGCGGCGGGACCGAGATGATCCTGTCGTCTGGAACTTCACACAAAAGCTTTGGACCGGCGCGATATTCGCCACGGTTGGCTCGATCATTTTCACCTTGGGTGTGTTCGCGATCCAGACGGCGATAGAAGTCTTGTTCGGTGCACGGATTGACCGCCTGACCGAGGACATCGTTTTGCCCATCGGACTGGCGTTTCTGGCGCCTGTTTACTGGCTGGGCACTTTGCCAAAGCCAGACGCGACGGGGGAGGTCGAAGAGCTTTCCTTTGAGGCGCGGGCGCTCTCTTTTCTCGGCACATGGATGCTGGCCCCATTGCTCAGCGTTTATGCGCTGATCATCCTCGCCTATGCGGCGAAAGTTATCTTTCAGTGGGATTTGCCCAAAGGCGAAATCGCGTGGTTGGTTACGCCCTTTATTGGCGTCGGCACGCTTGTCTGGCTGATGCTAGAACCAAAGGTCTTGAACGAAGGGGCTTTTGTTCGGTTTTATCGCCGCGCATGGCATTGGGTGATGCTGCCCGCGACGTTATTGCTGGGGATCGCTGTCTTTGTCCGCGTGCAGGCTTACGGCTTAACGGTAGAGCGCGTGTTTTTGCTGGCGGTTTTTGTTTGGGCACTCTTGCAAACAATTTGGTTTGCGATCTTGCCGACGAAGAAGCGCGATATCCGCATCCCCACCGCAATGGCGGCGGTGGGTTTGATGTTTTGCGCTTTCCTCGCGCAACCGCTCTCCGTCTGGAGTCAGTTGTCCCGTGCGGAAGCGGCCAAAGCTGATTTGGGCGAGTTTTCTGCGGAAGCCACCAAGGCCAATCCCGAAGCCGCCAAAGCCTTCATCGGATCGATGGAATATCTCGTGAAAAATGATTATCACAAGCAGGCAAAGTCCGTGACGCCAGATGTGCCAGATACCCGTTATGGGCGTTATGGGGATGAATGGCGTAGCTATCTTCGCCGTCTGCATCTGGTCGATGTCGCTGATACGAATATGCAGTCCCAATATGTCGAGCTGTTGCCCACGGATATCCGGATTTCGCAGCCGGCAACGCTCTATGGTCCTGAGCGCCTCTGGCTGAGCGAGACATCTTTTTCGGGGCGTTCGGATGATGTGCCGGGCTTCGTCAAGATAGATGGCTTTGACGTCACATGGTCCGATGGCGACGTATCGTTCGTCTTTGATTTGCAGCCTGTATTGCAATCTGTCGTGCGGCCCGCTGAAACAGAAGTAAGGGAATCGCGCACGCTCCCCGTGATGACAAGTTCTGATGAGGCGGGTCGTACCGCGACGCTTTATGTCAGAGATGGGCAACTCGAATGGTGCGGAGACGGGAGGGTGTCGACCCGTATGAACCTCATCATCGCTGTAACGGATTAGGCCGCAGATTTCCGTTCTACGCCGTCCGTTGCCCAGTCACGAATATCGCGCAGGGCGCGGGCGGCCATCAGGCTTTTGCGGTAGCGCGTCTTATCCTTACCCCGTCGGCGTTTGCCGTCTTTCTTAGGATAGACAATCTCGCCCTCAATCGGCGGGAACAGGCCGAAGTTGACATTCATCGGCTGGAACTTCGCTTTCGGTCCCGTCATGAAGCCGCCCGTTACATGTTCGACGAGTGCGCCCATCGCGGTTGTGCGTGGCGGATGGACGAGACGCTCGCCGCGTGCCTGCGCTGCCGCCATGCGTCCCGCCAACAGGCCAAAGGCCGCGCTTTCGACATAGCCCTCGACGCCCATGATCTGTCCGGCAAAGCGGATGTCTGGCCGCGATTTCAGCTGCAGCTGACCGTTCAAGAGAATAGGTGAGTTGATAAAGGTATTGCGGTGGATCCCGCCCAGCCGCGCAAAGACGGCCTTTTCCAAACCGGGGATCGTGCGCAGGATATCCGCCTGCGCGCCATATTTCATCTTCGTCTGAAACCCGACCATATTATAGAGCGTGCCCAGCGCATT
>CAYPWW010000065.1:0-13623 GCA_964414555.1 uncultured Algimonas sp.
GGCAGGTTCGGGTCGGTCTCGATATCTTCGATCACGACGTAACCGCGTTGTAGACCCGTATAATAGCCGCGCTGTTTCAGCACTTGCTGCTTGCGCCCAACTTCGGCCAAGAGCCGTTGTACATCTTCAGGTAGGCTGGACGGCCCGCCGTTTTCGGCCGGATTCAGATTATCTGACAAGGCCAGACCATTGACCGCGCGACGTCCGCCACCCAGATCCGCAATATCGGTCTCATAGCTGGCAACTTTCACGGGCTTTCCACTGTCCAAATCGGCTTTGGCCGGCTCTTCCGCATGACGACGCAGATGGCGTGTCACATCGGCTTGGAAGTTAGGGAAGAAGAAGGGCGCAGCTTCTTCATAGACTTTAGAGACTTTGATCGCGCCGCTGGTTTCCTGTGCGCCGCGTAGAGCGTTGACGAATTCATTCGCATTGCCGTTCAGCAAAAATTCCAAACTATTAGAGGAATAGGCCAGACGGGGCAGGCGGGGCCCGCCTATGTCGCCGCGCCAGAAGCCATAGATGACCTCTGGACTGCGCCAATTCGAATAGACGATCTTCTCGCGAATATCGCGCAAAGACATCGGGGTTTGGCGTATATAGAGCAGCTTTGCGTCATCCAATGGGACGCCATCGACTTTGATCGTCGAGGGTGTGCGCTCTGGATAATTCAACGCGATATGTTCGACCAGCGTGACATTGTGCAGGTTGAACCAGAAGGACAGCTGCTCGTCGCGGGACAGTTTTGTGATGTCGATACGATTGGCAATGTCTTCTAGGTCGAGGCGATAGCTGGTCAGGCCGGAACGGTAGTTGTCCGTGAAAAAGCCAAAGGCGACGCGGCTACCCTCTAGGCGATAAGGTGAGGAATGGCCGCTTGTGACGCGTGTTCCGGTCTGGACGCGGGGACGAGAATAAATCTTGCGCGAGGATGGTCCGAAATCAACGACGACCTTTTGCAAGATATCGTCCCAGACACCATAATCGAGGCTGCGCTTATCCGTCCAAGTCTTTGGAGCGAATTTTGAAAATTCAGGGGAGGCATTAACGGGCGTGACGGTCGTCGCGGCTATCGTCTTCGCGGATGTCTGCGCTGCGGCGGGTAATGCAAAGCTCAATGAAACACTCATAGCGAGCGCGACAGAGCTAAGCAGACGGTGTTTGCGGTGAAACTTCATGTCAATTCTCCCAAGGCGTCCAAAGTCTATCGCATAAAAATTATCGATAATCAATAATATTTATGTATACGCAATAAACCCTACAAAAAAGGCGGGCCGTTGCGCCCGCCTTTTATATTTACGCATGTCTGCGGATTTTGGACGTTTTAGAGCCCGCCCGGTCCGCAATCATTTTCGAGGAAGTCTAACATCTTCGTGTAGAACTCCTCTTGGTGATTATACATCAGCGTCCGCGAGAAGTGGTCCGCGCCTTTCAGCGTCAGGAACTGTGCCTCTTTACCGGCCTCTTCCATCTTCTTTTTATAGTCCTCATAGTTGAAATACAGGACGCGGGCATCGACGTCGCCATGCACCATCAAGACGGGAATGTTGACTTTGTCGACTTCCTCGATCGGGTTGATGCCAACAAAGCCACCGCGGGCTCTCGCCCATTCGTCGATCGGCTTAGGCGAGGATCCGCCAGAGCGTTTCAGATAGACTTTCTTCGCATCTGCGACGGCTGCGCCCGCGATTGTGCACTGATACAGGTTGTCAGGACGCGAGGCGGCAACAAGCGCCGCATAGCCCCCATAGGACCAACCGAACATTGCCATGCGGTCTGGATCTGCCCAGCCTTTTGAGACGAGGTATTTCGCGCCGTCATCCTTATCGTCTTGCATCGCCAAACCATGCTGGCCCATTGCGCTATCAAAATGCTCCTGACCCCAACCCACAGACATGCGGTATTGTGGTTGCAGCACCATGTAGCCGTTATTAGCCAACAGCTGGCCCCATTCGTCATAGCCGATGACTTCATTCACGTGTGGTCCACCATGGGGCAGCACGATCAGCGGGTGCGGGCCCGGACCTTTTGGTTTGGTGACATAGCCCGGGATCATTTTCCCGTCGCGGGCCGGATAGCGGATATATTCCACATCAGACAGATCGGAGGGTTTTACCAGCGGGTTGCGGCTGCCCAATTTGGACATACGTCCGCCACGAACCAGATAGTATGAGCCTGGATCTTTTGGGCCAGAGTTAAACACAACCATTGTGTTTCCGTCACGTGAACGACTGCCGATTGACACTTCATGGGCGTGAGGGATTTTTGCCTCTAGGCCCTCGTAAAGCGCCTTCTCTTCCATATCGAACCAGTGACGCTCGCGTTTGGCGCCCGAATAGACGGCCGCGACGAGCTTATCTTCGCCTGCCCAAGCGTTGGAGCTGGTCATGATGCGTAGAACATCCGCATCTTTTGGCGTGAACAATTCTTTCTTGAATTGGCCGGTGATCATGTCGACTTCCCACAGACCGGCCTTGTCGCCACCGCGGTTGTCGATGAAATAGGCTGTCCGGTCGTCACCATCTTTCATACCGACGGGTCCATGAAGTCCCCCTAGAACACGGTAGAGGTTATTCGCATCATCGAGATCATATGACTCGCCGAATTTTGTCCACTCTCCGTCACCGGGCTGACGATAATAATATGTCAGAGAGTTACCATCGCGCCCGCCTGTCAGACGTGGATTGCCTTCATTGTCGAATGTGGCCGATGGGAACTTCTGGTTGCCTTTTAGAACAAGGTTTTTCGTGCCTTTTTCCAGATTGAAACGGTAATAAGACCGCGGACGGAAGGCCGCGAAAGGATCCACGCCCGCTCCGCCATCATTACCTGTGCTGGTCGCGACCAAGACGGTATCAGGCTCTTTCGGCAAGACATTGACGATATTAAAGTTACCGCTGATCTCTGAGAATTTGTTTGTTTCCAAGCTATAGCCAAAAGATTTGTAGGAGCGAACGTCCTGTTCTGGGCCTCTGACGCGCTTGCGTTTTACTTGCCAGGCCTGACCAAAGATCAAATCGTCACTGATCCAGCGGGCACTGATGATTTCCATCGGGTCAGCGTTCAGGCGACGCAAAGGTTTGGACAAATCATCTGTTTTGAAGATCTCCATGACGTTCTCGCCCTCTTTGGTCGTCATGCGCAGGACCAAGATGTGCTTTCCATCTGGGGAGACTGAGATTGTCGACACGGCATTGCGGATCGCCCAATTTTCAATCGGCACTGCGCCGGCGGCTTTCGCGAAACTTGGTGCAGCAGTCGCTGCGACCATTGTGGCGGCCAAGGGGAGGGCGAGGCAGGTTGTTAAGACGGTGCGACTGACAGCGGCTTTGAGCTTAAACGTCATGATATGTCCTTTTGGTATTCCTGATTAGCTCCATCATTAAAAAAAAACGGCCCCAACGCAAATGGTTGGAGCCGCTTTAGATGCAATTTGTCGCAGCGCACGTGTCGTGCGCTGCGAAATAAGGGGTTTTTTAGAACGCTTTCGAGATGGAAGCGAAGAACTCGCGCCCGTCCAAGTCGTAGCCTGCACCGATTGGCGTGTTGGAGATACCAAACACTTCATCTGTATCGATGCTAGGTGGGTTACGGTCAAAGATGTTGGCCACACCCACACGAAGCGTCATGCTATCGCTACGATAGCGCATGGAGGCTGTGTGGGTCCAGACGTCGCTGGCAAAGCCAACGTCGCGACAGAAACCAGCAAACTCTGTACCGCTGTTGCCGTCACAGGTGTTGCCGACAAAACCTGTTCCGCGTGTATCCAGGGCGTCAGAGAACTCGTCGACACCAATCGGTTCTTGCGCGACTTTTCCGATGTAGCGAGCTTGCCATGTGAAGCGGAAGTCATCGACGTCCAGTGTGGCAGTACCGCGACCGGTCCAACGTGGGTTCGAGAATTCGCCGACATCATCGTCGAAGTTCACGAGACCATCATCGCCGATAAAGGTATCGGAAATTTCCAACACGCGGTTGGCGCGAAGGTTAAAGCCAAAGTCCATCGCTTTATCAAAGGCGTTGAACTCTTTGCCGAAGGCGGCGTTGAAATCCAGACCTGTTGCGCGTTCACGATCCTGGTTGATGAAGGACGCATCAATGTCCGAGATCAACAGACGAGAGTCAGGATTGGCATCTGTTCCGATCCGATCACAGAATGTCGAACGTGTCGTTTCTTGACGCGTGTAACAATCGTTGACGATGAACTGAGCGTTTGGCGAAACGATGCTGCCGTCGATCTTGATGTCGTAATAGTTGACATTCAAGTTCAGGTCGAAGCTGTCGAAGAAAGGCTGTTCCCAAGCCGCACCAATGGTGAGGGCTGTGGAAGTTTCTTCTTCTAGCTCGAACGAGCCACCGGTCGAAATTTCGACACTCGGGTTCGCGAAGGTTGTTCCCAGTGTTGGATCAATACCAACACGTAGTGGGTCACGGCCTTCACGGCGACAGTTCTCGAGGATACGTTGATCACGAGGATCAGCTTCACCCGCGATAACTTCCTGCGGCACAGCACAAGGGTCAAAGACACCGTTGAAGCCAGTGGATCCGCCGAGGAAGTTCTCGCGCAGGTTCGGCGCGCGGAATGACGTGCCGTAAGAACCCTTTAGCAAGAGCGAGTTAATTGGACGCCAGCCACCTTTGACCGAGTAGGTCGAGGCGAAGCCGTAGAACTCTTCGTCAACCAAGCGGCCCGAGAAGTTCACTTCCAATTCGCGGAAGATTGGCTTGTCAGCGACGAGTGGAACGTTCAGCTCACCAAAGGCTTCTGTGATGGACTTTTTGCCCTGTGCGCCTTGGTCAGAGAAGAAGCCGAAGAACAGGCCCTGAGACGCGATAGCGTCCGGACGTGAGTCAATCTCGTCTTCGCGGTATTCTGCACCAATCACGGCACTGACGGGACCAGCCGGCAGTTTGAAGATGTTACCTGTGGCAAAGCCAGAGATCACTGTCTGCTCATAAACGGTGTCGAATGTCCGCTCACCGAACAGATAATCTGTCTCAGCTTGTGTCGCGAACGTACCGATAGGTGATCCCAGAAGGCTAGGCGCAAACAGGTTGGCTGCCACACAGCCTTCAGTCACGTCGGGCAGAAGGAAGCCAGGGTTCTGAAGCGCAGATGCATCACATGGTGTGAGTGTATCTGGGAAACGAACGCCATTGTTGTAGTCGTCAGCAAGGCCGTCACCATCGTTATCAAAGATACCGTCGCCATCGAAATCTTGCGTCGGGTCGATACCCAGCGCAAAGGCCAGCTTATCTTCACGGACACCGCGGCGGACAGATGAACCATCAGAGCGCGAATACATGCCGTAAACATCGAAGGACCAGTCATTGAAGTTTTCACCAATGTTCAATCCAGGGATGTCGCCGCGCACACCGCCGACCAGGCGATATTGCTCTTGCGTCACGTCGAAGTTGTCACGATCGCCTTCGACAGCAAAAATCGGCACAGTCGGCAGGTTGAAGCCTGCATTGACGGGCACACCCAGAAGGACAGCATCTGCCGCACCACAATCATTGTTTGCCAAGTTACAAGGGTTAAAGGCGTTGGCGCCTGGAACCGTTGGGAAGACTTGTGGGCTACCCGCTGTGTCAGACGAAATGTCGACGCGGTTATAAAGCACTTCGAAGTAAGGCGTCAGGTTGGCATCGCCTTCCAATGTGTACTCACCAAAGGTCATGACAGAGTAGCGGTGCTGCTCTGGGATGAAGGTTGTTTCTGGGAACAGACCGTTTGTGTTCACGTCTTGGAAGTCAACATCACGGATGCCGTCGCCATTGGCATCAACATCAAACGGCGCAATGCCAGTAAATCCGGGAGGGAATGCGGTGGATTCATTGTATCCATCGATACCGGAGTTACCTGGACCTTCTGTGAAATATACAGAACCAGCGCGCGTAAACGGCAGGAAGATCCGGCCAGAAATGCCGCCGATCTTACATTCGTTATTTGAAACGCTGACGCCCGGCGTACGGTCTTCAACATTGAGGCGGTCAGAGATGCCCAGACGACGGATTTCACCATCTTCGTCAATTTCATAATGCGTGTCACAACCTGTGAGGAAGTCACGGTCGCCAAAACGCACGTCATCGCGGTAATCATATTCTGCGCCGACGCCAATAAAGCCGCGGTCAAAGTTCTTACCATAGGTGCCAGAGATCGTGTAATCCGTGTCGCCGCCTTGCTCATTGACGCTGCCGCGAGCAAAGACTTCAAAACCTTCAAAGTCACGCTTCAGCACGAGGTTACCCACACCGGCAACGGCGTCAGAACCGTAAACAGAGGACGCGCCGTCGAGCAGCAGGTCATAACGCTCAACAAGGGAGCCAGGGATCAAGTTGATCGATGGGTTGGAAGGCGAACCTTCAACACCCGCGGGTGCAACGCGACGACCATTGACCAAAAGCAAAGTCCGGTCAGCGCCAAGGCCCCGTAGGTTGAGTGTTTGTGAACCTGGACCGTTATCTAGAACGAAGCCCTGGAATGTGCCGTCAATTTGCTGACCGCCAGCGGCTTCGCTGGTTTGCAGGAGTGTTGCTGGGTCAAACAAGCCAACGTCCTGAGACAGATCCGTTGTGATAACCTGTAGGGGCGAGATCGAAGAGAACGTATCGCGCTTGATCCGTGAACCCGTGACGATCATTTCATCACCGTTGGACGCTTCCTCTTCTTCGACCAGATCTTCGAGTAGCTCGACATCGGTGTCTTCCACCATTTGGTCGTCGGTGGAGGTCTGCGCGTAGGTCGGCGCGGCATAGGCGGTTGCAGCGAGCAAGCTCGTCCCCAACAGCAACTTGTTCAGAATATTGACGTTCATGTTGTCCTCGTGTGTAGATTCGACATCTTTTGGTCCCCTCCCAAAAGGTTCCCAGATGCATTGTTAAAATCCCTTAATCACGTTGACGCGGAAATCAATGGTCAAGCCTTACGGGGCTGTCATTTATAAAGAATGTGATAATTTTGACACTATTGCGGGCGAGCTCTGCCGCAGGCGCTGAAAATCAAGGCAAATGGCGGCGATTTGGCAATTTTTTCAGCTTTTTAGGGCTGCCCCTTTGCCAATCCCAACATAGTCATAGCCCAAGGCCGCTAGGTCATCCGCCGCATAGAGATTGCGCAGATCGGCGAGGCGTTTTTGGTCCATGAGGTCGCCGATCCGCTGGAAATCCAAAGTCCGAAACTCTTCCCACTCCGTGACAATAACGAGGGCACTTGCCCTTTTTGCGCAGTCATAGGCGTCTTGGCAAAAGGTCACATTTTTCAGTTTCTCGCGCGCGGGTTGCATCGCCTCAGGATCAAAAGCACGGATATTCGCGCCTGCCGCTTGCAGCCCCTCGATCAAGGGAATGGCTGGGGTTTCGCGGATATCATCGGTCTGGGGTTTGAACGCGAGGCCGAGGACTGCAACGGTCTGGCCGGCAACGTCACCGCCGCAGAGATCAATCACGCGTTGTGCCAGGCCTGCGTGACGTGCAGCATTGGACGCGACGACCTGTTCGACGATGCCGGCTGACGTGCCTGCGCGTTCTGCAATGTCCAACAAGGCGCGCGTGTCCTTGGGAAAACACGATCCGCCATAGCCGGGGCCTGCGTTTAGGAATTTTCGACCAATCCGGCTGTCCAGCCCCATGCCATCGGACACATCCCCAACATCTGCGCCGACGGCTTCGCACAGGTCGGCGATTTCGTTGATAAAGGCGATTTTCGTCGCCAGAAACGCATTGGCAGCATATTTGATCAGCTCCGCCGTCCGGCGGGACGTAAAGACGATCGGTACGTCGTTTAGCGAGAACGGGCCGTAAAGCGCGCGCATGACACGTCTGGCGCGCGGGTTGTCCGTGCCGATGATAATGCGGTCGGGGCGCTTGAAATCAGCGATTGCTGCGCCTTCGCGTAAGAATTCAGGGTTGGACACAACAGCGAAATCGGCGTCTGGCGCGATGGCGCGGATCCGCGCCTCGACAACATCCCCTGTGCCCACGGGGACGGTGGATTTGTTCACGACAATGGAAAATCCGGAGAGATTAGCCGCAATGTCGTCCGCTGCCGCGTGGACATAGCGCAGGTCGGCCGATCGGTCTGCAGGGTGGGTGGGCGTGCCTACACCGATAAAGATCACGTCAGCACCGGGCACGGCGCTCGCAATATCTGTCGTAAAGGAAAGTCTCCCTAATCGTGTGTTGCGCGCGACCAGTTCGGCCAAGCCGGGTTCAAAAATTGGAACATGTCCCGCTTTCAGCCCCGCGATCTTCTCTGCATCAATATCGACGCAAGTGACGTTATATCCGAGATCGGCAAAGCAGACGCCGGACACCAATCCGACATAGCCCGTTCCAATAATGGTTATATTGAGCTGCATGGTCGTGCCATGCCTGCGCCGAGGGCGTTTTGCAACGCCTCAGCCGTACGAAGTCTTAGCGCGGAGCCTGTTCTCCCAAAGCAGCATCGAGGAAGGTTGTCTCTTCTGATGTCGTGGCGGCTGTTGCGACAGGCGCAGGGCTGATGACCTGTGCGGGGGCAGAGACGCGCTGCACGGGGGCAGAGTTGCCGAGGAACTTGCCAAGGATCGTTGTGCCAGCAAGCGCCAGCACAAGACCAGCGGCCAGCCCTTTGAGGAAGCTGGCATTGATTAAGCTGCTGTTGGGCTTAGCGATGGCAGCGGGGGCTTTGACGGCTTCTGGGACAGCATTTGGGACGGCGGCTTTTGCGGCGGCAGGCGCTTTCTTGAAACGTGAGAGCAGGCTGGTTTTGGCCTTTGGCGGTGTCTGCGGCGCTGTCTGCGTTGTTGGGGCGTGGGCCATGCGCGGATCCTGCGGCTGCGCCATAGGGGCCTGATGCATGTGCGGCGCGGCGGGCTGTTGCGGCATAGGCGGCAAGCCTGGCTGATGTTGCATCTGCGGTTGTTGCATGTATGGCTGTCTGACGGGTTGCGGCTGAAAACTCTGCGGTTGAGCCTGCACTTGAGGTTGAGGTTGAGGTTGAGGTTGAGGCTGAGGCGCATAGGCTTGCGGTTGTGCGGCCATCTGTGGGGCAGGCGGAGAAACGGGCGCTGGCGCTGTAACGGGTGTTGGCTGGAATGGCACCGCCTGAGGCTGGGCCTGCATCTGAGGTTGAGCTTGCATCATCGGTTGTGGGGCCATTTGCGGCTGAGGAGCGACGGCCTGCACGGGCGCAGGATGCGTTGGAGCGGCCTGCGGTGTCCATGGCACCGCTTTCGGGGCCGGCATCGCGTCCATAGGTGTTTGATCAGACATAGTAGCTCCCATCATCAATCAGAGGCAGGTTATGGTTTGCAAAACCTAAATTGGGGTTAAGTCGGCAAATCTTGTCCGATTGTCTGTAAGAATTGGTTATGACTTGCCCGTCAGAACGGGTTAGGGCGGTTGAAATGACCGTTTGCTCGCGCCCGCTCGACAGGAGATTTTGCGCATGACCCATCCGTCGTCTTCCAAGGAGCTTGGCTTCCGCCAATCTGTTGAGCTGATGTTCAATCGTGCGGCGTCCTACATGGACATCTCTGATCGCTTGATCGAAAAAATCCGCGTCTGCAACGCGACCTATGTTGTACGGTTTGGGGTGAAGCTCCGCGGCGATATTCACACCTTTACGGGATATCGCTCGGTCCATTCCGAGCACAAAGAGCCCGTGAAAGGTGGCATCCGCTACTCGTTGGGCGTGAATCAGAACGAGGTTGAAGCCCTCGCCTCGCTGATGACTTATAAGTGCGCACTGGTCGATGTGCCTTTTGGCGGCTCTAAAGGCGGCTTGGCGATCCGGCCCTCTGATTGGAACGAAGAAGAGCTGGAGCGCATCACGCGCCGCTTTACGTTTGAGCTCGCGCGTCGCGACCTGATCCATCCGTCGCTAAACGTCCCGGCCCCAGACATGGGCACGGGCGAGCGGGAAATGGCGTGGATGGCGGATGAATACCGCCGCTTGAATAATGACAATATCGATGCCGTTGCCTGTGTGACGGGTAAGCCCGTCCATCTGGGCGGCATTGAAGGCCGAACAGAGGCGACAGGGCGCGGTGTGCAATATGCGCTGCAAGAATTTTTCCGTCACACGGATGATGTCAAAGCCGCCAAAATGCGCGGCGACCTCAAGGGTAAAAAGATCGTCGTGCAGGGGCTCGGCAATGTGGGATATCACGCCGCGCTGTTCCTCAGCCAAGAAGACAAGGCCAAGATCGTCACGGTCATCGAACGCGACGGTGTCGTCCGAAATGGCGATGGATTGGATATCGAAGCCTTGAAAGCACACATGTCCTCTGGCGCGCCATTGGAAGAATTCGACGGTGGCGAGGTCAGTCAGGATAAAGACGCCCTGACGGATAAATGTGACATCCTGATCCCCGCCGCGCTGGAGTCCGTCATTAATCTCGACAATGCGCATGAGATCAAAACGAAGTTGATCATCGAGGCCGCCAATGGTCCGGTGACGGCAAAGGCTGACAAAATTCTGCGCGACCGCGGCGTCGTCATCATCCCGGATATGTATGCCAATGCGGGCGGTGTGACCGTGTCTTATTTCGAGTGGGTGAAAAACATCAACCAAATCCGCTTTGGCCGTCTGCAACGCCGCTATGAGGAAGGCCGCTCGCGCCAACTGATCGAGGCGTTGGAAAAACAGGGCGTGAAGTTCACGCGAAAATTCAAGAATGATTTCCTCGATGGCGCGGATGAGTTGGACCTCGTCCGAGCCGGCCTCGATGACACAATGCGTTTAGCGTATCGTAATATTCGCGAGACCTTGCGCGAAAAGCCAGAGCTGGAAGATTTACGCACAGCCGCCTTTTACACAGCCATCAGCGATATCGCCCTGCATTACCGGAGCATCGGGCTTTAACTTAACTTCGAATAGGGCGGCTATAATCGCCCTACATCAGACCCCTCAAGTTTTTGTGATGCGCCGCTAGATATGAAACGCTTGACGTTTTAAACCATGCGGTCAATAAAGTTGCTAGAGAGAGGAAATGCATAATGACTAAATTTATCAAGGTTCTGACCTGGGCTGCGGCCGCCTACATCACAATTATCTTCGTGGACTCACTGCGGTTCAAATTCACGGGCCATCCGACGCCAGAACATATCTTTACAACCTTGCGCGATTGGTCGGGCATTGGTCTGTTCTATCCGGCAGGGCCTTGGGCGATTGGATTGGCAGAGCTAGCGGCGAGCCTATTGGTGCTTGTTCTCCCTGCGATCTTTTTCTTTATGAAACAGCCGCGCAATCTGGCACGCTCACAGTTCCTGGGCGCGTTGATCTCGCTGGGCGTCATGAGCGGGGCGATTGTGTTCCACCTGTTCACGCCGCTGGGCGTCAATACGCCCGTCGAATGGAGTGCGGATAACACAACGATCCTCTCCGAAGGGCCGCTGTTATTCATCATGGCGTGCGGTGTCTGGCTCGCCTCACTGTTCCTGCTGATCTATCGCGGGAAGCAGCTGAAGGGCGGCACAGCGTTTTAAGGCTTAGGTTGGGTCTGGGACAGTCCAGACCCAACCCTCCCATGGGCCTGTCGTTTCATAGACGGCCTTAAAATCCTGCTCTGGCGCGCGGACATATCCGAGCCGTTCCATCACCGCTTGCGAAGCGAGGTTATCTGGCGCCGTATAGGTAATCAGCCCGCGCAATCCGCATCGCGTCTGAGCATCGTCCAAAGATGCGCGCGCGGCTTCGGTCGCATAGCCGTGTCCCCAAAATTCTGGCAACATCCGCCAGCCAATCTCATCATGTGTTCCCAGCGCTTGGTGATCGACCTGCCGCATCACGCCATTCGTTCCAATGAATGTCCCATCGTGCAGTGACACCTTCCAACGCGTAAAACCCAACTCAGGGAAGGCGGCGAGATATTTCTCAAACGTCGGTTCCGCCTCTTCGCGACGCAAAGGGCGGCCAAAATCTCGGCTCGCCCCCAGATCGGCATACATTGCAATCAAGGTTTCCCGATCGGACTCGGTCCAAGGTGAGAGGGCCAAACGATCTGTGCGAATTATGACGTCTTTTGATCCAGCCATGCCCGATACCGTTTCGTCAGTTTACTTGTTTTCATTTGCTGACCCAGCAAGGTCAGCAGGGCGTTTTGCTTGCGCTTGATCGGTTTGCCATCACCGAGGCGGTACAGCTGTTGCTTCGTCATCGCCATGCCGGCCAGCGCGGCAAAGCCTTTGTCTTTCCAATTCGCCCGCCCGATTGTGATGGGTGCTGTTGAGCCTTCGCGCCAGTCCGCAACGAGCTGCGGGTTATAGGCCATGGCGCGGCCAATTCCGACCATATCGACGCCCGCTTCCGCCAGTGCATTATCGGCAGTTGCGCGTCGCGTGACGCCGCCTGTCACCATCAGGGGCATCGTCGCGACGGCGCTGATCTGCTTGGCGAAATCAAAGAAGAATAGCTCGCGTTTTTCGGTCGAGCTTTGCAAGGATTTCTCAAGGCGGCCATCTTCAGACTGGCCCATCATGGCCGAGCTTTCATAGCTGCCGCCCGAAATCTCGACAAAATCCACAGCCTCATCATTCAGCCAGCGGACGACTTGTTCGCTGTCCGCGATGTCAAAGCCGCCGCGTTGGAAATCCGCACTATTGAGTTTGATGCCGACGATAAAGCTCGCGTCAACGCGATCCCGAATGGCCCGCACGATTTCAAGCAACAGCCGCGCGCGGTTTTCCAGACTCCCGCCCCAGTCATCCTCGCGAAGATTGGTCAGCGGCGAGAGGAATTGCGCGACCAGATAGCCATGCGCCCCATGGATTTGCACACCGTCAAACCCGGCCGCCTGCGCGGCCAGAGCCGTCTCGGCAAAGCGGCGGATGATCCCGCGAATTTCGTCTACGCTCAGCGCGCGGGCAGGTACGAACATCTTGTCTGCCATGCCGTCCAGCGTGACTTTTGTGGCCGAGGCCGACACAGGCTCTACGCCCATATTGGCGAAGATCTGCCGTCCGGGATGGCTGATCTGCATGACGAATTTTGAGCCACCGGCTTGGCCAGATTTGGCCCAAGTTTCGAACTGTTTGCGCGTATCTACTTCGCCCAGCGTTCCCGCCTCCAACACAACGCCACCCGGTCCCGTCATCGCGGTGGGATCGACCATGACATTGCCAGACAAGATAATGCCCGGTCCGGCATCAGCGGACGCTGCCGCATTGGACCACGCCGTGTAAAGATTGATCAATGCGCGCCCCGGCACTTGTCCGTCCTCGGCCATGTTTTCTTCCATCGCGGCCTTTGCCAAACGGTTCTGAACCACCGCGCCACAAGGCAAGGTGAGAGGCGCAAAAAGAGGGTCGGTCATGGGCGGATTTCCGTGGGGAGGTTTGGTGTGCTATAGGGGAGAGATGAGACGGATTTCAATAACCATTGGGTTTGCGGCGCTATGCGCATTTGGCGTGGGCGCTGCGCAGGAGGCAGCCTCCGATGAAGAGATTAACCCGCAAACTATAGCCTTTGTCGGGACAAAAATCTCCCTTGAAAAGATAGAACAAGAGTCGTTTTTCGAAGAAGTCGATCCTAAAACAGGCGAGATAGTGACTCATATGCGCATGGATGAACGTTTCGACGCAGAGTATCAAATCCTCGATGTGATCGCGGGCGACTATGCATCAGATAAAATTACCTTC